>JAPLKT010000049.1:0-12829 GCA_026387895.1 Gemmatimonadota bacterium | reverse complement strand
TTCGGGTGAGCTTCTCGCCCGTGGGAGTCTGCACCACGAGAAAGCCTTTGCCGGAGATGGCGAGGTCGAGCGGATTATTCGTGGCGGTGAGTGCGCCGGCCCGGAGATCCGTGGCGGTCTCTGCCGTTGGTGTGCTCCCGTCGGCCAGGAGCCGCGCGAAGGCGCGTTCCCCCTTGAAGCCGTCGGTGCTGACGTTTGCGAGGTTGTTCGCGCTGACTTCTTGACGGCGCTCGAGATAGCGAAGCGCTGCTGCTGCGTTGTCGACCCCAGTGGGTCGGATACCGATTCCCATCGTGACCTCCGAGTGTTGCTCTATGCTAGTGCAACACCCGTGCCACGATTTCCAATCTGCAAGTTGTTGTTTTTCAAGCGGTTAGCAATCTGGCCGGTGGGCAGGCTGGTGCTGCGCACGTTCAGGCGAGCGGCAGATGCTGCCGTTGGGGTCGAGGTGGCGGGTACGTTCTTCCTGGGCGCAGCTGCCGAAATGGTGCAGCCCGCGATCAGCATGGCGACGACGTCGCGCGGGAGTCCGGTGCGCTGCGCGATCGTGCCAACGGCGGCGCCGGTGGCGGCGAGCGCCTTGGCAGTCCGATAGGCGGTCCGCTGCGCGCTGCGACGACGACGCACGACGAATGGGGAGAAGAAACTGGCGACGGCGCTTGAGGCGTAGTTCGACATTTCGGCGCGGCTCATGCGACTTGCTCTCGGAGCGGCTTCATGGTGGTGCGCAGCTTGCCTAGGGCCTTGCTGCGAATCTGGCTCACCCGCGATTCGGTGAGTTCCAGGATGGTGGCGATCTCGTGCAACTTGAGTTCCTCGTAGAAGTACAGCGTGAGGACGATGCGTTCTTGTTCGGTGAGATTTTGCAGCGCGTCGCGGAGGACCGAGACTTCCATGTCGAAGGTCATGGACTCTTCCACGTCGTAGTCGTCGGCGCCAGCGAGCATCTCGGAGGGCGACGGTCCCGATGATTCGTCGTCATTCGAGGTTCCATGGTCGAGGGGGACGTGCACCGAGCCTTCGCAGTCCGCTTCCCACTTCCAGAGCGTGTCGAGATCGATGCCGAGTGCAGCGGCGGTCTCGCGATCGGACGGTGTGCCACCGCCCTGACGGGCGAGCGATTCTTTGGCCGCGCCGATATCGCGCGACTTTTTGCGGACGGAGCGCGGGACGATGTCGTGGCGGCGCAGTTCGTCGAGGATGGCTCCCCGAATGCGCGGTGCGGCGAAGGTACTGAAGGCGAGGCCGCGGGCGGGCTCGAAGTTCTCCAGGGCCGACATCAGGCCGATCGTGCCGCAGCTCACGAGCTCGTCGTACTCAGCGGCGGAGGCGAGCCCTCGCGCGAGCTGCCGTGCCACGAAGTGCACGAGCCCCAAGTGTTCGGTCAGGACGCGTTGACGTGCGTCTTCATCGCCGCCGGCAAACTTGGTCCAAATGCTAGTATCGTCCATCGCGTCACGCTCTCCGTAGGTGTCGTCGCGTGTCCGAGGGTGCCGAGGCATCCCGGTCGAGATCATTCAGCAATCGTCTGGCTAGTGTTCGAGCCGCAGCCGTGGCTGAGGCGTTTCGGTCGACATCGTCAAGGGAGCGACCGGAAAGGATGGCCACTCTGAGGCTTTGGCACGCAGGAATCGTGCCAGCGTAGGTGAGGTCGCGGCCGAGGAACTGCTCCGTCGCCGTCGAGACGTACTGGAAGGCGGTGAGTGCGCTGACATCGTCGTGGCCATTCACCAACAGCTCGACCCGCGCCTCTGGGACGCGCTGCTCGAGGGCTTTGACCAGCGCGTAGGAGGCAGCCAATGCTGCCGGTTCGATACCACTTACCGCGATGTACCGTGCGGCGTGGGTGCTGGTGGCGGCGACGACGGAATCAAGGCGCGACCCCGCATCAACAATCAGTACGTCGAAGGTGACCGCCATCGGCATAATGCGCCGGTAGAATGCGCTGCGTTGCACCGGTGTTGTGCGAACCGCTTCGACGCGGTGTCGAACGCTACCGCCCGGCAGCAGCGCCAATCGATCGGCGACCCAGATGATCTCTCCCTCGGGATCGTCCTGGCGCAGCAACGCGTCGCTCGCGGAGGGAATGCCGAACAAATGATGGAGCGCGCCGATGGCATCGTCACCGTCCACGAGCAGCGTGCGCCGGCCAGCCTCTGCCGTGCCAAGGCCGAGTAACGCGGCGATGGTGGACGCTCCGCTACCGCCCTTGCCGCTCCCGACGACGATGGTCCGCGTCGACGCTTCTCGCCACGACTCGGGGGGACGGTCGGCAACGAACCGACGCAGTTCCTCAGTCTGAACGCTCACGCGGTCGCCGAGAATTCCGGAGCGACCGTCAGCGTTGGGAAGACACGCGGGCCGGCGGGGTGCAAATCGGCGGGCACTTCTTGTCCGTCCGTCACGTAGCGCATAGGGAGCTCGAGCGCGGCCGCCAAATGCGCGATTTCGGCGTCATTCGGGACTTCGTCGAGCTTGGTCAGCAATGCATGGGTGGGACGCACGCGCTGGTAGCTCTCGAGGAGCCGTGGCGCGAGGTCGAGCCGCGTGGTCGCGGGAACGACCAAATGCGTTTCGTCGGGTGCGAGCTGACGTAGCATGCGCTGCCAGTCGCTGTCTTGTCCCTTCGGGCCGCGTCCTGGCGTGTCGACAATGACAATGTCACAACCGGCGAGGCGCTTCAAGGCTTCGGAAATTTGCGACGGTTCAAAGACCACTTCGAGTCGGAGTTCGGCGGCATCGGCGAAGCCCCCGAGCTGCTCGATGGCGCCTGCGCGATATGTGTCCAGTGAAATCAGTCCAACTTCGCGACCCACGAATGTGAGCTCACTCACCGCCAACTTGGCGACGGTCGTCGTTTTGCCGGCGCCGGTAGGACCAATGAGCGAGACCACAAACGGCCGCTGACCACCGGAGGTAGCTTTACGCGCACCGAGGCGCGGCGGCTCGGGGTTGAGCAGTCGACGGAACCGTTGGATGTCGCTGGCGTCTGCGGCCACCACTTCGTGGGCGGTGCCGAGTCCCTCGCGCACGATCCGCGAGTGCGTAATCATCGCGTCCTCGCCGAGGGCGTGGCGCGCCATCGCGAACGCGGCCGTGAGGTCGGCCGCGCGGAAGGTCTCAAGCCGCATGTTGCATCTCCCACATCGCAGTGGTGTTCAGGTTGACGTACGGGGGGAGTTCGGCGAGCGACAGCACGGGGAGCGCCGGGAGTACTGGTTCCACGAACCGACGGATGCCCACGCGCAGTCCTGGCGGAACGATCAAGGGCAGTGGGCGCGCGTCCGGACTGGTGGCGGTGAGCGTCTGCAGATCGCGGAGGAGATTCGCCAATGTGTTTGGCGTGATCATCGTCTGGCCGGCCTGTGCCGCCCGCGGCGTGAAGAGCGACATCAGTGCGGCTTCGAGGCGGGGTCCAAGTGTCACGCCGCGCACGGTGCCATCGGCTTCTGCGTACTGCTGCGCAATCACATTGCCGAGCGCGCGCCGAGCATGTTCGGTGAGCTGTTCCGGATCCTTCGTGGTGTCCGCGGCATCGCCCACAGCTTCCAGAATCGTGATGAGGTCGCGAATCGGGACCCGTTCGCGCAGCAGGCGCTGCAACACACGATGGAGCGTGGCGAGCGGCACCCTGCTGGGGATCAGGTCATCCACGAGGGCCGGGTGCGTCTTCTTGATGGTGTCCACCATCTCCTGCACGTCCTGGCGCCCGAGCAACTCCGCGGCGTTGGACTTGAGGGTCTCCATGAGATGCGTCGCAATCATGGTCGTGGACTCGACAACGACGTAGCCCATAGCCTCCGCGTCGTTGCGACGGTTCGGCGCGATCCAGCGCGCGGGCATGCCGAAGCTCGGGTCGGTGGTCTCTAACCCATCGACAATGTCGATGACAGCGCCCGTGTCGAGCGCCAGGAGGTGGCGCGGCATGATCTCACCGCGGGCGACTTCGCTGCCGCGGAGGCGGATCACGTACTCGCTCGCGGGGAGTCGCACGTCGTCCCGAATGCGAATGGCGGGAATCAGAATGCCGAACTCAACCGCCGCCTGCTTCCGCAGCAGGCCAATGCGTTCGAGGAGGTCGCCGCCCTGCGATTCATCCACCAACGGGATCAGCGCGTAGCCGACTTCGATCTCAATGGGGTCGAGCTGGAGCAGGTCGCGCATCGGGTCGGCCGCTGGCGGACCCTCTTCAATGGGCGCCGAGGCGATGGCTTCGGCCGTCTCACGGGCGACGCGCTGCTTTTCTGCGGCGCGGCCGAGAAAGGCAAACCCAGCGGCGAGCGCCAGGAAGGGAGTGATCGGAAGACCCGGCACCAAGGCGAACACCGCGAGGACCGAGCCCGCCATGTACATCACGCGGGGCTGACCACCGATCTGGCGGACGAGCACCTGACCGAGGCGGTTGCCGCCGTTGGAATGCGTCACCATCAGGCCGGCGGCTGTCGAGACGATCAGCGCGGGGATCTGCGCGACCAGTCCGTCACCGACCGTCAGCATGGTGTAGGTCGAGGCCGCCTGTCCAATCGGGAGCCCCTTCTGGACCACGCCAATAAAGATGCCGCCCAAAATGTTGATGGCGGTAATGAGCAACCCGGCAATCGCGTCGCCCTTCACGAACTTCGAGGCACCGTCCATCGCGCCGTAGAAGTCCGCGGACTGCGAAATGACCAAACGGCGCTGGCGCGCGGTGGCTTCGTCGATCAACCCGGCGCCGAGATCGGCGTCGATGGCCATCTGCTTGCCGGGCATGGCGTCCAAGGTGAAGCGGGCGGCAACTTCTGCCACGCGCCCGGCACCTTTGGTGATGACAATGAAATTGATCCCGACGAGAATGAGGAACAGGACGAGCCCCACGGCGTAGTTCCCGCCGATGACGAACTGTCCGAATGCTTGAATGACCTGGCCCGCATGTCCTTCAGAAAGGATCAAGCGGGTGGAGCTCACGTTCAGCGCAAGGCGGAACAGGGTGAGCAGGAGGAGCAGCGAGGGGAAGGAGCTGAACTCAAGGGGATCACTCGTGTTCAGTGCCAGCAGCAGCACCACGAGCGAGATGCCGATTGAGAGCGAAATGAACAGGTCGAGCAGGATCGGCGGCAGCGGAACAATCAGCAGACCGATGAGCCCCACGATGGCGATGGCAGTGCCGATTTCGGCATTGCGGCCACTCTTGGAATCGACGATCGGCAGGGCTGCGGCGGTCATGCGTCAGGAGTTCGGGTCCAAGTCACGGGCTTTCCGGCAGCAGCACGCTGTCGTAGCACGAAGGCCAAGATCTCGGCGACAGCAGCGTACAGCTCTGCCGGGATCATGAGCCCCACATTGGCAGATGCTAGCAAGCCTCGTGCCAGCGGACGGTTCTCAATGACTGGAATCCCATGTTCGAAGGCCAACTCCTTGATTCGCAACGCGATAAGCTCTTGGCCCATAGCCAGCACAATCGGTGCGGGGGCCTCGTCCGGGTCGTACCGAAGTGCGATGGCGATATGGGTCGGGTTCACAATGACCACGTCGGCCTTCGGGACCGCGGCCATCATCTGGCGTCGTACGCGCGCGCGCGCGATGGAACGGACACGCGACTTGAGCATCGGGTCGCCTTCGTTCTGCTTGGACTCGCGCTTGACCTCGTCTTTGGTCATGCGGAGCCCCTTGATGTGCTGCCAGAACTGCCAGCCGTAGTCGGCGCTTGCGAGCACCAAGTACGAGAGTCCGGCGGTGGTGAGCAACTTGACCGAGTAACTCTGGACGCTCCCGAGCAGGCTCAGGGGATCTCGAGCTGAGAGATCCATGAAATCGGGCCAGGCGGCCGACAGGGACTTCCAGACGGCAGAGCCGACAATCACCAGCTTGAGCAAAGATTTTCCGAGATCCACAAAAGCCTGCATGCCAAGCATGCGGCCGGCGTTCGACATCGGATTGATGCGCGCCCACTTCGGGGCGAGCGGCGTGAACGTCAGCGTGCCGCGACCCTGGAGCGCCCCGACGGCGAGCGCAGTTCCTGCCAAGCCCGCACCAAGAATCGCCACAATGGTGAGCATCTCACGGCCCGTGTTCTGCAGCAGGCCGAGCGAGGCACCTGAATCGCCGGGGTGATCGCCGATGGTGCGCAGTCCCGTCGCGAACATCGCCATGAGCCGCGTCGAGATCGACGGCATGACGGCACTGACCGTTGCTGCGGCGCCAAGCAGGGCGACGGCGACGCTGAGCTCAGGCGATCGCGGAATTCGCCCTTCGTCAGCCGCTTCTTGGGCTTTTCGCGGTGTTGGGGCTTCTGTTTTTTCTGCTTCGGAGTCGGCGCCGTCAGCCATCGCGGGGTGCCGAGCTTACCGGTGCACGAGGGTGAGCCCTCGCACCACGTCGCCGAGCATGGAATCGTAGATCCCATTCCAGCCGCTGATAAACCGAGCGATAGCTGGCAGCGAGGCGAATAGCGCGAGAAGCCCCACGGTGATCTGAATTGGGAAGGAGACAGTCAAAATATTGAGCTGAGGCGCCGCACGTCCGAGGACCGCGATCGCGACGTTGGCGAGCATCACGCAGGCAATCACCGGCGCGGCCAGTCGCACACCAATCGCGAACATGGCGCCGCCTTCCACGAGCAACGCCTTCACGCCGGATTCCAACGCGAGCGGTACGCCCACCGGGAGCGCGATTGTACTGTCGGCGAGTGCAGAGAGCAGCGTGTTATGCAGATCGAAGGTGAGCATGAGCGTCAGCACGAGCACGCGAATGAATGCGCCGAGTACAGGAAGCTGGGAATGATCGGTGGGGTCGAGGATCGCGGCGCCGCTGAGGCCGCTCTGAATGGACATCACGTCGCCGGCGGTCTCGGCCGCACCAATAAACAGCGCAGCGCCAAAACCGATCGCGAAGCCGATGAGTGTTTCGGAGAGGAAGGCTGTTGCGGTCATGGCCGGAACGCCGTGCACCGAGGCGAGCGCGGCCGGCTGCAGCAGGACCGTGAGCACGACCATCAGCGCGACGCGCGCTTGGCGCGACATCAGGGTCGAGGAGAACGAGGGCGCGATCAGCATCATGCCGCCGACGCGCGCTCCAAAGAGTGCCAGTGTCTCCGCCGATCCTGGGGCGAAGGGGTCGAACGCGGCCGCGACCATCAGTGTGCCAGCGACGGAATCGAGCGGAACAGCTCCGTGGTGTACTTGCCGGCCATCTGAATCATCCACGGCAGACCGATCAGAAAGACCATGGCCACCGCCAGCAGTTTCGGAACGAAGGCCAGTGTCTGCTCTTGAATCTGGGTCACGGCCTGCACAATCGAGATGAGCAACCCTACGACGAGCGCGACGAGCAACATGGGGGCCGCGAGGGTCACGGCCATCAGTAGGGCGTTTCGCGCGAGATCAACGATGGCGGCGTCGTTCATTAGTTGAAGCTCTGCACGAGGCCTTGAATCACCAGCGACCACCCGTCCACGAGCACGAAGAGCAACAACTTAAAGGGCAGGGCAATCATGGCCGGCGGCACCATCATCATACCCATCGACATCAGCACGGCGGCGACGACAATATCGATGACGATGAACGGCAGGAAGAGTGCGAAGCCAATCTGAAAGGAGGTCCGGAGCTCACTCGTGACGAACGCCGAGGTCAGGACGATCAGCGGCACGTCCTGAACGGTCGCGACCGGGGCCTGACGGCTGATCTTCATGTAGGTCGCCAAGTCCGCCGAGCGCACTTGGCGGAGCATAAACGCACGAAAGGGCTTCACGCCTTCGCTCAGCATCTGTGCCTGTTCGATCTTGCCATCCATCCACGGTTCGAGCGCCGTCTTGTTCACTTCGGTGAGCGTAGGTGCCATGACGAACCCCGTGAGCAACATCGCGAGTCCTGCCACGAGCTGTGTGGGTGGTGCGCTTTGCGCGCCGATCGCTTGCTTGAGGAAGCTGAGCACAATCATGATGCGGGTGAAGCCCGTCATCATGAGGATCAGCGTCGGGAGCAAGGTGAGCAGCCCCAAGAGCACGACCACACCGACCGTGCCCGACAAGCGGAGACCGGAGGCGTTATCGCCGCCAACGCGCAGGTCGATTTTTGGGGCGAGCTTGGTGATCATCGTATCTGCGCGGCCGGCCGTCGGCTGCACGACCGGCTGCACGATAGGCGTCGCAGGCTTGGCGGCTCCCTTGCCGGCAGGAGCCTTGGTGGCGGTCTTGGTGGCGGCTTTGGTCGCCGGCGCGGTGGTGGTGGGCGTTGCAGTCGTGGTGGCTTGGGCGCCCATGGAGGGGAGCGCACAGGCGAGTGCGAGCACGAGCGGCAACGAGCGCTTGATGGCAGTTCGCAGGATATTGCCGAAGCCGGTGGGGGCGGCGGAATCTCCGGCGCCCATAGTGATGGTCGGCTCGGAGCCGTCGGTGTCCGTGGTCGGGTTGAGCGCCTCGGCGTCATCCGTGACATCGGCGATGCGACGGACGCCGCCTTCACCAGTGGACACGGCGACCACGCGCGTTCCGATGCGGACGATGGCGATCCCCTGACGGGGGCCAACGGCTAACCGCTGCTCAACACGGAGCGGGAGCGGGGCGAGCCCTGTGGCGGTCGTGACCGACAGCCGCTTGAGCAGCCGGAGCGTAACGAGGAGCAACCCGAGCACCAACCCCAGCGTCCCCAGGACGCCGATAAACGACGAAACAGTCATGGCCTCGGTCGCTCGGTCGTACTATGCCGCGACGTCGGCCAACGCCGACGCGCCGAGGAGCCGCGTGATACGGATCCCAAAATACTCATTCATCACCACCACCTCGCCCTCGGCGAACCGACGGTCGCCCACGTACACGTCAATCGGCTCGCCGGCCAGACGGTCGAGCTGCACCACCGAGCCGCGGCCCAGGTTCAGAATTTCTTGGACGGTCATCTTGGTGCGGCCCAGTTCAATAGAGACCGGCAGCGAGAGGTCGAGCATCATCGACAACGGCACTTCACCGGTGATCGATGTACCGGGAGCGAGCTCTTCGTATTCTGGCGTCTGCGTAAGATCGGACATAGGGGCGTCGGAGTGACGAGTTTAGCGCGACGGAGCGTCGACGTCTTCGGTGATTCGTAGTGCGAGTTTCGTGCCAGAGCGGCCAGGAACGCCGCGGTGACGCGGCTCATCGCCGATCCAGAGTTCCATCGGCGTATCGGCGCTGATCGGCGTCGCCAACACACCGCCAACCGGCAAGCCGAGAATCGTGCGGAACGGGAGTGTGAACCGTGGCAACCGAGCGGATACCTCCACGTTGGTGCTGCGCAGCGTGCCTTCGGCGCGCTCGCGCGTGACGCGACGCTCATCGTCGCTCCCGGTCATCGGCTTCACACGCTGCTGCTCGATGGACGAGAAGAACGAGTCGAGCACGCCGAACGGAAGGCAAATCGGAATGAGGGCGCTTTCGCCGTCCGCATAGAACTCGATGTTTGCCACGAGCACGGGATCCTGACGACTCCCCGCCTGCACCATCTCTGGCACCGATTCGAACGAGGTGATTTCAATCTGGAGCGGGACGTAGTCCATCCAGATCTCGGACAGCAGGGTTCCGATGCGCTCGACGACCAACTTGACCGTCATGCGTTCGATGACGGTCAGGGAGCGCGAGAGATTCGACGATTTCCCAGCGCCGCCGAACAGCCGATCCACCACAAAAAACGAGAACAGGTCGCCGGAGTTGATGACTCCCTTCTGGCCACCCGCATTGGTAATCTCAAATCCAAAAGCGGCGCACGGAGCCGGCAAGGTCTGTGTGAACTCGCCGAACGACTTCTGCTCGACGCTGAGCAGGCGGAACTCGACTTGCTTACGGACACGGCCGATCAGCCATGCTTCCAGCGACTTGCAGAGGCGCTCGAAGATGGCCTCGAGCGTCCGCAACCGGTCCGTCGAAATGCGATATGGACGGTTGAAGTCGTACACGTGGATGCTGGCGGGCTTCGCCCCCTTACTGGGCTTTGAGCTTGGGCCGCTCGGCGCGCTCACCGACGGCGCGCTCACCGACGGTGCGCCTTGCGCCTCGCCAGCAGCGTCCGAAGGGCTCGACACCGGGGCGGTCACTGGAGCACGAACTGCGGAAAGTAGACGCTCTTCACGGAGTGACCTTTGAACAGCGAGTCGACCGCGACGAGGATGTCCTGCTTCAACCGCTCGCGATTGCCGACCTCAGAGAGGTCATTGATCGAACGGCTGCCGAGCACGCGCAGGACAATGTCGCGCACTTCGGCGTCTTGTTCTTTGACGCGTGCGGCCGCGCCGGTGGAGTTCATGGTGAGGCCAACCGACACCAGCAGGAATCGCGCGCCATTGGAGCCAGCGGGATTCAAGACCAGATTTTCGATCATGTGCACGTTGGTCGCGCCTTCCTTGCCACCTTTTCCTTCCTTGCCCGCGGGCGCTTCGGCTTCAGCGTCGGCGAGTTTGGCGGAGTCGGCAGCCGTTAGGGTGCCGATGTGCATGGAGGACGCGAGCTTCGGTCCGATTACAAAACTCCCGGCGGCTGCGCCGATAAGAATCCCAACGAGCGCTGCTCCGATGATGGGCATCATGCCGGGCTTCTTTGCGGGCTGCTCGGTGCCTTCCGTGGCGTCGTTCGGGACTGTCATAGTCAGGGCAGGAGTAAACGGGTGTCTTTCTGGTGCTATGAATAGCAAAGGCCGTGCCAAATGAAGCGCACGGCCTTTGAGGTTTTATAAGAATATGTATTGCAACGACTTACGGATATGTTTCGGCGGTTCTGAACCCGGACTGTAACGCAAATTCTTGTTGGGCGGCAACTTCTGCCGCCGTCGAGCTCCTCGAATAGCGAACGCCGCCCTCGGTTGAGAGCGGCGTTCACCCCAGCGCAGACTTTAGCGCTTGAGGAGCATGATTTCCTGCAGCATCTCGTCAGAGGTCGTGATGACCTTGCTGTTGGCTTGGAATCCACGCTGCGCGACAATCATCTGCGTGAACTCACTCGCGAGATCAACGTTCGATAGTTCGAGTGCGCCGCTCGTGATGGAGGAGGGGCTTCCTTCGCTCGCGAATCCAACGACCGGGCTGCCGGAGTTGGCCGAGGCCTTGTACATGTTGTCGCCGGCGCGAATGAGTCCGTCGGGGTTGTTGAAATCGGCGAGCGAAATCTGCGCGAGCGTCAGCGTCTGCCCATTGCTGAACGAGCCCGAGATCACACCGGTGCGGTCGATCGTGAAGTCTTGCAGCAGTCCGGACGTGTACCCATCCTGATCGCGCAGAACGGCGGTGGTGGGGGAGGCGATATCGGTGAGACCGTTCACGCCACTGCCCGGATCCACATTGATGATGACGGGCTTTGCGCCCGGGGGCGCGAAGTTGATTGTGCCTGGGCTCGGCGCGGTCAGCATGCCATCGGGGCCAAAGCTGAGGACGCCGCCACCGGAGATGGAGTCCGCCGGGACTTTTGCACCGACGAGGCTCTGCGGGTCGACGGCCCAGGTCCACTCTGAGGTGCCCGACTTCCACATGTTCACTCGCACATCGTACTTATTGCCGAGCGAGTCGTACACGGTGAGCGATGACTCACTCCACGACTTGGAGTTCACAGGATTTCCGCCGGTGGTGGCGTTGAACCCTGTGGCGCTCCCCTGGTACGAGCTCGTATCAAAGATTGGTGCCGACGCGTCGAGATTGCCCGAGAGCTTCATGGCCGTCGTGGCGTGTGCTGCCGTCTTCTGTCCGAAGGGGAGGACGATGTCGCCGATGCTCGTGCCCAAGATGCCGTTTGCGGCGAGGCGCCCTTGAACCACTGCACCTGTCGGCGGCGCGATGAGCGTGCCGTTGCCATCGACCTGGAAGTTGCCGGACCGCGTGTACATCTGCTGATTGCCCGTGCGGGTCACGAACATGGCATTGCCAGTGATTGCAAGATCCGTATTGCGGCCGGTCGACTGAAAGTTGCCCTGGGTGAACGACGTGTCGATCGCGCCGATGGTGGAGCCAAGACCAAGCTGCATCGGATTCGAGCCGCCCTGACCAGCGGTCGGCGACGTCGCGCCCTGTAGCATGTCCGCAAAGCCTTCCTTGAAGGTCATGCGGCCAGACTTGAACGCCAGCGTGTTCACGTTGGCAATGTTATTGCCGATCATATCCATCATGGACTGGTGGTTCTTCAGTCCCGCGAGTCCAGTGTTGAGCGAGTTCAGCATGAGAATCCTCGGTGCGGATTAGTTGGTCGCGTTGACGGACAGAACCTGTCCGATCGTGTACTTCTTGGAGCCGCTCGTCACCACTGCACCATTCGTGCCAAAGCCGATGCCGTCGACATGCGCTGCGACCGTTGAGGTAGGATGCGCAATGGTCTGTGTGCTACCGACGCCGTTGGTCACGTCGAACACCACCTTGTAATTCCCCGCAGGGAGGCCGCTGGTGAGCGAATCGAGCGACACGTTCTGCTGTCCTCCGGCGACACGCCCCATATGGTTGGTGGCAACGGTGAAGCCGTTCGCGTCTTCGAGGCGCACGGTGAAACTGCCGCCGCCTGCGCCGACGGTTGTCGAGGCTGTGTGCGTTGGCGAGCTGCCACCCACCTGAACGGTGTCGTCGAGTACGGAGACGGTTTTGCCGAGCAGCCCGATGGCCGACGAGTTGTTGACAGTATTCACGAGCGTCGCGCTGTCAGCCGCCTGCGAGGCCATCTGCTGCGAGATGTTGGTGAGCTGCTCGAGCGACGAGAACTGTGCCAACTGCGCCGCCATCTGCGAGCTGTCGCTCGGGTTCATTGGATCCTGGTGCTGCATTTGGGCAACGAGCAACTTCATAAAGTCGTCCTTGCCCAGCATGCCTTTGGATGCGGCGCTGCTCGTTGTCGCGCCGCTGGCTGCCGCGGTGCTAC
>JAPLKT010000018.1 GCA_026387895.1 Gemmatimonadota bacterium | reverse complement strand
GAAGTCGCCCCTGTAGCCGCTGCCTTTGACGAGTCGCAGGAATTTCCCTGGGACAACGTCAAAAAGATGGCCGACCTCGGCCTCCTCGGCATTCCCTGGAGTGAAGAGCTCGGCGGCGCCGGGCTCGATACGATCAGCTTCATGATCGCGATCGAAGAGTTGGCGCGTGTCTGCGCGTCACACTCTATCGTCGTCTCTGCGCACACCACGCTTGGCACGTCGCCGATTGTGAACTTCGGCAACGATGCACAGCGCAAGAAGTACGTGCCGCTGTTGGCCAGCGGCTCGGTGCTTGGTGGCTTTGGGCTCACCGAGCCCGGCGCCGGTTCTGATGCGGGCGGCACGCGCACGACGGCGGTGAAGAAGGGGAATCACTACCTGCTGAACGGCTCCAAGCGCTTCATCACGCACGCGGGTGTTGGCGAGATTTTCATTGTCACCGCCGTCACGGATCCCTCGAAGGGCACCAAGGGCATCAGCTCCTTTGTGCTCACCAAGGAGACCTGCGATCTTGAGCGGGTGAAGGATCTCGGCATGGGGCACAGCACCGAGCTTACGCCGATGAAGGGCTTTCGATCTGGCAAGAAAGAGAACAAGCTCGGCTGGCGCGCCAGCGATACCCGCGAGCTGCTGTTCGAGGATGTGGAAGTCCCCGCTGAGAACTTGATCGGCCAGGAAGGGCAGGGCTTTGTGAACTTTATGCGGACCCTCGATGCGGGGCGCATCGGAATCGCTGCCTTGTCGTTGGGCGTGGCGCAGGGCTCGTTTGAGCAGGCGCTGCAGTACTCCGCCACCCGCAAGCAGTTCGGGCAGGCAATCGCCGAGTTCCAGGGCATTCAGTTCCAGCTGAGCGACATGGCCACCGAGCTCGAAGCCGGCCGCCATTTGGTGTACCACGCCGCCTGGCTCGCGCAGAACGATCGTCCGTACGGCAAGGAAGCCGCGATGGCCAAGCTCTTTTGCTCCGAACTGGCTATGCGCAACACCACCAAGGCCATTCAGGTCCATGGCGGGTACGGCTACACCAAGGACTATCCCGTGGAACGCATGTTCCGCGACGCCAAGATCGGCGAGATTGGCGAGGGGACGTCCGAGATCCAGCGGATCGTGATTGCCCGCCATCTGCTCAAGGATCTCGCGGCCCTGTAGCCCGAGATTGGAGTCTGGCGGCCTCGGCGCCGCCGGCTCCGACCGCGCGGGTAGTTGCCGACCCGCGGGTCCAGTCGTTACCTATATAGTACGACATCGCGATTCCTCGCCGCCCGCGACCCGGTTTGGCGAGGAGTCACCTGAGAGGGTGGGCACCCGGTCGGTGCAGTTCGATTGGATGATTTGCGTCCACCCGCTTTTCTGTTGCGTGTACCTCATGGGACCCGTTTGCTCCCAGCTTTCGATCGCTCGCTCAGCCGCACTTTGCTGACCCTGCCCACCCCGGACTTCCGGGATGGGGATTGTCAGGCGCCTGGAGCTTGTTCGATCAACCGCGACACGAAGAGCCAGACCATCCGTGAAGTGCGGCGGACCAGTCGTTGGGGCACAGCACGCCCCCGCGCCGGCCAGCCGCTCGCTCATACACCTTTTCCCTTCCGCGCGTCCGCGGGCGATCTAGCAGGGTCGCCGCCCACGGGTTCCGCTGCGGTTTATGATGAAGCGAGAGATTCTGATCAGCGCCACGCAACGCGAAGTTCGCGTGGCTATTCTCGAGGACGACCAGCTCGTTGAGCTTGCCGTCGAGCGTCCGGAAGCACGACGGATGGTCGGCGATATTTATCTCGGGAAAGTAGATGCGGTGCTGCCTGGTATCCAGGCCGCCTTCATTGACATCGGCACAGAGAAGAGCGCGTTCCTGCATTCGTCCGATCTCGTCTATGACGAGGACGGCGACGATGACGACGACGATGACGACGATTCGGACGGCGCCGACGACGCCGCCGAGATCCCCGAAGGCGACGATGTAGCCGCCAGCGAGGCGAGCCCGCAGCCGCAGAAGCGGCGTGGTGGCGGGCGTCGGAAGCGGAAGGACCCGCCGCAAATTCAGGACGTGCTCAAGCGCGGCCAGAGCCTCGTGGTGCAGGTCTCCAAGGAACCCATCAGCACCAAGGGCCCCCGTTGCACGGCCCAGGTATCCCTTGCGGGCCGTTTCTTGGTGTTCATGCCGCACGCCTCACGCGTCGGGGTGAGCCGCAAGATCGGCGAACGCGCGGAGCGTCAGCGCCTTCGTGAGCTTGTGCAGAACGTGCTGCCCAAGGACGTGGGCGGCGTGATCGTGCGCACCGTTGGCGAAGACGTGACCTCGGAGACGTTTGAGCGCGAGATCAATGCGCTTGTCTCGACCTGGCAGAAGATTGAGAAGAAGAAGAAGTTCGTCGGCGCGGCGCCCAAGCTGTTGCATCGGGAGACGTCGCTCACGCGCGGCATTATTCGTGACTTGTTCAGCGCCAAAGTCGACAAGCTCACAGTGGATTCCAAGCAGGTTTACAACGAGATCGTCGAGTACCTCACCTCAATCGCCCCCGCGCTGATCGAGCGCGT
>JAPLKT010000002.1 GCA_026387895.1 Gemmatimonadota bacterium | reverse complement strand
CGCCGCCACGTCCACCGCGGCCACCACGTCCACCCGCTGCTGCTGCACCCGCGGCACCCGCTGCGGTTGCATCGGCTGCGGCCGCTAGGGCGCGACCACCACCACCACCACCGCCGCCCTGCGCGGAGGCGTCACCACACGCGCCGCCGGCGCCGCCGGCGCCGCCACGTCCACCACCACCGGCGCTCGGACGAATGCTGCGCTGTTCGCCGGTCTTGAGGTTGTAGCGGCTGGTGGAGCCGTCCTGCGATTCCGTAAAGACAATATTCGGGTCGTTCGGATCCACGGCCGTCTGGAAACCATCGCCACCGCCAATGCCGAACCAGTCGGTATGGAGAATGCCGTTGCGGCTCCGCGTCTGGCTCGGTCCGCCCCAGCTACCGTTGTCCTGGAGGCCGGTGTAGACGTTGTATGGGTGCTGCATGTCGGCGGTGACCCAGTAGGCGAGGCCAGTGGCCATGGTGTTGACGAAGTCCCAGCTCTTCCCCTGATCGTAGGTGATGTTGAGGCCGCCATCGTTGCCGATCATGAGGTGCTTAGAGTTCTTCGGATCAATCCAGATTGCGTGCTGGTCAACGTGCCCCGGGGCGCCATTGCCGCCTGCATCGTCGAGGGTGGCGAAGGTCTTGCCACCGTCCATCGATTTGGCGACCGGGAGGCCGGCCACGTAAATCGTGTTCGGGTTCTGCGGGTCCACGCGTAGCTGGCTGAAATACATCGGCCGCGAGTTGCAGTTGCTCTGGAGCTTCCAGGTCCGACCACGGTCGTCAGAGCGGAAGACGCCACCCTTGGCCAGATCAAGGGCCGGTGGGACCTGCGGGGCGGCAGGAGCGGCAGCAGTCGCTGCGGCATCGCCACCACGTCCACCACCAAAACCGCCGCGACCGAAGCCGCCGCCGGGGCCACCGTTGTTACACGCGTCGTACTGTGCACCGCGACCGCCACCCGGGCCACCCGGACCGGCTGCGTCTGGCGCTCCTTCAGTGTTCGCAGCGCCACCAGCACGGGCGGCCAGCGGCGTACCACTCTCGCCGGCTTCGATCTGCGCGTACACGATGCTCGAGTTGCTGCGGGAGATCTCGACCGCAATACGACCGTAGGTTCCCGGGGGCATCCCAGCGCCGTTCACCTTGTTCCAGCTCTTGCCGCCATCATCAGTACGCCAGAGCGCGCTGCCGGCGCCGCCGCCATTGAAGCAGCATCCGCTACGACGACGCTGATAGCTCGACGCGAACAGCACATTGCTGTTCGACGGATCCATCGTGATGTCGGTAAAGCCGGTGTTTTCGTCGATGTACTTGATCTTGGTCCAAGTCTTGCCGCCGTCGGTCGTCTTGTAGACGCCGCGATCGGGGTTCGGGCCAAACAAATGCCCGGGCGACGCCACGTACAGCACCTCCGGATTGCGCGGGTCGATCACAATACGTGCGATCGACTGCACATCCTTCAGCCCCATATTCGTGAAGGTCTTGCCGCCGTCCGTCGTCTTGTAAATGCCGTCGCCAAAGGACGACGTCTGACGATTGTTGGGCTCACCGGTCCCGATGTAGACAATATTCGGGTTGGTCGGATGGATGGCGATGTCGCCGATGCTAGCCACGGAGTACTCCGTGAACACCGAGCTAAACGTCGTGCCGTTGTTCTCGGACTTGAACACGCCGCCGACAGCGTAGCCAATGTAGATGACGTTCGGGTCGCTCTCGCTGACCGCGATATCGTCAATACGGCCGCCCATCGAGGCAGGGCCGATCGAGCGGAAACGGAAGGGGCGGAAGAGCGGATCGACCGACGCATTGATCATCGGGCCGGTTACGGCTTCTCCGCCACGTCGACCCTGCGCCGGCAATGCCATAGCCATCAGGGTGAGCGCCGCGAACGGGGCGGCGCGGCGCGCGAATTGGAGACTCTTGGCTAGGGTCATTCTGGGTCCTGGTAAAGAGGTATGAAGTATCTACGTTCGCGCAGTAGAAGCGTTGGCGCTAGGGCGCCCCTGGCGCCAACTTCCGGAATCTCTATCCCACCCACCACGATGCCCACACTTCTGCTGAACGACCGAGAGGTCGGTGAACTGCTCCCGGTCTCGGTCTGTATCGACGTCATGGCCGACGCCCTGCGCGCTGTTTCTGACGGCTCGGCGCAGCTCCCCCTCCGGACCATCCTGCGCCTCCCCGGCGGCGCCAACGCCTTTGGGACGATGCCGGCCACGGTCGCAGGGTCGATCGGGGCCAAAATCATCACGGTCTTCCCAGGGAACTCAACTACCCCGTTTGACAGTCATGTGGGGGTGGTGCTCCTGTTTGGAGCGGAGCACGGCGAGTTGCTGGCGATTGCCGATGCGAGCTCCATCACCGCTATCCGAACGTCGGCGGTTTCCGGGCTCGCCACGCGTCTGCTGGCGCGCCCGGACGCGCAGGACCTGGCCATCCTGGGGGCCGGGGTGCTGGCCTCGCCGCATCTCGACGCGATACGTGCGGTGCGCGAGGTGCGGCGCGTGCGAGTGTGGAGCCGGTCCGTGGAACGCGCGCAGGCATGGGCAGATCGCGCGGGCGCCGAGCGCGGGATCACGATTGAAGTGTGCGATTCGGCGCAACGGGCCGTTGATGGGGCGGATATCGTCTGCACGATTACCGCCTCGCGCACCCCGGTCCTCGAGAGCAGCTGGCTCGCCCCAGGCGTCCATATCAATGCGGTGGGAGCGTCGCTCGCGCACGCGCGAGAGCTCGATTCGGCAACTGTTGTGGGTTCGCGTCTGTTTGTGGATCGGCGTGAGTCGACTCTGGCCGAGTCCGGTGATTTCTTGGTGCCGAGGAGCGAGGGGCGTATTACCGACGCACATATCGTCGCAGAGCTCGGCGATGTGGTGGCGGGGCGGGCCGCGGGGAGGGGTAGCCCATCTGAGCGAACTTTGTTCAAGTCGCTCGGCCTCGCGGTGGAAGATGTGGGAGCGCTTCGGTATCTCTTCGACCGCGCCAAGGCGGCAGGGCGAGGCACCCTGATCGAGTTGGGTGGGATGAGGCATCGGTAGCGTAGTTCTGCGCGGGTTTGGATTCCCCGACCAAGCGCGGGTGGTTCGACCGCAGGGAGTGCTAACGATTCTTGGTGATTTTGCGTAAGTATGGGCTGCGGATTTCCGCACCAGATTGGTCCAGCTGAGGCCGATCACCCCACGACGTAAGTGCAAGGAGGCAGGATGTCCCTTAGGAATCGCGTGACGCGCCCAATGGCCGTCGCCCTTTTCGCCGCGATGAGCGTGCTGGCGATCAGTCGGCCGGCTCGGGCGCAGCAGAAGATGGACGAGGAGTACGGCAAGAAGATCAAGGAATACCTGACTGACTCGCGCATATCTACGGAGCTTGTAGATCACCTGCCGGCGTCGAATACGGTGCCCACTCCGCTCAAGTTCTTGGGCAAGATTGTCGGAACGCCAGGCGAGCTGACCTACGCGAAGGACATCCATCGGTATCTCGAAGCGATCGCCAAGGCCTCGCCGCGCGCGAAGTTCTGGAAGATCGGCAAGACCGAAGAAGGGCGCGACATGGTGATGCTCGCGATCGGCGACGAAGCCACCATCAAGAACCTCGAGAAGTACAAGGGCGACCTCAAGGCGCTCACGGACCCGCGCAAGACCAGCGAGGCCGAGGCGCAGAAGATCATTCATTCCTCGAAGCCGATCTATTGGATTACCTCGGGTATCCACTCGCCAGAAAAGGGCGGTCCCGAGATGCTGATGGAGCTCGCCTACCGCCTCGTGGTGGAAGAGTCCCCGTTCGTGCAGAACATCCGTAACAACGTGGTCACCTTCATCACACCGGTCATTGAAGTTGACGGCCGCGAGAAGATGGTCGACAACTACTACTACAACAAGGAGCATGCGGCGCAGGGCGGAAACCTTCCCCTGATGTATTGGGGCAAGTATGTCCAGCACGACAACAACCGCGACGGCATGGGGCAGTTCCTCGACCTTACGAAGAACACCACCAAGACTTTCCTTGAGTGGACGCCGACGATTATGCATGACCTGCATGAGGCGCAGACGTACCTGTACGCGTCCACCGGCACGGGCCCGTATAACGAGGCGATTGATGCCATCACGATCGACGAGTGGTGGATGCTCGCTGAGAACGACGTGATGGAGATGACCAAGCGTGGTGTGCCAGGCGTCTGGACCTATGGGTTCTACGACGGCTGGGTGCCGAACTATATGTTCTTCATTGCGCACTCGCACAATTCGGTCGGACGTTTTTACGAAGTGCAGAGCTACGGCCCAGATGCCACGACGGTCACCCCTGCTGCATCGACCACGAGCCGCGAGTGGTTCCGTCCGAATCCACCGCTGAAGACGATCAACTGGGGTCCGCGCGCGAACACGAACATCCAGCAATCGGCGATTATGTTCTCGCTGTCGCACGTGGCGCGAAACAGAGATCTCTACCTCGAGAACTACTGGATCAAGAACAAGCGCGCCGTGGACAAGGGGAAGAATGGTCCGACGTACGCCTGGGTGATGCCGGCGGCGCAGTTGCACAAGCAGAATGCGGCCGAGGCCGTGAACGATTTGCGGACGCAGGGGCTCGAGATTCATCGTGCTGAGGCGTCGTTTAAGGCCGGGAATCTGAGTGTTAGCGCGGGCGACTACATCGTGCGCGGCGACCAGCCCTACCGCACGCTCGCGGACATGTATTTCTCGCTGCAGAACTATCCGCCAGGGAATCCGTCGCCCTATGACGATACCGGCTGGACGTTCCAGCTGATGCGCAACCTCACCATCACGCCGGTGAGCGACAAGGCGATTCTCGATCAGAAGATGACGATGATCACCAGCACGGTCACGGCCCCGGGCGGGATTGCCGGCGCGGGCGATGTGATCATCGTGGAGAACACGGCGGACAATACGCTTGTGTCGTTCCGCTTTAAGAATAAGGACGTCAAGATGTCGGCGGCTGAAGAGCCGTTCGAAGCCGCTGGCCATAAGTTTGCGGCCGGTGCCTTTATCGTGAACGCGGGCTCGAGCCGCGCTGCGGTTGACGCATCGCTCAAGAGCCTTGGGCTGTCGGCGTGGGCCGTTTCCGCGGCTCCTGCGGTCAAGACCCACGACCTGGACATCCCGCGCATCGGCTACGCGCATAGCTGGAGCCGTACGCAGGACGAAGGGTGGGTGCGTGCCGCGCTCGACACGTACGGTGTGCCTTACAGCTACTTCGGTGACAAGGACTTCCGCACGATGACGAACATCAAGGCGAAGTACGACGTCATCATCTTCCCGCACGTTGGTGGCAACGCCGAGAGCATCGTGGCTGGTGTGGCCGGCGGTGCGAGCCCGATTCCTTACAAGAAGAGCGACAAATATCAGGCGCTCGGCTTCCCAGATTCCACCGACGACATTCGCGGCGGAATGGGCTACGAGGGATTGATGAACCTGTACAAGTTCGTGCAGGACGGTGGAACGCTGATCACGGAAGGCGCGACCTCGACGCTCTTTCCGGAGTACAAGCTGACCCCGGGTGTGACGGTGGAGAACCCCGCCGGGCTGTTCGCGCGCGGATCGCTGATGCGCGGCATCATCACGGACAATAAGAGCCCGCTGATGTATGGGTACGCAGGAACGCAGATTCCCGTGTACTACAATCAGTCGCCAGTGCTGAATGCTGGTGGCGGTGGTTTTGATCTGGCGATGGGTGGTGGTGGACGTGGCGGTTCGGCGCTGAGCCAGAACGTGACGCCGAACGCCACGCCGCTCCGGCTGTCGCCGTGGGATGCGGCCGACGCCGTTGCGGTGGCTGATGCCGCGACCGGCGGACGTGGTGGCCGCGGTGGAGCAGGCGGCGGTGGTGGTGGTGGTGGCCGTGGTGGTGCTGGCGGCGGTGGACGTGGCGGAGCGGGCGGTGGTGCGGGGGATCGTCCCCGCGTCGTGCTCCAGTTCCCGTCGAACACGGCCGATATGCTGCTGTCGGGCACGTTGGCGAACGCTGAGGGGCTGGTGAACCGCGCGCAACTCGTGGATTCGCCAATCGGAAAGGGGCACGTCGTGATGTTTGCGATCCGTCCGTTCTGGCGCTGGCAGACGCAGGGGACGTACTCCTTGGGCTTCAACGCGATCATGAACTGGAACGACCTGAACGCCGGGCGTTGATCAGTTTGTGAAGAGGCGTGACGGGGCGGGCCCGCACCGACTGGTGCGGGCCCGCTTTGCGTGGGGAGATCGCGCGGGGCGCCTGTGCTGGCCGCTCGCGCTGGCCGCGTGCGGCGTGCGCCCGCGCGTCTTGACGACAAAGTCACTATCTTCCGCACGGTCACCCGCGCACTGCCCAGTCGCGGATCGAACGCTTCGCATTAGCCCCGTACAGCCATGTTTGACGCTCCCGCTGTTTTCCCTCGCGGCTTCCGCTGCGCGAGCCGCAATGTCGGACTCAAGCCAACGGCCCGGGACCTCACGTTGTTTGTGAGCGAGGTGGAGGCGAACGCCGCAGCGGTGTTCACGCGCAACCATTTCCCGGGCGCGCCGATCATCCTGGGGCGCGAGACCATCCGTGCCGGGCGGTTGCGGGCGGTGGTCGCGAACAGCAAGTGCAGTAACGTGGCCACGGGTGCGCAGGGGGTGGAGAATGCGCGTCGGATGGGCGCTGCCGCCGCCGCAGAAATCGGTACCACAGCGGACCGCGTGCTTGTGAGCTCGACCGGCGTGATCGGCGTGCAGTTGCAGATCGAGAAGGTTGAAGCTGGTATCGTGGGCATTGTGGCTGATCTCCAAGACGACCCGATGGTCGGCGCTGAAGGGATCATGACGACCGATACGCACCCCAAGGCGCTGTCAGCCACCGTCGGGAATGCGACGATCACGTGGGTTGCGAAGGGCTCGGGCATGATCGAGCCGAACATGGCCACGATGCTCGCCTATATTTTCACGGATGCCGCGATTGAGGCGCCGATGCTAGACGCGATATTGCGCCGCGCGGTGGACGCCTCGTTCAACATGCTGTCAGTCGACACCGATACGAGCACCTCAGACACCTGTGCGATCCTGGCCAATGGATTGGCTGGCGCTGTGGACCTTGCAGAGTTCGAGCGGGTCCTGACCGCCGGGTGCGTACGCATGACGGAGATTCTCGCGCGCGACGGTGAGGGTGCGCAGCATCTGCTGCGCGTCACGGTGCGTCAGGCGAGCACGGAGGCCGAAGCCAAGCGCATTGCCAAGGCGATCGTGAACTCACCGCTGATCAAGACGATGGTCCATGGTGCGGACCCCAATGTCGGACGCATTCTGATGGCGGTTGGAAAGTGCACGGACTGCACGATCAATCCAACCTCGACGGATGCGTGGATCAACGGGTTTGCGGTGGTGAAGGGCGGGGCGCGCATGGTGTTCGACGAGGCGACAGTGCGTTCGGCGCTCGCCGCCGAGGTGGTAGACCTTGAGGTGGGGCTTGGTGTTGGCACCGGTCACGCGCAGGCGTGGGGCTGTGANNGCTCCCGGTCCAGCTGGGCGCACCAACCAATGCAAAGGGGCCGCCCGCGATATCCGTGGGCGGCCCCTTTGTATGCTGCCGATCACTTTGGCGGCGCTTCCTTGTTCCACACGAAACGCTTGAGGAAATCACCCATGCGGCCGAATGTGTAGACCCAGTTCTTATGGATGAGCGACTCGTGCACGTCGTCGGGGACCACGATGAGTTCGTGGTAGATGCCGCGGGCACGCAGAAGCTGCACGAGACCGACCGTCTGCGAGAATGCGACGTTGCGGTCGTCGTCGCCGTGCACGAGGAACACGGGGGACTTCCACTTGTCGATCTGCGAGATGGAGCTGGAGCTGTACGAGACGTTCGTCGAATCGAGCGACGGCCCGTAGAGGTGCACTCCTGCGAGGTCAACGCCAGCCACAAAGATGTCGCTGTTCCGGGCGAGCGCTTGCGAGGTGAGGAGTCCGCCGTAGCTCAGCCCCCAGATACCGATCCGGGTTGCGTCTACGTTTGTATTTGCCTGCAGATAGTGCGCGCCGGCGAGAACATCCTGGTACTCCGCGTTGCCGCGCGCAGCGACGTTCGGTGCGTTCCGGAACGAGCGTCCGTAGCCGACCCCGCTACGGTAGTTGATCGAGAGCACGACGTAGCCCTGATCGGCGAGCCACTGATTAAACGCGTACGCCCAGTGATAGAACTGGAAGTAGTGGTACCCTGGCATCATCTGACGCTGTGGGCCACCGTGCACGAAGATGATTGCGGGACGCTTTTCGCCGGCGCGCATGTCCTTCGGCATGAAGAGTGTGTTGTGAATCTCCAGTCCGTCCGCGGCCTTCGTGATGACGGTCTGCGGTATCACATGCGCGTCTTTCGGAAAATCCTTGCCCAGCGTCGGGAAGACGATCTTCGGGTCACCGCCCGCGGTCGGGACGATCCCGATCGAGGCAGGCTGCGCCGCGTTGAAATAGATCACCGCAAGGTTCTTCCCAGCGCCCATCGCGACCGGATAGGTCTCAATCCCGGTGCCCGTCGATACGCGGCGCGCTTCGCCGCCGGCCGTTGAAACCGCCCAGATGTGGCGGCGTTCGATGTCGGTCGCGTTGGTGCAGTAATACAGCGTCTTCCCGTCAGGGGAGTACGTCACCGCAGTGGCATCCTCGATCATGCCATCCGTACGGATGAGCGGGATCGGGTTCTCGACCGCACCGTCGACCTTGATGCTAAAATAACGATCCCATTCGTCGTTCGGCATCTGCATCTGGAAGACCACATGCTCGGCTGCCCAGCGAATGTTGCTGATGCCGGTCCAGACCCGCTCTGTGGGCTGCGTGTGCCAGAACTCCTTCGCTTCGCCGCTCGCAACATCCGCAACCATCAACGATAGGGTGTAGCCGCCGCGGAAGGTCGCGGTGTAGAGGCCCGGGGAGCGCGCCGGCGCCGGCGCAGGCGCTGCGCCCGCAGCTTGTCCGCCACGCGCTCCACCACCGCCACCACCGCCGAAGCCGCCACCACCGCAGCCACTCGCACCGCCGATTCCCGCAGGCCCTCCGCGCCCTTGCTGGGCGGCCGCCGAGGTGGGGCTAAACATCGGGGACTGCGGATTGCCGATGCCGCCGCCGCCCTGCTGCGCCTGAGCGCCGAACGGCACGCCAGGACGCCGGATGAACGCCAGGCGCTTGCTGTCTGGCGACCAGGTCGGGCTGGCATCGCAATCAACACTTGGCGCGATGTAGTTCACCTTCCGCGACTTCATGTCATAAACAAGAATCAGCGCATGGTTCTCGCGAGCGCTCGTAAAGGAAATCTTTGAGCCGTCGGGCGACCAGCGAGGGTTGCTGTTGTTGCCCCATGCCTTGATGAACGGAACGCCACCGGTATCGACCGCCGTCTTTGGCCCCTGGCCGGTGACGCGTCCGCGATAGATCTGGCCGTCCTTCACAAAGAGCACATACTTGCCGTCAGGCGACAGCGCGGGGCTGCTCCCCTCGGCGACTCGCCAGGCTGCGCCCGTCCCGTTGGTGCGCACCGCCCAAATAGCGCGCTCGGCGCCGGCCGCGTCGTGCGATGGATTGGCGACCCAGCCCAGACGGTTGGGCGCCGATCCGCGCACGAAAATGGCGATACTCCCGTCTTCAGAAAGCTCGACATTCGTCAGGTCGGTGCCGTCGTCGTCGAGAAACTTGGTGAGACGGACCGGCTTAAAATCCGGCGCCGCAGCCGTGTAGACGTTGCGCATCCCGCGATCGTACGCCATCCACGCGACGCGCTCGGCGTTATTTGCGGCGGCGATGTCGAGTGGGGATGCCGGACTCAGGAACTGCTCCATCGTGGCTTTCTGCTGCGCGTGCAGCGCGAGCGGGGCCGTCGAAGCGATGAGCAGGAGCGCGGCGAGAGCGCGCGAGGGACGGAGGGTGAAAAGCATCGGTCCTCTGGGGTGTGGTTCGGCCTCGTAGGCAGCGGTACGCGACGGTCCGATGACCGCCAGTTCCGTGCCTCGGCGTGTAGAAATGTGCGTCTCGGGGCCGGAGGGCGCCACCGCGGAACTTTAGTCT
>JAPLKT010000143.1 GCA_026387895.1 Gemmatimonadota bacterium | reverse complement strand
TTCATGATGCCGATGCCGCCGACGACCAGCGACCCAGCCGCAATGCCTGCAAGCAGGAGGCTGAACACGGCGGTAGTTTCGCCGAGCGTGTTCAGGAAGTCCGACTGATTGCGGATCTGAAAATCGTCATCCTTGCCGGCGCGCAACTTATGCTCACGTCGCAAGATCTTCTGGATGTCGCCCATCGTCTCGGGAATCTCTGCCTCTGACGGCGCGAGCACACTGATTGAGCGCACGCGGTTGGTGCCGAGCACGCGGAAACGCGCCGTTTGAATGGGGAGCAGAATCTGATCGTCGGGGTTCGAGAAGGCGCTCGCTTGGCCCTTGGACTTGAAGACGCCGACTACAGTAAACTGGATGCCGCGAATTCGAATCTGCTCGCCGATAATGGCCTCGTTGCTCTGGAGCCCAAGGTTCGCTACGACCGTAGGGCCGAGCACGGCGACGCGCTGGCGCGTCTGGTCTTCAGTGTTGGTGAAGAAGCGGCCGGTCGCGATCTCGTACTTACGCACCTCGGGATAGTTGGACGTCGAGCCAACGATCGAGGTGTTGGTGTTCTTGTTGAGGAACTGCACCTGCAGGTTCCCGTTGATCTCGGGCTGCACTGCTGCAATCTTCTCGCCGCGATCCACGAGCGCCGTGGCGTCGTCAATCGTCAGCTTGGCACCGCCGCCGCCCGTGCGCACGCCGCCCGTCATGGCTTGGCCCGGGTTGATCGTGAGCAGCGTGGTGCCCAGCGCCGAAATGCGGTCGTTGACCTGCTTTTGGGCGCCGCGACCGAGCGCTACCACGGCGATCACCGCCGACACGCCAATCACGATGCCAAGCATCGTGAGCAGCGAGCGGAGCGTGTTCGCGCGGAGCGCGCCCAGTGCAACGCGGATCGTTTCGCCAATGAGCATGGCTAGTTGCCTCGACCACCGCCAGGACCACCACGACCACCACTACTACCCGCGGCTCCACCACCCAACGGACTACCGGTCATGGACTTCATGCGGTCGTTCTGCTCCTGACGCTTGGCCTGCAGCGCCGCGACACTCAGCATCGCGACCTTGTCGCCTTCCGCGAGCCCGTCGATCACTTCGGTGTAGTCATAGTTCGCGACGCCGAGTCGGACCGACTTGGGCTCCCAGGTGGCCCCCTTCTGGATAAACACGAGGCCCGTGCGCTGACGCTGACGGCCACTGGCCATTGCACCGGCGCCCGGCACAGCGCCGCCACCACTTCGGCCGCCGCGTCCACCACCACCCTGGCCGCCACTCATACCACCACCCATGCCACCGCCACCATCTCCGCCGGCCTTCCGACGGCAGGCGCCGCTCTTCATCATGTCGACGCCGAGGTCCTTGTACAGCCCCGTCATCTGATCACGCAGCGCGGTACGGTCGGCGCTCGGGTCGCTCATCTTTGTGCGGAGGTCGTCGAGCTTCTTGGCGACCGCCGGCTTCTTCTTCATCGCGGCATCAATGGCCTTGCAGTCGGCATCGGTCACCTCGACCTGCTGACCACGGCCGCCATAGCTTCCTTGCCCGCCACCCTGACGGTCCTGCCCACCACCCTGGATGGCGAGGAGGTCGAGCTCGCCCTTGCTGACCTGCGCATCGCCGCGGCCACCACCACCCATTCCACCACCACCCATTCCACCACCGCTGCCGCCACGACCACCACCGCTACCACCGCGACCGCCGCCATTCCCGCCGCCCGGGCCACGCAGCTTCGCGCGCACCGAGTCCGGGTTCAGGCCAAGCAGCCCCGCTGCGACCGCCGCTTCACGCGGCGAACGGATGGCATCGTTCGGTACGGCAATCACGCCGAGGCGTTCATCGGTCAACACCGCGACTTCGCCGTTCATGCCGGGGCGCAGCAGCCCCTCGCTGTTGTCGAGCGAAATCAGCACGGGGAACATCGTCACGTTCTGCTGAACCGTCGCCGAGGGCTCAATCTTCTCGACAATGCCGCGGAAGACGCGATCGGGGAAGGCGTCAACCGTCACCGTTGCGGGCTGTCCTGCGGCCACGGCACCGATGTCCGTTTCGTTCACGAGCGCGCGGGCACGAACCTTGGTGAGGTCGGCCATTGTTGCGATCACGGAGCCACCGCTCACCGAGCCACCGCCAGCCTGAATGACTTGGCCGAGCGAGACGGGCTTGGTGATGATAGTGCCGGTGATCGATGCACGGACGGTCGCATCCGTGAGGCGCTGTGCGTTCAGGTCGCGCGTCCCCTGGTTCCGGAGCTGCGTCGCCTGCGCATTCGCGAACGCGGTCTGTGCCGTTTCCAGCTCTGACTGCGTGATGATGCGCTCTTTGAACAGCTGCTGCTGACGCGTGAGCTGCGCCTTGGCTACTTCGAAGTTCGAACTTGCGGCGGCGTAATCAGCCTTCGACTGTTCGAACTGCGTATGCAGGTCGGTCGTGTCGATCTGCACGATGAGGTCGCCCGGCTTGACGAAGGTGCCGATTTCAATCGACATCTTCGTGACTTGGCCCGAGGCGGTCTTGGACTTGACCTCGATCACGTTGATCGGCTCGATGATGCCGGTCGCCTCGGCGTTCACGACAATGTCGCGACGCTGAATGGTCGCCGTGGGGATCGTCGCAACCTTGGTCTCGGCCTTAGCACAGGCCGTGAGGGCGACGAGGGTGAGCATCAGGAACGTGCGGTTCACGGCGGACTCCGGCTTTGAAAGGAACGTCGGGGTGAGTGTCATGGTCATTACTTCAGGTCGCGCCCGATCAGCGCTTCGATGTTGGCCTTCGCGATGCGCGCATTGACGCGAGCGTTGATGAGCTGCGCCCGGGCATTATCGAGCGTGGTCTCGGCCTGCAGCACTTCGAGGAGGCTCGAGGTGCCGAGGTTGTAGCGCTGCTGCACCACGCGGAGCGCTTCCCGCGCCGACTGAATGGTCAGGAGTTGCAGCTCGATGGTCGACTGCGCGGTGCGGTAGTTGCTGAGGAACGTGGTGAGATTTTGTACCACGAGCGCTTTGGCGTCGCGGAGATTTGCCTCGGCATTCTCGGCGTTTACGCGTGCGACCAACAGCGACTGCTCGCGCGTGTAGTTATTGAAAATCGTGTAGTTGAGCGAGAGCCCGAAGCGTGTCGAGGTGGCGGTTGGGCCACCACCGAAGTTGAAGTTCTGTGATTGCTTGGGGTTCTGTCCGTAGGACGCGTTCAAGGCGAGCGTCGGCATGTACGGCGTCGTGGCCGCTTTGTGCTGCGCGCGTGCGGCCTCGAGTGCCTGCGTCGACTGGCGCACGGACGGGCCATCGGAGACCATCGCCAAGAGCTGGGCTTCGTCGAGGTCGACCTTGCCGGTGTCCATCGTGTCGGCGAGTGTTGCGGTGACCATCACCGGCGACGCGACAAGGCGCGTGAGCGCGGCGTTTGCGTTCCGCAGGGAGTTCTCGGCGGTGAGAATCGACAACTTGGCGTTGCCAACCGCGATCGCGGAGGTGAGCGAGTCGGCGAGCGTGGCAACGCCGGCCTTCATCTTGGCCGATGCAACGTTCAGCTGTTGCTGTGCTTGTTCGAGGAGCTGCTTGGATGCGGCCATCTGCTCATTGGCGGCGAGCACGTTGAAGTACTGCGTTTTGACCGTGAGGGCCACGCTGTAGCGTTGCGCGACTTCGTTGGCACCGGCGCTCTCCATATTGGCTTGCGCGGCGCGGTAGTTGTAGTTGCGCTGACCGCCATCGTAGAGCGTCAGGTTGGACGACACCGACCGGCTATAGCTCCACGGGAGCCCGCTGGTTGGCACTGGCGTTCCCTGCACGAACTGCGTGCCACCCGCTTGGTTGCCGGAGTACGAGAAGGAAGCCGTCGGGAGGAACTGCGCCAAGGACGCGCGCACCGCTGATTCACTGGTGCGATTCGCGTTGCGGGCCTGAACGGTCAGTGGCGAGTTCTGCTGTGCGAGGCGAACCGCTTCCTCGAGCGAGATGGGTCGTGCGCCGGCGTTGCCCTGAGCACAGGCGATCGACGGGGCGAGGGCCACGACCCCAAGGGCAACAGCACCCGTGGCGATCGTTCCCATGGCTTTGCGGATGGTGCCGAACGTCATTTCTTCTCCGTGCGCTGCGCTTCGCGCTGTACGCGCTCACGCTGCATCTGGTCGTAAATCGCCTTCTGCTCGGGAGTGAGCAGTTGGGTGAGTCGCGCGCGAGCCGTCGTGCTGGCCGAGTCGAGGAGCGGCCGAACCGGCGCCAGGATGGAATCCTGCGCATGGTTGCGGTCGTCGAAGATTCGGTTGGCCGAGTCTCGCTGCGCGGGGGTGAGGTGCAACTGATCGAACGTGCGCTGCCGCATGACTTTCTGGTCGAACCAACGCGCATTCTCGCGGAAGACGATACGGTCCACGGCCACACCGACCAAGGCGCCCGCGAGGGCAGCGCCGAGGTAGACCGCTAAGGCCATGCTTTTGGACCGAGTCATTGCACGCCTCCTAGCGTCCCGTCAGCGCGCGGATGTTCGCCTGTTCGGCCATCCGTTCGCGTGCGGCAAGAGTGGGGGCGTCGATCGTCGACGGATCGATAATCGTCTCATACTCCGCCCGGGCATACTGTGTCTGATCGCGCATGAGCAGGCTCCCGGCCACGAGCACTGCGAACCCCGCAGCCACGAGGCCGACGCGCAACCACTTTTCGGGGATGACGTACCAGGCCTCCCCGATATCGTCGGCCGAGACGCGCGACATGATGCGCGCCTCCAAGCCGCTCCAATAGGCGGATTCCGCTGGAGCTGCGTAGATCTCGCGCAGCGCCGTGGTCAGATCATCGTCGCGCAGGAGCGACGGTCCGCGAAAGTCCTCTGTCATAAATCCCTCCGTACAGGTCCCAGAATACCGCGCAACTGTGACCGCGCGTAATGCAGATCCGATCGCGCCGTTCCCTCGGGAATTCCGAGCAGTTGGCCAATTTCCGAATGCTTGAACCCTTCCACATCGTGCAGCACAATCACCGACCGCTGCCGCTCGGGCAACTTGGCCAGTGCGTCCTTCAGGCGCTGCCGTAGTTCATTGCCTTCTGCGGGATCCCGAAAAGGTGACGCCACCGTTTCTGGCAGCTCATCGGCATCCCGTACCTTACGTCTACGCGTGATATCCAGTGCGGCGTTGGCGACAATCCGATGCAACCACGCACCGAAGGCCTGATCCGGCAGGAATCGGTCAAGCGCTTTGTATGCGTGCAGGAACGCTTCCTGCACTGCATCCTCGGCGTCCTCATGATTCACCACAATCGCTCGCGCCACAGCATAGGCGCGCCGTTGGTGCGTTCGAACCAGTTGCGAGAACGCTTCCGGCTCGCCGCGCTGCGCGGCGAGTACCAGATCTCGCTCGTCCGGTGGACGGTCCGTCACGGACCAGCTGCCGGTCGAGTGTGAACGCCGTCCCCCGATCGATCCGATCGGGAGGGGCGCGACGGTCGCGCGTGCCTCAAGTCTCACCCTCCAAATACGCGGGCTCGAGGCTGACCGTTGGAGCGCGGTTGGGGCGTTGGGTCACGCAGCTGGCGTCCCGGAAAGCCCCAAAACCGCGGCCCGTTCCCGCATGGCCGCAATCACGAAGGTGACGTGCGCGTCGAGCTCCACGCCGAGTTCCGAGGCGCCCTGGGTCACGTCTTCGCGGTTCACCCCCCGCGCGAAAGCCTTGTCCTTCATCTTCTTCTTGACACTCGAGACTTCAAGGTCGTTCACGCTCCGACTGGGCCGGACTAGGGCGCAGGCGGTAATCATCCCACACAACTCGTCCACCGCGAACAGCGCCTTGGCCATGGGCGTCTCGCGCGCGACGCTGGTGTAGTGCGCGTGGCCGAGAATCGCCTGAAGCACGTCCTCCGGATATCCGAGGCCACGGAGCACCCGAACACCTTCCGAAGGGTGCTCGGCGTCGGCGGCGTGGTCGTTATTCGGGTACCGCTCGTAGTCGAAATCATGCATCAGGCCCGCGAGTCCCCAGCGTTCGACATCCTCACCGAAATGGGCGGCGTACGCCCGCATTGCCCCCTCGACGGACAGCATGTGCTTGCGCAGGGAGTCGCTGGGGGTCCAGGACTCCATCAAGGCGAGCGCGTCGGTGCGGGAGGGAAGCGAAGTCTCGGTCATGGCGGGTGGCCGGCCAGCGGTTGGCGTGAAGGTCCGTATGCACCGCGAGCCCAGCCGGCTCGGCTGGGCGCGCGGTGCGTACGTAATCTAAGCAAAAACAGGAGCGCGGTGTTCCCAAAGACCCCTTGATATGGGGACGAGAACTACCGGTCGCGATCTCCGCCCGGCATCAGGCGCATGAAGTCCTCGTTCTGATCCTTCAGCAGGGCAAGCGCCTTGGCCTTGGCTTCCGGATCGGTGATGGCAGCCAGGGTCGCGTCGACATCGGCCGTCCGCTGATTGCGGATTCCCATGAGCGCCAGCTGAATCCCGCGCATGGCCAGCTGCATCGACTCCTGCTCGGCGGGTGACGGGGCGTCGGTCGCGAACTTCTGCTTCGACCGCGAACTACTAACCGAGGCACTCACCGAGCGCGAGCCGCGACGCAGCGAATCGTAGGCAGCAAGGCTGACCTTATAGCGTTCCTTGATCTGTTCCTCGACGACCTTGACGGCCGCGACCTGTTCGTCGGTCAGCTGCAATTTCTTCTTTTTGTCGATCAGGAATGAGGCGGGGTTCATGTCTTCTAGGTCGCCGCGCGTCGGGGCCTTGAAGGACCCGCCACCGCGTGGGGCACCACCACCGCCGCCTTCATCGCCGCCGCTGCTTTTCCCGCCCTTCTGCGCGGTCGCCAAGGTGGGGATGAGGGCCATCGTGGCCAGAGCTACATAGAGTCTAAGCTTCATCGGTCAAATCCTCCGGTTGGGTCATCGTTCGGGGAGTACCTGCCTGCATCCGCCTCATCTGTATTCTACGCAATCCGGCGCTAATGCGCTTGAGCCGCGGCGCGTCCCTTTCCGTGCTTCCAAAACAGCATCAGGGGAATCGCACAACACAGCGTGACGCCGCTCAGGATATAAATCTTCGAAAACGCCAGCACACTGGCTTGCGCGCCGACCGTGCGGTCGATCATCCGCAGCGCCATGGCGTGCGCACTCGCGGGGTTCATGCCGCGAGCCACCATGGCCCGCGTGATGCCGTCCACCCGAGCGAGCACATTGGGGTCGATCATGCCCACATGCTCAGTCAGCACGGCCTTGGACTGGGCCGTGAACCGCGACAAGAGCGTGGCAACGATCGCGATCCCCATGGAGCCACCGAGCTGGCGCATGAGGTTGAACATGCCGGTCCCCTGGGGGATTTGCCACGGCTCGAGCTCCGCCATCGAGGCACCGGTGAGCGGAATGAAGATGAGCCCGAGCGAGACGCCGCGGGCCACCAACGGCCAGAACAGGTCGTCCGCGCCGCTGTCGTAGGAGAGCAACGAGAGACGCCACATGCACCAGAGAAAGCCGAGCACGCCGATGAGAATCAGCGGGCGCGCGTCGAATCGACTGGCGAACCGCCCGAGGATCGCCATGGTGATCGCCGATGAAATCGCACCGGGAAGAATGACGAGCCCCGTTTGATTTGCGGTGAATCCATGGAGTCCCTGCAGGAAGACCGGCAGGACGAACACCGAGCCAAAGAGTGCAAAGCCAAGCAATGATGCCATGGCCACGCCGGTCGCCAGCTGACGACTCTTGAGCACGCGAAAGTTGATCACAGGCTCCTCGGTCGTGAGCTCATGGTAAATGAGCCACACGAACGACACGAGCGCCGTGACACCAAGGACGGTCACGAAACGCGATTCGAACCAGTCGTAGCGCTCGCCACGCTCGAGCATCCACTGCAACGCGCCGACGCAGGTGGTGAGCAGGCCGATGCCGAGCCAGTCCACCGAGGTCGCTTTCTGATGCAAGTCGGAGTTGCGGACGTAGGTCCACACCAGCAACCCGGCAATCATCCCGAGCGGAAGATTGATGTAGAAAATCCAGGGCCAGTCGAAGTTGTCGACGATGTACCCGCCGAGCGTCGGGCCGAGCGTGGGGCCAACCATGACGCCCACGCCGAACATCGCTTGTCCGATGCCGACTTCCTTAGGCGGAAACGCTTCCCACAGCGTGGACTGCGCCGTGGAGAGCAGGGCGCCGCCGCCGAGTCCTTGGACGACGCGCCAGAAGACGAGTCCTTCGAGGGTGTGCGCCGCGCCGCAGAAGAACGAGGATGCCACGAAAATCATGATCGAGCCGGTGAGATAGCGCCGTCGGCCGAAGTAGGCCGCGAGCCATCCCGACATCGGAATGATGATGACGTTCGCGATGATGTAGCCGGTGGACACCCACGAAATTTCGTCGAGGGTGGCGCCGAGATTTCCCATCATATGCGGAATGGCAACGTTGACGATGCTCGTGTCAATCAGCTCGAGCATCGCCGCCATCGTCACCGCAATCGCGATGAGATACTTGTACTTGTATTTGTCCTCGGCGATGTCCGCGGGCGGGGCGGACGCGCCGATGGCGGAATGGACGGCGGTGGCCATCGGACTACTTGGTCACGACGGAGGCGGTGACGCTCATGCCCGGACGCAGCGGACGATCCGCGCCGCACCCGTTGGTGATGGCAATGCGAACTGGCACGCGCTGCACGACCTTTGTGAAGTTGCCGGTCGAGTTATCTGGCGGCAGCAGGGCGAACTTGGCGCCAGTCGCGGCACTCACGCTTTCGATCTTCCCCGACGCGGTGCACCCGGGATACGAGTCGACCTCGACATCCACCACCTGACCGACCTTGAGCAGCGCGAGCTGCGTTTCCTTAAAATTCGCGGTAATCCACACAGCGCTATCGGAGACGAGAGTCAGCAGCGGCTGCCCCGCCTGCACGAGCTGGCCGACTTCCACCTGCTTGCGGCTCACGGTGCCAGTGACCGGCGCTTCGACCTTCGTGTACGAGAGCTGCAGACGCGCGTTGTTCAGCGTGGCTTGCGCGCCGGTATAGCGAGCGAGCGCGAACTTGGATCCGATCTCGGCGTTGGAGAGCTGGGCGGCCGCGGACGTCGCCTGACGCTCTGTGGCCGTGAGCTGCGCACTGGCCTGATCATACGCAGCCTGCGCCGCGTCGAGCTGCTGACGCGACACAATCTGCTTGCCCACCAGCTCCTTCATGCGCGCGAGATCCGCCGCCGCCTTTGCCTGTGCGGCACGGGCGGCAAGAATCTGCGCTTGCACCACTTGGCCCTGGCTCGCGGCGCCGCGAATCTGCGCCTCTGCCTGTCCATCGACCCCACCGGCGCCCGCCACGTAGGCGGCCGCGCTGAGCTCCGCCTCCGCCTGCTGCACGCGGACCGCGTACTCGGCGTCGTCAATCTGAATCAGCGCCTGACCGAGCTTCACCGGCTGGTTTTCGGCAATGCGCACGGCCTTCACGTAGCCGCCGACCTTCGCGAGCACGGGGACGATGGAGCCGTCCACCTGCGCGTTCTCCGTGGTCTGGTGCGACTGATTGTACCACCAGGTCTTCCCGGCCCACACGCAGCCGAGCAGGGTGAGCGTTCCAAGGATGGGGAGCATCTTGCCACGCTTCTGCGGCGCGGCGGGTGCGGTGGTGTCGGGAGTCACGTTGGAAGCCATCGGTATCGTCTCAGGTAGGAAGTCGGTTACGGAAGTTCGGTCACGTTGCCCTGCGCCCGCGCGAGCGCAAGGCGTGCGCCCAAGTAGGCGGCGCGAGCATCAACGAGTTGTGTGCGTGCGGCATTCAGGGTGAGCGAGGCGGAAATCACATCAGCGTTCCCCGACACGCCGGCGGTGAAGCGATCGCGCGCCTGCGCGAGTTCCTGATTAGCGAGGGCGAGCCGCTCTTCTTGTGCGGCCAGCTGTTCGCGCGCGGAGGCGAGATCGAGCAACGCACCACGTACATCGGTCGCGGCCTGATCGGCGATGTCCTTGCGACGCACGCCAAGTTCGCGGATCACGGCGCCTTGTTCGTCGATGCGTCCGTCGCGGCGGAAGCCGTCGAAGACCGGCACCGAGAGGGAGATGCCCCAAGTGTACGTGGGGATCATGTGCTCGAGGCCTTTGCCGTTGGAGCCTTGATCGGCAAAGAGACCGAGCGAGGGGAGACGTTCTGCGCGGAGGGCGTCGATCTGGCGTTCGGCAACACGCGTGGCCTCATCGGCGGAACGCAGGTCCGCGCGGCCGCGCATCGCCACGTCGATGGCACTCTGTTCAGCGGGGACTGGGACGCTCGTGGAGAGCGTGGCGAGTGAGTCGGCCAGCACTACCATCTGCGCAGCGGGGATGCCGAGCGCGCGATTCAGTTCGAGGCGCGCCCGATTTCGTTCGTTGCGGGCGGAGATCAGCTGCGCACGCGCGGTTGCCAACTGCGACTGGGCCCGCGTGACGTCGAGCGCGATGCCAACGCCTGCCGTGAGCTGGTCGCGGGCGATTCCGAGCAGCTCTGCGGCGAGGGTGGAATCAGCGATTCGGGCACCTAACTGTGCGTCGGCGCGTGAGGCGCGCACGTAGGCGCCCGCGGCCATGGCGGCCGCCTGCTGCGAGGCGACACTGACGTCGGCGGTGGCCGCGGACACCGAGGCCCGGGCCGCGCGAAGTCGTGCGAATGATCCGAAGTCGTAGATCTTCTGGCTCAGCGTGCCGCGCAGGTCCCACCCGCGGACCGGTCCCAGGACTTGACCGTTCGGGTCGAAGAGGAACTTGCCCGTGGTGGCGTCGCGGAAGCTGATCCCCATGCTGGCGGAGTTGAAGTTGCGCTCTACGTCGCTGAACCCAACGGAGAAGTTGGGCAGAAAATCTGCGAGCCGTTGGCGAACGCGGGCGTCGGCCTGCGCCACCCGCTCCTTGGCGGCGATCGGCGCTGCATTGCCTTGCGCGGCCATGCGTGCGGCGCCGCCGAGCGTGAGCGTGACGGGCGTCTGCGCGAGGAGCTGCATCGACGATATCGTGAGCAGGCCCAGGGCGCGGAGCCCACGGAGCCCACGGGGGGTTGAGCGTGTCGTGTTCATTCGAAGACGGTTCGCGCGACCGGTGTGACCGGGCGCAGTGCGTGAAGGACGAAATCCATGATGTCGTGCAGGATCTGTTCGCGCGGTTTTGCGCGCATAGCAGGGTTCGGCGAGTGTGCGCCGCACCAGATGACGTGCGTGAGGAGGATCCCTTTGATCATCATCACGGCGGCATCGGCGTCGATTGGGCGGAACTCGCCGCTGGCGATCCCCCGTTCGATGATGCCGATGAGGACGGCGTTGGAACGGTTGACGACTTCGTCGCGATAGAACTGTGCGAGGTCGGGGAACTTGTGGAGTTCAAGGAGCGCGAGTCTGACCCAGCCTTCGGCGCCGTCGCGATCCATGTATTTCCAATGGTGTTCGACCGAGGCTCGAAGTGCGG
>JAPLKT010000027.1:920-5945 GCA_026387895.1 Gemmatimonadota bacterium | reverse complement strand
CACGGCGGCGGCAGGTAGCACGGCGGCGGCAGGTAGCGAGGCAGCCCCAGCCCGAGACGACACGCTCGCCGCCGCTTCGCCCACCAGACAGGCCCGACCGAGTCGCGTGAGGAGATCCGGGCTCCCGCCGATTCCGCGAAGGTCGGTGCCATCCGCCGCGGAGAGGGGCTTTGCCAGGCAACCCGAGCCTACCATGGCCAAGATTTTCTCTTCAACCACCCCGTTGCGAAGCAGTTCCGCGAGCATCGGCGGTGTGAACCCCAGCTGCTGGGCCGCTGCCGGACTAGCGAGGACCGCCGATGCCGAGGCCAGCACAACGAGCACGCGTGAGACTCGAGACAACGTCATGTGGGAACCGAAAGGGGGTGGGGGGCTGCCCTTCATAAATGCATCCCCTCAAGGCTCGGCGCCAGTGCCTCCCCGCTCCCACCCCTCGGGCGCCACCTCTCGGCCACCGCTCGGCCACCTCTCGGCCACCTCTCGGCCACCTCTCGGCCACCCATCGAGCGGCACCGGGTGCCACCTCTCGGGCGCAACCCACCGACCCCACAATACACCGCAGTGCTGTCATATTGACATACCAAACACGCGACGTTCGGCTTGGCGGGGGAGGGGATCGGCAGGCTCAAGACAAACATCAGCCGGTTGAGTTGTCTTCAGACGCTGGCCTTCGCCAGGGGAAATGACACGATCGCGCGGCAATGATACTGTTGATAAAATTGGGTAAAGGGACGAAACGGGGAGACGAATACGATATATCCGCATTGTTGGTCAGTCCTATGTGTACTTGCATACATTTGCAACAAATAACCTTATATTGATATAACTAACTGAATATATAAAGCTAAGTTACACTTTTTGAATAAAGTAAATTGTATATGTATATTGGGCTGTGGATATGCATAAATTGACTGCATAAGAGGCTGCATACGGCTATTTCAGGATCGCAAGTCACAAAACTGACTTTTATGGCGAATCGAAATATTGCCGGGACTGTGTTGATAACTTTATCCACATCGGGCAGGGTGATCCTGGCTGCCGAGTCTTCGCAGCCATGAGGTGCTCAACCCCACTCCGAGTCAGCATTCCAAAATCACTGGCTCCATAAACAGGACTGCCAATAGGGCGTTTTGTCACAGGCCGTTCGACGGACGCAAAAAGGGGCCGGCTCAAGAGCCGACCCCCTCAAAAAATCCAGAATACCACGGGTCGCCATGTCACTCGGCGACCCCTCAGCCTTATGCTTTCGCAGCCTTCTTAGATCCCACCGCGTCCTGAATCCAGGTCAGCGGGATCAGGAAAAGGGGCGTCAACAACATGCCAAGCAGCGTGTTGATCCAGATCAGGGCGACGTAAAACGCCCCCAGTCCAACTCCGACAATAAGGGTGCCCAGCGGGCCGCCAAAGCTGTGTTCCACGATTCATCCTCTGAGATAAGCGGTGCGCGTACTATCTTAGCACAATGTCGTGTGATTTGGAAGCGCTATTTCTCGAGCACCCTGTCGGCCAGGCGGTCCGTACCGCGTCGGGCCAGCCGAGGGCTCTAACGGCAGCCCCCCCCGAACGCTGGCTGCTCGCGGTATCCGGAGGGCGCGATTCGATGGTACTGCTCGACGCCGCGTCTCGAGCTGGAGCCCCCATTGCTGCCGTCGCCACCTACGACCACGGCACAGGGTCAGCTGCCCGCAAAGCGGTCACTCTCGTTGAACGGACGGCGGAACGTCTTGGTGTCACGGTGCTCAGCGGGCATCGGACGGCCGCTCCGAATGAAAGTGAAGCCACCTGGCGTTCCGCCCGTCGCGCGTTCCTCATGGGTTGGGCCGCGGAGTTCAAGGCGCGTATCGTCACCGCCCACACGCTCGACGATCAAATCGAGACCGTCGCCATCCGAATCCTCCGAGGATCGGGCGTCAGGGGGCTCGCAGCAATGGATGTCGATTCCGGGCCACTCCGCCCCTTGCTGGGCGTTTCACGCCCTCAGATCGTATCCTACGCCGACGTTTTTGGGGTGCCGTGGGTTGAAGACCCAAGCAATGCGGGGCGCGACTTCCTTCGGAACCGTGTCCGACACGACCTCCTCCCCGCGTTCGAGGCGGTACAGCCGGGGTTCGGCGCCGAGCTCGCTAAAGTCGGGCGAGCCGCGGGCGAGTGGCGCCGACGGGTGGATGCTGTGGTGGACGGGCTCCATCCGGTCGTCGAGCATGGTGCGCTTGTGGTACGCCGCAGTGCCCTCGCTCCGTTCGACCTAGAGGGGCTCGCGGTCATCTGGCCCGCACTCGGCGCTCGGGTTGGCGTGACCTTTGATCGCCGCGGAACGGAACGCCTCGCGCAGTTTACCATGGCTGAGGCGCGCGCGGGGCGTGCGGGGCGCGTGGGGCGTATTCCATTATCTGGCGGCGTTACCGTAGAGCGAACGTCCACGACCTTCGTTATGCGCCCTCCCCAATCCGTCACGCTACTATATTAGAGCGAATGACCGCTGACCAACGGGCCGACGACACGTCGCTCGCACCGGCTGCCCCCCTCGATTCCCGACTGCTTGGTCGGGCCGTGAAGCGTGTCGCGTACGACCGCGAGACGATCGCGCGTCGTGTGTGTGAGATGGGCGCCGAAATTACCGCCGCATACCCTGATGGGGAACTGCTCGTGCTGGGGCTCCTCAAGGGAAGTTTTATCTTTCTGGCCGATCTCGTCCGCGAGATACAGCGCCCCCTCCATGTCGACTTTTTGGTCGCCTCGAGCTACGGCGCCGCGACCGTCTCCAGTGGGAACGTACGATTAGTGTACGATCCGGAAACAAAACTGGAGGGGAAACACATTCTATTAGTTGAGGATATCGTCGATACCGGCCGGACCCTGAGCAAACTGATCGAGGTGCTCTCCGCTCGAAATCCGGCGTCAATCGAAATCTGCGCCCTGTTGCACAAGCACATTGCTACCGAGTTGCACCATCCGACGAAGTTCATCGGGTTCGACGCTCCCAACGAGTTCCTGGTCGGGTACGGCCTCGACCATGCGGAAAACTTCCGACACCTGCCGTACGTTGCCAGCCTGCAGTAAGGCTGGATAAGGATACATGTCCAACACTCCGCAGAAACCTCCGCGCAACCTTGGCGGCACCTCGAAAACGCTCGCGTTCTGGGTGCTGGTGCTCCTTGTACCGGTGGCATTCATTCAGTTCTCCAGCGCGCGCAACGATGCGCGTGTCGAACTCAATGTGTCGCAGTACGAGCAACAGCTCGATGCCAATAACGTCTCGGCCGTCAACATTTCTTCGGATCGCCATGTGAATGGTGATTTCCGTGAGAAGGTGGCGATCGACGGGCACTCAGGACAGAAGTTCCACGTGCTGCTCCCTGGGCCGCTCACGGAACGCGAGCGTGATCAGCTTCGCACCAACAAAGTGGTCGTGTCGTCGAGCGAAGCGGGCCAGAGCTTTGGCTCGTTGCTCCTCGCCTGGCTGCCGGTGCTGATGATCGTCGCGATCTGGATTTTCTTCTTCCGTCAAATGCAGGCCGGCGGCAACAAGGCCTTCTCGTTCGGCAAGTCGAAGGCCAAGCTCCTCTCTGGTGACACGCCGAAGATCACCTTTGCTGACGTCGCCGGGTGCGATGAAGCCAAGGTCGAACTCCAAGAGATCATCGAGTTCCTGAAGGATCCGCAGAAGTTCACCAAGCTCGGTGGCCGTCTGCCAAAGGGCGCACTGCTGGTTGGGCCTCCGGGCACGGGCAAGACGCTGCTCGCCAAGGCAGTCGCCGGCGAGGCGGGACGTCCCTTCTTCTCGATGTCGGGCTCTGATTTTGTTGAGATGTTCGTGGGCGTCGGCGCGAGCCGCGTGCGCGATCTGTTCGAGCAAGGGAAGGCGAGCGCTCCGTGCATCATCTTCATCGATGAAATCGACGCGGTCGGTCGCCATCGTGGTGCTGGCCTTGGTGGCGGGCACGACGAACGTGAGCAGACGCTCAACCAGCTGCTCGTCGAGATGGACGGCTTCGAGTCCAACGATGGCGTGATCCTCATTGCTGCCACGAACCGTCCGGACGTCCTCGATCCCGCGCTCCTGCGCCCGGGTCGTTTCGACCGTCAGATCGTGGTGGACGCTCCCGATTTCCGCGGGCGCGAAGGGATCCTCAAGGTTCATCTCCGCAATAAGCCGATCGCCGAGGATGTCAACGTGATTGCGCTGGCGAAGGGCACGCCCGGTATGGCCGGTGCCGATTTGGCCAATCTCGTGAACGAGGGCGCGCTGCTTGCCGCGCGCCGCAATCACGACAAGATCTACATGATCGATTTCGAGGACGCGAAGGACAAAGTCATGCTCGGCACTGAGCGCAAGTCGCTCGTCATGAAGGAAGAAGAGCGCCGCCTCACGGCGTACCACGAAGGCGGGCACGCCGTATGCGCGATGATGGTGAAGGGTAACGATCCGCTCCATAAGGTCACGATCGTGCCGCGCGGCCGTTCGCTTGGACTCGCCTTCACCCTCCCTGAGGATGACCGCGTCAGTGTTTCGCGTGAACAGCTCGAGGCGCGTCTCGTGATGGCGTACGGCGGACGTGTCGCTGAAGAGCTTGTCTTCGGACACAGTCGTGTGACGACGGGTGCCAGTGGTGACATCCAGCAGGCCACGAGCATCGCGCGTCGCTATGTATCGCAGTGGGGACTCTCCGATTCTATCGGTCCGATCCTCGTCGGCGACAATGAACAAGAGGTCTTCCTCGGCCAGCAGCTCACAAGCCGGCGCACCGTGTCGGAACGGACCGCGCAGGCTGTGGACGACGAGGTGTCGCGCGTGATTCAGCAGGCCTATAACCGTGCCAAGGACGTGCTCATCGCCAATCGCACGCTCCTTGATGCGATCGCGGCCGGGCTCCTCGAGCGCGAGACGCTCGTGCGCGACGACTTCGACCGCCTGCTCAAGGGCGAGCCGCTCGCCGCGCGGGTCGAGATTCCGACCAACCCGCCGACGATCCCTCCGGCTGCCGCGATTCCAGAGCCGCAGGTCGCGTCGCCGGGACTGTTGGG
>JAPLKT010000027.1:0-909 GCA_026387895.1 Gemmatimonadota bacterium | reverse complement strand
TGGGAGCCCCGGAGCCGACGCCCGCGTAAGCCCGCCGCGAACCACGACGGACCGTATGGGTGTTGCCGTGCATTGGGGGGGAGCGGAAGACCGCTCCCCCCATTGCCGTTCGGGATGCTGTATTCGAGGTTGGCGACGCCATGGTTTGGACCAGCCACGAAGCGGTAAACCGTTGCCGCGGCTTGATTTCGGTCACTTGCCGAGCCCCCTGAACCACGGCTAAATTACTCCCGTATGCCATTTCTAGGACTTCCAGACCGATTGGCCGATGTTCGGGGCCGTGTCGACGCTGCCGTACAGCGCGGTGGGCACGGACAATCCGTGCGCCTGATCGCCGTTACAAAGACGAATGGTCCGGACGCCGTTGAGGCCGCGTATGACGCGGGAGTTCACGACGTTGGCGAGAACAAGGTGCAGGAGGCGCTCGACAAACGCACTCGCGTCACGGGGGCGGCAATCGCGGCGCGCTGGCACATGATCGGCCATCTGCAGAGCAACAAGGTGCGCTTCCTCGACGGATTCCATCTTGTGCATTCGGTGGATCGTACGTCGTTGGCTGATACTATCAGCACCTGGGGGGTGAAGTGTGGCACGCCCATCGATGTGCTGGTGCAGGTCAACGTGGTGGGCGAATGGACAAAAGGAGGCTACGCGCCCGCAATGATCGAGGCCGAAGCAGCACGATGGCGCACGCTGTCGGGACTCAACGTCCAAGGCGTGATGGCCATGGCCCCCTTTGATGCCACCGAGTCGGTGCTGCGCACCGTGTTTCACGGGGCGCATGCGACTCCCGAAATCTTGCGCGCTGCGGGACACGCGGCGCACGAGCTGTCCATGGGGATTTCCGGCGACTACGACATTGCAATCGAGGAGGGCGCCACGATGGTGCGCTTGGGATCGGTCCTTTTT
>JAPLKT010000090.1 GCA_026387895.1 Gemmatimonadota bacterium | reverse complement strand
TTTAGAGATGCTCGCAGCAATTCGCGATGCGGCGATGGTGGCAGGCCAATACGGTGCGGCAAAATCAGCGGAGGAAGCGCGGGGAAGAGTGAGCGGCTTTTACCTAGAGCGGTGCGTGGTGGCTACGCGCGACCTGCCGACGATTGTGATCCGGTAACGACCGGTGGTCATCGCCGACGTCCATGCACGTCGAATGTGTGACGCAGCCGTCTAGTCACTGATTAGTCCGACCAGCGATCGATTCTTGCCGCCGCGATGAATCATGGCGTGGCAGTTCGCGCATACCACGGCCAAGTCCTCTAGCCGCGTTCGCACTGGTTTGTCCGCGTCTGCCAACAACTGGCGATGGTGCACTTGAGCGTACCCTTCGCCGAGGTCGCCATATCGTTCTCGGAAGTCGAAGCCGCAGCGTGGCACTTCGCAGACCAGCTGGCCATTCGGGTGGGCTGCTCGCACCTGTCGAATCTTTTCGTCGCGGAGCGCGCGTTCGCGACGGCGGTGCGCAACCATCCGATGCTTGACCTGCCCCTCAAGGGCAGACATGTCGTCGTCAACTGGCTCAGGAGTTGATGTAGCAGTGCCAGCGGTGGCCTGCCAAAGCACCTCAACTGCCTCAGCGGCGGGGCCGACCAGACTGGTACCAGAAGCGGGGACCCCCCAATTCACCGCAGCGAGTGGCCCTACCACCGTTCGCGGATCAACCGGCGCTGTCGCTGTTGGAGCGAGGACATCGGGTGCGATTTCAACGTAGAAGGCAGTCTCACCGACAGCGGCGCGCGGCGGGTCGTAATGCAAATCCTCAAACGGTTCCCGCGTTGTCCAGCCGCTCGCAACCAAGCCGCGCGGCTCGTCTCCCTGTTTCAAGATGAACGCCCGTGTGCCAACGGGAATGCTACGCGTGTTTCCGATACTCCAGCGCAGCGCCACGGACTCTCCAGCAGCTACTCGCACTGCTTCCGCGTCGCGATCTGCCCACGGCCACGACTCAGGGTTCCACGTCAGCAGTAGGACGCGCGATGTGCCTTGCGGATCATTCGAGCCTGAAGCCGATGATTGCCCAAGCAGAGTGAGCGCCTTTGCGCTCTTGTCCGCGTCGAGGATACGGAAGTCCTGCAATAATGCGTTGGGTTGATAGCCCACTACTGCATTGAACGCTGTGTAGGTGATGTCGTGCGGCGTGACTTCGCCGAGCAACATGAGAAACTCCCATGTGTTGCCCAGTTCGTCCGAACCCCAGAGATCTCTGGCGACATCAGCGTTGTGCAACGTGAGCAGCACCGGCGCAGTAGCAACGACTTTCTTTCGTTGCGCGAAGAGCAAGACGTCGTTGGCCACAATCTTGTCAAACAGGTTCTTGTTGCGGTCCTTGTTGCCCCGCGTGACACCCCACACCGGCACATCCGGTCCTGCGAAGGTCGCGTTAAGCGCCGTGCGCTGCTGCGGTGTAAGTAGTGGTTCCAGCCGCGACAATGCGACACGATTAGTAATCGTGTGCGCAAAGTGCGCTTGGGCGTTTTCGCTCCCAGCGGGTTGAACAATGACCTTGGTCATCAGGGTTTCGCGTGTGCTGGTCGGTTGTCGATCATTTCTCGTAAGCCGTGTACTTGTCAGCCCGCCCCTTGGCGCGGTCGACCGGATACTTCTCAGCATTGAGCGCAAGCTTGTCGCGTATCGCCTGTGCCGGATCAATGCCGAGCCTGTTGCAGAACAACAGTGCATAGATCAATACATCCGCCGCTTCGTGCCGGAGCGGCGTGATCGACGCGGCGTCACGGGTGAGGTCGGTTACTTCCGCGTCAGTCTTCCACAACATGCTCTCTTGCAGTTCAGCCGCCTCGATTGAGAGCGCTGTAGCCAGATTGCGCGGTGTGTGGAACTGCGACCAGTCGCGGGCATCGCGGAATGCCACGATCTCAGCGATGAGATTGGTCAATGACTCGTTCATAGGATCTTCCGGTTACCCCTTGCGCGGTTTCGTGACGCTGCGAAGAGAGCCGCGTCGGCCCGCCGCGCCGTCCCCGAACAGGCCACGGTGACAACCAGGGTGCAGGTACTCGCACGCGGGGGTCTCATGGCGTGATCGCAACCGTCTTATCGGTGAACCGCACGTACTCGACGTCCCACATCTGCTTCGTCTTCCCCCCGCAGGTCACCACGACCTTGGGCGTTGTGGCGGATTGGGTTGCGTTGGTAACCACCGTGCATGTGTTGGATGCGGCCTCCAGCACGACGGTATCCACGCCTGTCCCACCGTGGATTTCATCGTTCCCCGTCTTGGGGTAGACGGTATTCGTGCCGCTATTGACGTAGATGATGTCATCGCCAGGACTCGCGGTGGTGGCGTCCGTGGTGTGATAGCCCCACGGGCGCACGAGATAGTTAGTGATATCGGCGTCGACTTCAGGGTGTGCACCAAGCTCGTAACTCCCCCAAATGTTCATAATCCAGCCAGTCCCCCCACTTTGCTCCGGATCCCACGTACCGAAAGTCCACGGTTCATACCCGCCGATGGCGAAGCCGAGTGTTGCCGCTGGCGGCATGTTGTTATTGACGAGTTCGAGAAGTCCGAGGTACGCTGCCCGACCTGCCGCCACGTTCACCGGGAACGGATTGTTGCGGATAAGGGGAGTGGGTTGCCAGTTGATATCGTCCTTACCACTGAGCGCGCCGTCTTGCAGTGTGTAGTGCACGTTCGACAGCATGATGGGCTTGTTGTAC
>JAPLKT010000012.1 GCA_026387895.1 Gemmatimonadota bacterium | reverse complement strand
GCACCTTCGATCGCGCGCAGCTCAACATCCTGCTCGATCAGTCGGTCGCGGCCATCGCCGAACTCGACGCCCACCAGCGTCGCGTCCTCGGAATCCTCGGCTGATTCCCGCGCAAGAAATTCTCGTCGCCACACGCAGCGCGGGTAAGCTGCGCGAACTCGTACCGTTGCTCGCCGAGTTGGGGTATCGCGCCATCTCCCTCGACGACGCGGGAATCGCGGAGCGTCCCGAGGAGAGCGACATCGAGTGCTTCGAGACGTTCGAAGAGAATGCTTCGGCAAAAGCCCGCTACTTTGCGGAGCAGAATCAGGGGCAGCTGGTGCTCGCTGATGACTCTGGCCTGTGTATCGATACGCTCGGCGGCGCGCCCGGAGTCTTCAGTAAGCGCTGGGCCGGGAGCAGTGCCTCGGGACAACAACTCGATGATGCCAACAATGCGAAGTTGCTCACCGAACTCGCGCGATGCGACGATCCGTTGCGTGGTGCTGCGTACGTGTGCGTCGCTGTTATCGCGCAGTCGCCAGGGGATGTGCGATGGGCCCGCGGCGAGACCCGCGGCATGATCGTGCGAGAGCCGTTAGGGAGCAACGGATTTGGCTACGATCCGTACTTCAAGAGCGACGAACTCGGTCAGACCTTCGGTCGAGCCATACGAGAGGAGAAAGCCCGCGTGAGTCATCGGGCACGCGCCGTTCGTGCGGTGTGTGAGCAGTGGATGGTGTACCAGCGCAGCAAACGGCAATGAGGCGGTTGACCTTGCGTGTGATGCTCACTACTTTTCCACCTTCGGTTCGCGGGGCGTAGCGTAGCCCGGTATCGCGCCTGCTTTGGGAGCAGGAGGTCGCCGGTTCGAATCCGGCCGCCCCGATTCGGTCGCGAGGCAGTAGAGTCAGATGTTTGGTTCTCTTCAGAGGCGCCAGTAGCTCAGTTGGATAGAGCGGGAGCCTTCTAAGCTCCAGGTCGGGGGTTCGATTCCTCCCTGGCGCGCCTTGCGAGGCAGTGCAGCGGTACCAAGAAGGGTTGGACAAGAGGTCGAGCTGTTCGGTAGGCGCCCTTAGCTCAATTGGCAGAGCAAGTGACTCTTAATCACTAGGTTGAAGGTTCGATTCCTTCAGGGCGCATTTTCATAAGTCGTTGTAAACCATACAGTTACCGAAGCCGCCGAAAGGGCGGCTTTGCTGTTTTTGGGGTTTGCGGTTTGCTTGCACCTTGCTTGCACCTTGCTTGCACCTTGCTTGCACCTTGCTTGCACCTTGCTTGCACCTTGCTTGCACCTTGCTTGTACCTTTGGCGGCCGGCGCGCCCATCAGCTGCCCAGCGCGTTTCTTTTACCGGAGTCAGGTATGCTGCTTCCCCTCCTCTTCGCAGCCACAGTCGCCCTCTCGGCCGCTCCCGCACCAATCGCTGCCGCCGATACGGGCCACCTCACGGTGGATTCTGGCATCCAGCTCTTCTACAACGTGCAGGGTGGAGCGCAGCGCGACACCATCGTGCTTGTGCATGGCGGGCCAGGGCTCAGTTCGTCCTACCTCGAGCGCGATCTCGATTTCTTGACCACCCGACATACGGTCATCCTGTACGATCAACGCGGCTCGGGACGGTCAACACTCATCACCGATTCCACCAAGGTCAGTGCGGCGCTCCACGTCGCGGATCTCGACGCGCTGTTGCAGCACTTTCACATCGCGCACGCCAATCTCTACGGCCATTCGTGGGGTGCCGGATTGGTCGCGCTCTATGTGGCCGAACACCCAGCGACCGTCCGTCGCGCGATTCTTGGCTCCAGCATCCCGCCGCGCCGTGTGCCCTACATGGCGCAGTTCAGTGCGCGGCTCACTGCCTGGGCCGATAGCGCCACCAAGGTGTCGATCAATACGCTCAGCAGAGCGCAGCGAAACGCCGCGGATCCGGTCGCGGCCTGCCGCGCGTACTGGCGTCTGTTCATCGTCGGCTACTATGCCGACACCAGTGCCATTCGCCGCATGCGCAGCGATGTCTGCGACAATCCGCCGGCCTCTCTCTCCAATCGCGTCAATGCCTGGACCATAGGGCCGCTCGGCAACTGGGACTGGCGCGGCCTGCTCGCCCAGACCACCGTTCGGGTACTCGTGCTCCACGGCGATGGCGATCCCATTCCGCTCGAGGCCGCGCGCGAATGGGCGGCGTCGATCCCCGGCAGTCAGATGGCGATCATCAAGGGCGCAGGCCACTGGCCGATGGTGGAACGCCCCACGGAACTCCGAGAGGCAATCGAAGCGTTCCTCGCGGGGCGCTAAACACGCGCGGGTTGAGAATCCTCTACATCGGTACACATCCCTACACGCATGAACGATCTCAACACACTGTTCCGCAACGCCTTCGATTCTGGTCGTACTGACGCGGCGCTCCAGTACCTCGCCGCCGACGGAACGCGCACGACGCGCACCTTCGCCGAGTTGGATCGGCACGTGGATCAAACGGCCGCGGTGCTCGTGGCGCATGGCCTCGCTCGCGGTGATCGCTGCGTCGTCCATCTCGCAAATCGTATCGAGTTCATCGAGCTCTTCCTCGCGTGTCTGAGACTCGGCGTGATCTTTGTTCCGGTCAACGTGCTTTATCGTGACCGTGAGCTCTCGCACATCGCCACCGACGCCGCACCCTCGCTGATCATCACCTCGGAGGAGCATCGCGCGCTCTTCGCAGACGATGCCAACGTGTGCACCGTTGAGGCGCTCATGCGCGAGCGTGAGCGGGTGGCTGACGCCAACACCGCGCAACATCCGCAGTATCCGAGCGCGTCGCCAGAGACGCCTGCCGTCATCATCTACACCTCCGGGACGACTGGACGCGCGAAGGGCGCGGTGCTCTCCCACGGAAACCTCGTAGCGAACAGTCGGCATCTTGTCGATGCGTGGCGTATTACCGACGCGGATCGCTATCTCGCCGTGCTTCCGCTTTTCCACGTGCACGGACTCGGCAACGGGATTTGCGCGTGGCTGGCGACAGGCTGCACGATGATGCTGGTGGAGCGGTTCGATCACGCGCTCGTCGTGGAGTGGTTTGAGGAGTTCCGCCCGACGCTCATGTTCGGCGTCCCGACGATCTATGTGCGTCTGCTTGAGCTTCCCGCCGAGAACACGAATGCGATGGGGAAGGGAATGCGGCTTTTTGTGTCGGGGTCCGCGCCGCTGCCCGCGCCGATTCACACGCAGTTTCTCGAGCGGTTTGGCCACACGATTCTTGAGCGGTACGGCATGAGTGAGACGCTCATGAACATCGGGAATCCGTATGATGGCGAGCGGCGCCCCGGGAGCGTCGGCGTGCCGTTTCGCGACGTCGACGCACGGATCGTCGATGACGCTGGTAGCCCAGTGGCCATCGACACTGTCGCGCAGCTCGAAGTGCGTGGGCCGAATGTGTTTTCGGGATACTGGCGCAACCCTGAGGCGACGGCGAAGGCGTTCCGCGACGGGTGGTTCCGCACCGGCGATATGGCCGAACGTTCCAGTGACGGCTACTACACGCTACGGGGACGCGCGAGCGATCTGATTATCAGCGGCGGATTCAACTTGTATCCTCGCGAGATTGAGGAAGTTCTCCTGGACGCAGCAGGTGTCCACGAAGTTGCCGTCGTTGGCGCCCCGGATGCGCGGCGGGGCGAGGTGCCGATTGCATACATCGTGGCGGAGTCCAGTGTGAGCGACGAGTCGCTGCGCGCGTTGTGCGTCGCCAATCTTGCCAGTTTCAAGACGCCACGCGCGTTTATTAGAGTGAGCTCGCTCCCGCGCACGGCGTTGGGGAAGGTGCAGCGCCATTTGTTGCCTCCGTGGGAGGCCAGCTGACCAGGGGAATCTTCCTGCAGTGCTTGGCAGAGTACCGTGGCGCAGGACCGGCTAAAAATAGAGTAACAGAACTGTGATTTGACTGTGACTTGCCCCTTGCGCGAAGGCGTTGGCGTTGTTACGTTTCGCTTTCTGCCCCAGAAATGGGACAGGGTGGTGCCTACCGGGCCTAGAATGGCCCGGTTTGTGTCTTCGGAAGTTTGGGAAAAAGCGGTTGAAAGAAACTTTGCCTACCCCCTTGACGAAGAGGATACACGCTAGGTATGTTGAGAGGCTGCCCCCTGAAAGGGTGCTGGCAGACGAAAAATGCTGATTGAAAATTGAGTGTGAGATCATAGGATGTGCGAGGCTATCTCGATGACCCGAGTCCATTCAGGGGCACGGCGAGAGAATAGACCTGAACATTTTTGTGATTCCGAATAGCGCTGTCACGTTAGTGATAGCGTGACAGTGTTTGTTCGGAGAGCTAATCAAATCTTCGTAAATCATTGGAGAGTTTGATCCTGGCTCAGGACGAACGCTGGCGGCGTGCTTAACACATGCAAGTCACGGGGGCCCGCAAGGGCAACCGGCGAACGGG
>JAPLKT010000139.1 GCA_026387895.1 Gemmatimonadota bacterium | reverse complement strand
CTTCAGTAAAGCGCTCCTCGCCGAGGCTGGCGTTGCCGTTGGAGACAGCTTCGACGTTTCGGTACACGAGGGACGGATTGTGCTCACGCCATCACGGCGCGTGCGCGGGGGGCACGACTTACGCGAGCTGGTCCGTCATCTTCCGAAGGGAACGCGCCCGAAGGGAACGCGCCCGAAGGGAACGCGCCCGAAGGGAACGCGCCCGAAGCCCACGCGCTCGGCCGAAGTGGACTGGGGAGTCGCCCTCGGCCAAGAGGAATGGTAAGTGGCCGAGTACATCCCGAAAAAAGGCGACCTGATTGCGCTGAGCTTTGACCCGCAAGCCGGCCATGAACAGCGCGGGCGGCGCCCGGCGCTTGTCATCAGCAACGATTTATTTAATCGTCATACGGGGCTATGCATCGCCTGCCCTGTGACAAACACTGACCGACGGCACCCATTCCACGTCGCCGTACCGGCGAGTGCCGATGTCACAGGTTTTGTGATGGCCGAACAGGTGAAGTCCATCGACTACCGCGCCCGAAAGGCTACGCGAATTGGCCGAGCACCGGCAGCCATGCTCGACGAGGTACTCTCGATTTTGGATGCCTGCCTCTATTAGGGGCACCTCGTTCCCGACTCGTACGTCCCGAGCACCACGCTCAGCGCAGCACGCACCGCCGTAGCGAACCGGGCCCAGTCGCCGCATCTTTGTTGCATGAGATTCCTCAACCTCGTGGTGTTCATCCTCGTGCTCGCCGGCAATGGACTCGCCGCCTCGGGCAAGATGAGTGGCGATTCTATTGGCACGATCGCGAATCGTTATCAGTCGCTCTTCCTCCCGGCCAACTATGTGTTCGGGATCTGGAGCCTGATCTATGTGGGGTTGATGGTGGTCACGGTTTTTCAGGCGCTGCCGGGCGAGAGCAGCGCGCGCAGCGTGCGGCGGACCGGGCCCTGGTGGATCATTGTCGGCACGCTCAATGTCGCGTGGATCTCCACTTTTTCTTTCTCGCACTTCCTCGGCGCGTTGGCCGTGATGGCGGTGATGCTCGTCGCGCTGATTACGCTGTTTGAGCGCGTAACGGGCGGCGAGCCGGCGAGTACGGCGGAGTACTGGTGTGTCACGGTCCCCACGGGGATTTATCTCGCCTGGATTTCCGTCGCGATCATTGCGAACATTTTCCAGTACGCGCACGTGGTGCAGTGGCAGGGCTTTGGCATCAGTGAGTCCACGTACGCGGTTGCGATGATGATTATCGCAACCGCGCTCGGCTGGGCTATGAGCTACGCGCGCGGCGCGTGGGTGTTCCCGCTGGTCGTCGCCTGGGCGCTGCGTGGGATCGGAGCGCGGTTCGTGGACATGCCCGTGATTGCCGGACCTGCGGCCATTCTGGTGCCCGCGGGTATTGTTGGCGGACTCGGGCTGTGGTGGGTCGGCCGGGCGCGCGCGCGCGCGGTTCGCTAGGGGATGGTGTAGCTGAAGGCGACCGTTCCGGTGGTTTTCCCGGGGAGTTCGTCTTGCGGGAGCCAGCTGCGCACATATTCGACCTTCACCCCAGTAGGCCCCACGGAGATGCGCGCGTATCCCGCGTTCGGAAACTTGTCGCCGGTGGCGTAGGCATCGGCGTTGAAGAGCGAATAGTTCGGATCCGCGGGCTCTGGAAGCGTTTGATAGGTGACGCCGTCGAGTTGCTGGTGCACGAAGATGTGATCGTGCCCTTGGAAGAAAATCGTCACGTGGTTGGCCACGAGCAGCTGATGGATCGGCATCGCCCAGGTCGGACGTTGCGCGGCAAAGTCATAGTTGCCATTCTGGCTTTGCCCGCCCCACTCGTACAGGCGCGCCACATCGGTGCCACCGCGCTGCGTCCCCATGACGTGGTGCGCAAAAACAAACTTGTATTTGGCGGAACTTTGCTCGAGCGTGCGCTTGAGCCACTGATACTGTGCGTCGCCGTGGGTGACGTCCCAGATGCTGCTTCGTTTAGCGCCGCCGAAGAACGGATTATCGACGCAGACCGGCGACCCCCAATACGGATCGATCGTGACGAAGAGCGCATCGCCCCAAGTGAAAGCGTAGTAGTTGCGCAACAATCCAACGTCGGGCACGACCTCGCTGTTGCCGGAATAGAACGCACTTGGCGCCGGCTGCGAGTAGAGACGATTGCGGGCATTCTGCGCCCACACGGCTACGCTGTTCGGTGTTCCATTGAGGAGATAGCGCGCCGCTTGTTCATGATTGCCGTTCACCAAGAACACTGGTGCACTGCGGCCGATGATGCCGAGGTATGGCCGCTGAATGAGGTATCGATTGGCGACGATCGGCTCGGTGATGGTCAGCGGATCTTGCGTATCGACACTAAAATCGTCGCCGCTAGTGAAGAAGAAATCCGGGCGATCGTTGGCCGCAGCGGTCAGCGTGCGGGTATAGAGCGTTGCATCGAACTCGCTATTTGCACGCTCGGGGTGTGAATCCCCCTGTGCCGCGAAGGTGAAGGCAGCTCCCGCGGGGCGCGACGTGTGGAAGGTGTATTCGTCGGTGGGGCCTGCGCTGGCACTCCCCGTCGCGTAGTAGAGACGGTAGTAGTAGCGCGTGTCGGTCGTGAGCCCCGTGATCGGAATCTCGAGTGGCGTACCTGCGGTAATCGACACCGTGCTCGTTTGCCGGTCGTATACACCAGGCGTCGTCCCGTATGCGATGTACACCGAGCCCGATTGCGTGGGGGCGTATACGTTGGCGGTCACACTACTTCCCGTGGGCACCCCCAACACGATATTGCCGGCGAACGCGCCAAGCGCGACGGTGGCCGCTGGCGTCACGTTGGCCGCCGGCGATGGGCTTCCAGTTCCAACTACGTTTGCAGCCGTGACCGTGCACGCGTAGCTGACCCCGTTTGATACTCCCTGTACAGTTATGGGACTCGCAGGTCCCGAAGCACTTCGGCTCCCCCCGCTCGCCGTGCAGGTCGCGGTGTAGCTGGTGATGGGCGACCCACCGGTCGACAATGGTGCAGTGAACTTCAGGGAAACGCTTCCGTTCCCCGACGTCGCGACCACACTGCTCGGCGCACCTGGCGCAGTGGCCGCTGGAGTCGTCGGGGTGACCGTAGCGGCGGGCTGCGAGGCGCTGCAGGCGGCGAGGCCGACAATCTGACAGAGCGCGAGGCTCGCAGCCGCGGGTGCGGAACAAGCAATCCGTACTCTAGCTAGCAGTGTCGGAACACAGGGATGCGACATTATCACGGAGCGGCGGACGGGGGGAGGTTCGTGGAGATCCAGCAACATACTGTTAATGGACGAACGGGAGCGATTGTTGTTAAAGAATACCAACGCGGGGCGTCAACTATTCGTGTTCCGACGCATCATTCCGGGGCATCAACCTGCCCAGAAGCCGCACCATCCGTACATTTCAGAATGATCTGCGACCACATTGCCAACGCGCCGCAGTATGCGCCGCTGCACCCAGCCTTCGCGCACTGCTTCCACTGGCTTGCAGCCTTCGACGGCACGACGCCCGACGGCAACCACGACATCGGCCACGGCTGCGAAGCCCGCGTGATGTCGTACCGCACCGAACCTGCCGAACAACGGAAGTGGGAATCGCACCGTCGGTACATCGACATCCAGTATGTCGTGTCAGGACTCGAGTGCATTCCAGTCGCGCCGATCGAGACGCTGCCTGTCGCCACACCGTACGACGCAGACCAGGACGTGTGTTTCTACGGCAACGCACCAGCGCCGACAACCGCGCTGGTCGTCGGCGCTGGGATGTTCGCGGTGTTCTTTCCGCAGGACGCGCATCGCCCGAATGTTGCGGTCACCACGCCGGCTGCGACGCGGAAAATCGTGGTGAAAGTTCCGGTCGTCGCGTAACCCTCGCACGGCCCCCCGCACTCATTTCGGCAGGACGATCGTCGGCGGCGTGCCGCTCGGCGCGCGCGTAAAGGGGGTTCCCATGAGCGTAAAGCCAGGCACGAATCCGCCGTGGCTCAAAAAGAACTGTCCGTTCTCCACGCCCATGAATCGGTCGAGCCGCGCGTCCTTGCCGGTGGCGTCGTGGCTGAATGTTGCGGTGGTGAGTTCTTGCCAGCGGCCATCGCTGAGTTGGATCCACTGATTGCCGAAGCGCGCCTTGCGACGCAGATGGCCGTTGTTGCCGCCAAAGTTCTCGCTGAACGAATAGAGACGGCGGAGTCCGAGCCCGTCCTTGGGGGCACGGAAGCTAGCGACAAGCATCCACGCGTTCTTCTCCGGGTGGAACCAGTAGCCCGAGTAGATGGTGCTCTCGCCATCAGGCTTCGCGGTCACAAAGAACTTCTGCGTGGAACCAGTCTTCCAGTTGTACACGAGATGTGAATGCCCACCGGTCCCTTCGTTGCCAAACACCTCGGCGACCACACCGTCGCCTTTGCCGATGAGTTGCGTGAAATTTTCTGGCGCAACGGTAGTCCGATCCTTGGCGTTAGTGCCGTTGGCGGCATCCCACACCGAGAAGATGATGCGACGCTCCGTCAGCGAGTTCACCTGCATCCCGAAATAGCCACGGGCAAAACCGGTGGCCATGTAGTAGGTAGTGACCGGATCGTCGACGGCCGTGACTTCGTTGTAAAAGCCCGTCACGGTGAGGGTGCTGTCTACGGGATATCGGAGATGGACGCTCGCGGCGTTGCGGCGCGGGTCGGTGTTGAAGTGCGCGCCTGTGGTTGCGGCGCCGTCAAGCAATAGTGCCTGCACCGCGATGGCTGGCACCGCGGCGCCATCGGTGGTGGTGAGTTCGATTTTCAGATAGCCAGTGTCGGCCACGGTAAAATCGCCAAACGGGATGCGAACCTCTGCGCCTGTTCCCGTGACTAACGCGTCATGCGTCTGTGTGCCAACCGAGAGTCGCATGGATTGGTGCGCACCAGCCGGAAGCTGAAGCGCGACCGCAGCGGTCACACTGCCGCGCGCCGTCAACTGCCCATACCACGCCAGACTGCTCCCACGCACCACGAATGGCTGCACGGGCCGATTCTGCGACACTCGCGCCGCATCAGCGTCCGGCAGCAAATACGCCGTAAACGCCGGCACACGCAACTCCGCACGCGGTTCCAGTAGCGCGCGAAAGGAGAGCGCTGCTGGAACGACGAGCGGAAGCGCGAGCAGCGCGGAGCGACCCAAAAGCACGCGACGCAGCAGAGACATGACCATCACCGTTGAGGAATCATCACCGAGCGCTGTTCGGCATTCTTCAAAATCTGCGCACGCGCATACGGCACCGCAAAGAACCGATCCTCGGCCCACAGCGGAAAGAGATCCCGATAGTGGGCATTGGACGGGTCGCCCGACTGCCCCGGCGTGTTGGTCCCCACCGTGCGCTCCCAATCGGCGAGATCGACGACCATACGGAACGAAGCGCCCGACGTTTGATTGCCGCCATTTCCAGTGGCGCCAACGGTGGTCGCATCACCGCCGCGTGGCGCGGGACCCACGTCGAGTTGCTTGCGAAGCTCGGGCGAAACAGCAGGACTCAGCGGATGCGTGATCAGTGCGTGATGGTAGCCGTCTTGACCGTACATCCACTTGGTGGGATCGGCACCAAAGCGCTTGGTGAGATCTGCCACGGCCGTCTCGAGTGCGCGGAGCACGAGTGAGTCGCGTGCGGCCGCGGGCGTGCGTCCCAGCGCGGCCGGCGGCGCGGTGAGCAACTCCACCACACGTCCGGTTGAGAGCGTGTTGAGATACGCGCGGATGGATGCCGGGACCTGTCGCTGTGTGAGGTCCACAGCGAGAGCGCGGCACCAGGCTTCGTAAATCCCAGCAGGAACGGACTGCACGCCGAGTACGCGGTCCCAGTTGAGCAATGCGAGACGCGCGGCTTCGACAGCGGGTACCACGGACTTCACGGCGCTCAGTAGCGGCACGAGTTGGCGTGCGGGAAGCGACGTGTAATCGGTTTGGAGCCGAGTCATGTCGTCCACGGTCAGCTTTTGCCCAGCGCGCAGCACTTCGGAGATCCGATCCCAGCGGTACGGATCGGTCCACTCGAATCCCACTGCGTCCATGTGCGCATAACCGCGCGGAATCAGGTCGTTGTTGGCGGTAGCAATAAAGCCCTCAGCTGGATCCGCCGAATGCGGCTTCTCGAGAATCGGCAGATACCCCTTCCACTCGAAACGCCCGTCGCCCGGAACGGCAACCAGTCCGCTCCAGTGCGTGCGGACCGGCGCGATCCCCACCGACTGCCAGCCGATGTGCCCGGTGCGGTCGGCCCAGATCATGTTCTCGCCCGGAATGAAGCTCGCCGCGCACGCGGCGCGGAATTCGTCCCAGTTCTTGGCTTGATCCATGCGCAGGCTCGCGAGATACGGCGAGGCGCCAGGCTCAAGCCAAGCAGCGCGCACCGCATACGCCACATGATGCAGCGTGTCTTCGTACACGACGGGGCCGTGTCGCGTGAATCGCAACTCCACGTGCGACGCAGGAGCACCCTTCACCGGGATGTTCTCCTCCACCGTGCGCATCGCTTCCCACCCGTTGCCGTAGCGATACTCGCGCGGGTTGGCAGGATTGGTCTTATAGACATACAAATCCTCACCGTCCGTGGCGAAGATCGTGAGCCCCCACGCGCCGTATTCGTTGTGCCCAATCGAGACACCAGGGATCTCGGGCTCTCCCCCACCAATCACGTTCCAACCTGGGGCCACGAGATGCACCCAGTAGCGCAACGACGGCGAGGCCTGCGCACGATGCGGATCGTTGGCGAGCAACGGCTTTCCACTCGCCGACCGCGATCCACTCACAACCCAATTGTTGCTGCCAATATCGCGGATCTGGTTCTGCTGGACCTCGTCGTACGCCGCCTGCGTGGCGGCCGCGAGCGATTTCCAGCTCTCGCTGCTATTGCGCGCGCTGGCCAGCTTCACATCACTCGGCTGGAATCGCACCGGTGCGCGATAGGCGCGATACAGATCCAGAATCTTTGCGCTCAGCAGCGATGGATCGATAGCCGGATCAATCGTCAGATCCGGGTCGCCGGGATGAAAACTCCAGAGCGATTTCACCGTGGGCGCCCCAACTGCAGCGACCGCTCGGGTGACCGCGAGCTCTTGCTCGATGTTGCCGAGCAGTCCGCCATGTCGCGAGATCACGATTGCGGGCGTCCACCGTCCCGGCTTGGTGTCGAGCAGGCGGAACTCCATCGGCAGGAGCTTCGGGTCGCGCTCCGTCACCGCGATGTACGCATTCACGCCATCCACAAAGGCGCCGATGATCGTGCGACTCCGCGGATGATAGTGGGACAGCTCCTTGGACATATCGCCGCGGAACGCAAACAGTCGTGCGCCGATATCGCGTTGGAGTTCGCGCGGGCCGAGCAGTTCGGCAACCGTTCCCGTGGCCTGACGCCGCCAGAGTTCGAGTTGGAACAGCCGATCGCGTGCCGCGACGTAGCCTTGGGTGAAGAACAAGTCATGCTCGTTCTTGGCGTAGATGTGCGAGATCCCTTGGCGATCCCGCACCACTTCGACCGAGGCAACGAGTCCGGTCGTACGAAGGGTATCGGTGGCTTGCGCGGCGAGCGGCGCGGGCAACGACACCGCGAGGGGGCTCGCGAACAGTCCGGCGAGCGCGAGTGTCAGAAGTCGGTGGCGAGTCATAGTCAGGAGGATGCCACATCCGCGCCCTCGGCGCCAGCGGGTAAAGTTCCGCATAGGAATGCCCAAGGTACCACCACGAGAGCTGCGCCATCGGCCATATTTCGCGCTATGGCTCTTCTCGGAATGCAGGACGTCACGCTGGCCTTCGGCGGCCCCCCAGTTCTCGATCGTGCGCGTTTTGCGATCGAGCGCGGCGAGCGGGTCTGTTTGCTGGGCCGCAATGGCGCCGGAAAGAGCACCATTCTCAAGTTGCTAGACGGAGAACTGACCCCGGCCTCTGGCGAGGTCATTCGCCAAACGGGGGTCACGGTCACCCGACTCGAGCAGCAGGTCCCTGACGACGTGGAGGGGACCATCTTTGAGGTGGTCGCGGGGGGACTCGGCGACGCCGGCACCTTGCTCGCGCGCTACCACGAGGCGAGCCACCGAGTGAGCACGATGGCGGAGTCCGCGGGAAGCGCCAGTGCACTCAAGGAGCTGGATCGCCTGCACCACGCCCTCGACGCAGCGAATGCGTGGGAGATGCAGTCACGCGTGGACACCGTGCTCGAGCATCTGGCGCTCGACGCTGACCTCCCCTTTGCGTCTGCCTCAGGTGGGCGAAAGCGTCAGACACTGTTGGCGCGTGCCCTGGTGCGACAGCCCGATGTGCTCCTGCTCGACGAGCCCACCAACCACTTGGACGTCGAAGCGGTGGAGTGGATGGAGGAATTCCTCGTCGACCGCGGGATGACGATTGTCTTTGTGACCCACGACCGTGCTTTTCTCCGCAATGTCGCCACCCGGATTGTGGAGCTCGACCGCGGCCGTCTGGTGGACTGGGGCACCGACTACGACACGTATCTCATCCGCAAAGAAGCTTCGCTCGCCGTCGAGGAGAAGGAGTTCGCCGCGTTCGACCGAAAGTTGGCGAAAGAAGAAGTGTGGATCCGCACCGGGATCCAGGCGCGACGCACCCGCAACGAAGGACGCGTGCGAAATCTCGAAGCGCTCCGCGTGGAACGCAGCAAGCGTCGTGAGCGCGGCGGCACAGCACAGATGGACGTGCAGGTGGCCGAGCGATCGGGGCGTTTAGTGGCCGAGGCGCGTGGTGTGATCTTCGCGCGCGGCGAGAAGGTGATTGTCCGTGACTTCACGACTACTATCACGCGCGGCGATCGCGTGGGGCTGATTGGTCCGAACGGTTCGGGCAAGACCACGCTACTGCGCCTGCTGCTCGGTGAGCTCGCGCCTGACAGCGGCTCCGTCCGGCTGGGGACTGGGCTAGCGGTAGCCTACTTCGACCAACTCCGGGAGCAGCTAGACCCTGAGCAAAGCGTGTACGACAGCATCGCTGATGGCGCCGACTGGGTGGATGTGGGTGAGAATAAGAAGCATGTGATGAGCTATCTGCAGGATTTTCTGTTCGGTGCGGATCGGGTGCGCACGCCGGTTCGTGCGCTCTCTGGTGGAGAACGCAATCGGTTGTTGCTTGCACGGTTGTTCACACGGCCGTTCAACTTGCTGGTGCTCGACGAACCAACGAATGATCTGGATATCGAGACCCTCGACCTGCTCGAGGAGCTTCTTCTCGAATTTTCAGGGACGTTGCTCGTGGTGAGTCACGATCGCGCCTTTCTCGATAACGTGGTCACCAGCACGCTGGTGTTTGAGGGGAAGGGGCAAGTCGGTGAGTATGTCGGTGGCTACGCCGACTGGGTGCCTACGGCCGCTACGGCCGCTACGGCCGCTACGGCCGCTACGGCCGCTACGGCCGCTACGAAAGACACGGCGAAGCAGATCGCGAAAACCGCCAAACCACGGCGACTCACGTTTAAGGAGAAGACTGAGCTCGCGGCGCTTCCCGACGCGATCGATGCGCTGGAGCGGGAGCGGGGCGAGCTTTTCGCGCGTCTGGCCGATCCGACCTTCCTGCGCGACGGTGCGGCGGTGATTGGCGCCCGGGCACGGCTCACGGCACTCGAGGCGGAACTGACGGCAACGACGGCACGCTGGGAAGCGCTGGAGTTTATTGCGGCGGAGGGCTAGGCAGCCCACCCGCCTCGAGCGGCAGGTCCCCTTCCGTGACGCAGGGAAATGACTCACCTTCGTTGGATGCGTACAGACCGATTTCACCGCATTTTTTGCGTGGCCGCCCTCGTGCTCTCCGCAATCGCGCTCTCCGCGCACCTGGCCGCGGCCCAAAACGCCGCCCCTGACACTGGGCCGCTCGCGCTGCTCCTCCCTGCCTCGGCGCGTGCTGCGGCAATTGGCAACGCTGCTGTGGCGGGACGTGACGAATACGCCGTCTTCCAGAACCCGGCGCGACTCAACGCGACCACCGGCTTCGGGATCACACTCGCCACGTACGGTTCAACAACCCGCGCCCTCGCGGCCGCATCGGCGTCCACCATTGGCCCTGTCACACTCGGCTGGGCGCTGCAGGCTGTGGATTTTTCTGCACCACGGAGTAGCACCGCGTATCCGCTTGCTCCCGCGTCGTTGATGAGTGGTGGCGAGTCGGATGCCTTCAGCTTTGTGGCGATGGTCTCAGGTGCGATGACCTACAAGGGATTCCGTATCGGCACCTCGGTGAAGTACGCCGAAGATATGGTCCGGCGGAACTCGACTGATCTGCCGGTCGTTGCACTGCCGTCGCGTGGCGCTGCCTGGCTTCTCGACATCGGAACGTCGCATCCGCTGTGGACGGGGATCGCCGGGCTGTCGCTCCAGAATGTTGGACAGCCGTACACGCTACGCGGCACGCAGTACAGCGTGCCCACGCAACTCGCACTCGGCTGGTCGGCGCAATACGCGTGGGGACCGTTCGACTACGGCTTTCACACGCAGGTTGCCGCTCGTCGAAACGGATGGGTGTCGCCTGCTGCAGGATTTGAACTGGGGTGGAGCTGGATTGACGGCTACACCGTGACGATGCGTGCCGGCGCGCACCGCACCGAGACCGCGGATGAAAAGCCGGTCGGTGCAGGATTCTCATTCGGTGCGGATCGCCTCAACTTGGACTACGGGGCATCCTTCTACAGCGGTTCGCAGATGGCACACCGCCTCACCGTACGGTGGCGCTAATGTCGATGCATCGATCCCGGCGTACGATCACTGCGAGCCTCGCTGTCGGCCTCGCCGTCGGGCTCGCCGTCGGCCTCTCGCTTGCCGCCTGTTCGCAGCCGCTGAAGTTCTCGAAAGACGACTCGGCCACCGTACTCGCCTTCCAGACGATCACCGCTGAGAACCCTGCCGAGCCGGGGGCGTTTAAGGTTGTGCGGATGTTTTATGGATCGGGGACGGATAAACAGCGCAAGGAGTTCAAGGACTCCGTCACGTACAAGACGAAGTCCGTGGACGTGTCGCCGTACGTCACTGTTCCGCCCGCTGCTGCTGGTGATCGCAAAGATTTCTGGGGCTTCGACATGAAAGCTGTGCCTCTCAATGCACGGGTGTGGTATCCCGAGGGCGCGGGACCGTTTCCGCTCGTGCTCGTGGTGCACGGGAATCATAACTCCGAAGATTTTTCTGATCCCGGCTACGGGTATTTGGGCGAACTGCTTGCGTCGCGCGGGTTTATTCTCGCGTCGGTCGACGAAAACTTTATCAACGGACTTTCCGGCGAGAACGATGGGCGCGCGTGGCTGATGCTCAAGCATCTCGAGCAATGGAAGCGTTTCAACGACTCCAGTGCTGGCCCACTCACGCACAAAATCGACATGGACCGGATTGCCGTGATGGGACACTCGCGTGGCGGCGAGGCGGCGGCACTCGCGGCGACCTTCAACACGCTCAAGTTCTACCCCGACGACGCGAAGCAGAAGTTCAAGTTCAATTTTCACATCCGGAGTGTGGTGGCAATCGCTCCTGTGGACGGCCAGTATAAGCCCGCCTCGAAGTACACGCCGCTCGAGAATGTGAACTATTTGCTCCTTCATGGATCACACGACGGCGACGTGTCTACCGCAGTGGGGATGCGGCAGTACGAGCGACTGCGCTTCACAGACGGCCAAGAGCACTTCAAGGCGATGTTCTTCATGTACCGCGCAAATCACGGACAGTGGAACAGTGTCTGGCAAAACAAGGACAATGGCCCGCGCAGCGGGCGTTCCCTAGAACTCGCGGCGCTTGTGCCGATCGAAGACCAGCGCCAGATGGGGAAGCTGGTGATCTCGGGGTTTCTCGAGGCCACGCTCCACGGCAAGAGCGAGTACCTCCCGATGTTTCGCGATCACCGCACCGCGGGGCATTGGTTCCCCAAGTCGATGTACACCACGCGATTCATGGAAAGCGGCTTTCGCACACTCGCCGACTATGAAGACGACATCGATGTCACGACTGGCGCACCCGGCGTGACCATTGAAACCGACAGCCTCGCGACCTGGAAAGAAAATGTGATTCCTTTCCGGGGAATGGGGACCGATGACCAGCGAAACAACGCGGTGTGGATTGGATGGAATAATCGCATCGCTGGCCCAGACACCACGAAGATGGGACGTCCGGCGAGTTACACGCTCACCATCGCCGATTCGCTGGTGAAATCGTGGAACGTCACCGACAAGGGAGTGCTCCACCTCTCGGTTGCACCGACCAAGGACAAGCCGAGCCCGCGCGCACTGCCAAAGGACACAACCAAGAAGTCTGATTCGACGAAGAAGGCGGACTCCCTCGCCGCTAAGCTCAAAGCAGATTCGGTGAAATCCGCAGCCAAGAACCCGAAAAAGGATGAGGCGGACACCATCCCCGTGGACTTCACGGTGGAGCTGACGGACGCCGACGGCCATACCGCGCGCATGCCGATCAGTCGGTATGGAGCCGTGCGCCGTCCGCTTGAAGTGCATCTCTACCGCCGTAAGGGACGCGACGAACAACGCTTTACGAACACCTTTGAGTACGTCCCGCAATCGTTCCTGCTCCCGCTTGCCGATTTCGCGGCTGCCTCGCCGGAGTTCCGTCTGGAGCGCCTGAAATCGATTCGCTTGCTCTTCAACAAGACCTTCGTCGGCACCATCATCTTGGATGACGTCGGGATCACTCCGTCGATGGGCGCGAAGTACATGGCCGCCCCGCTAAAGCCCTAGCTTGTAGCACGCCTCCCGTGCCGTAGATTCCAAAGATGCGGATCGCATTCGTCGAGGACGATCATCAGCTGCGGAAGTCGGTCAGCCGTGGCTTAGAAGAAGCGGGGTACGCGGTCGATCAAGCTGGGACTGGCGAGCAGCTGCTCGAGCTGGTCGCCGCTCACGACTATGCCGCGCTCATCGTCGACGTGCTCATTCCCGCGCCCGACGGTATCACGGCATGCCGCACCATTCGCGGGCTCGGCAATCAGGTGCCAATCCTGATGCTCACCGCTCTCGACGCGGTAGAGCAGCGCATTGCTGGGCTCGACGCAGGGGCCGATGACTACCTCACCAAACCGTTTGACTTTGGCGAGCTCTTGGCGCGCCTCCGGGCCATCACGCGCCGACAAACAGAACCGGTGCCTGAGCGTATCGTCGTCGGAGATTTAGTCATCGACACGGCGCGCCATGAAGTGTCGCGCGCCGGCATCGCCGTGGCGCTGACCGCACGCGAATACGCGCTGCTGCTCTACATGGCGCAACGCCCAGGCCGCGTCATCACACGTGCGGATCTGCTGCGCGAAGTGTGGGACGGCTCGAGCAGTACGTATTCCAACATCATCGACGTGTACGCCGCGCGCCTCCGCAAGAAACTCGGCGACGACGAGAAGCTCCCACTGCTGGCGACGGTACGCGGTGCGGGATTCATGTGGAATGCGCCAGACGACGCGGCGCGGGTGATCTGACCGTGCCCAGCACGCCCGTGTCGCAGGGTCGGGCGCCCTCGTCGCTCCGTACACAACTCACCATCGGCTACACGGTGGCGCTTGCAATCCCCTTGATTGTCTTCGCGTTCGTCTGCTACGTGACGTTCGCGCGGGCACTGGTCACCCGCTCGGATGCGTTTATCGGCGATGCGCTCAGCGTCTTTGTACGTGAGGTTGCCGCCGAACGGATGCAGGCACGCTCCTCGCTCGACGCAATTCATATGACACTCAACGAAGTACGTTTTCGCAACGTTCGCGTACTCGTCCGCAATTCCGCTGGTGTCGTGGTCGCGTCGACCGCCGAAAACGATGCCGGTCTGGGTGGCGATGGGGATCGCGTCCTCACGGCGCTCAGTGTTGCCGACGCGAGCGGTGACACCCTCCCGCGAAGCATCCCCGCGCCGGACGGTGGTGTACGTGTGCTGACTCGTCCAGTTATGCTCGACAATGAGCGCTTCTTGGTCAGCGGCGCGTATCCGCTTCGTGATGTCAAGGCGGTGCTTTCGCAGATTCGTACACTGTTTATTGTTGCAATCCCTCTGTTGCTGCTCGTTGCAGCGCTTGGTGCGTATCTGCTCGCGCAACGGAGCTTGGCGCCAGTCGCAGCGATGGCCACGCGCGCCGAGGAAATCACGGCGCAGAATCTTGACCAGCGTCTCCCTGTCGGTGGCGGCGCCGAGTTGATGGGACTCGCGCGCGTGTTCAACGAGTTGCTGGACCGCGTCGAAGGAGCGCTGGAACAGCAACGACGTTTCATGGCCGATGCGTCGCATGAAATGCGCACGCCAACCGCGACGCTCCGTGCGGAAGCTGAGGTGACGCTCGCCCGTGAGCATCGGACAGAGGCGGAGTATCGGGAATCGGTGCACGTCATGTTGCAGTCCGGGCAGCGCCTTGCTCGACTTGTGGACGATCTCTTCTTGCTTGCGCGCGCCGATGCTGGACATCTCGCGTTGCGCGCCGAGCCCGTGTATCTCGAGGAAATCGTGCACGACGCCGTTCGTGCGGTGGTGCAGGTGGGCGAGCGGCGCGGCGTGTCTGTTGAGCTCCGGCAAATGACACAGGCGCCATTCCATGGCGACCGCATCTTGCTCGATCGTCTCCTGCTCAATCTCCTCGACAACGCCATCAAGTATTCGCCGGCGGGAAGCACGGTAGAGGTCGTGATGGGAGAGGCGCCGGGTGCGCATGTTGTGGCCGTGATTGACCACGGAACCGGCATCAGCCCTGACGCGCAGGCACGAATTTTCGATCGGTTTTACCGGAGTGATGCGGCGCGCGTACGCACCGCTGGCAGCATGACCGACGGCGCCGGACTTGGCCTCGCGATTGCGCGACGCATTGCGGTCGCGCACGGAGGCACCTTAGAACTCGCCGTCTCGCGGCCAGGACTCACCGAGTTCCGGCTCACGCTCCCGTCGGCTTCGGTAGCGGTAGCGGTAGCGGTAGCGGTAGCGGTAGCGGTACCAACGACGGAATACGGCGAATGACGGTGGTTCAGCAACTATGACACAGCTCGAGATTCCCTACGAGCTTGTGGGCGGCGATGTCGGCGTTCGTGCGCTGGTCGACCGGTTCTACGACCTGATGGACAATGCGCCTGAAGCCGGCGAGATCCGCTCGATGCACGCGCCGTCGCTCAAGGCCTCGCGCGAGAAGCTGTACCTGTTTCTCTGCGGATGGCTTGGCGGTCCTCAGCTGTACGTGGAGCAGTACGGGCATCCCAGGCTAAGGGCACGCCATCTCCCCTTCCCAATCGGCTCTCAGGCGCGCGATCAGTGGCTCTGGTGCATGGATCGCGCTCTTGCTACGCACGAGATGCCAGCACCACTCCGCGCGTCGCTCCGCCAGAAGCTGCACGACTTGGCGGATCATATGCGCAACCACGCAGACCCGCTCGATCCACCGGCTGGACTCTCGATTGTCTAAATGGCGCTCGAACCCGCGCTTCTGACGGCGCTTCGAAACGAAATCGCGTAGTTCGGTGTTCAGTCCCTAGACTCACTTCCGTATTATTCGTCTAATGAACACCACCACAATCGACCGCATCACGATCGGCCGTTGGCTCACCGCGTGGGCGGGGATGCTCTTTCTCCTCGTCCTGATTGGCGGTGGCACACGGCTCACCGAGAGCGGACTCTCCATCACGGAATGGAAGCCGGTCTCCGGCGTCCTCCCGCCGCTCACCGACGCGACTTGGCAGTCAGAGTTCGACAAATACAAGCTGATCCCCCAGTATGCCAAGATGAACGCCGGTATGACACTCGGCGCGTTCAAGGCGATCTTCTGGTGGGAGTTCCTACACCGGTTCTGGGCGCGCCTGGTTGGCGTGGTCTTCGTACTCCCGTTGCTCTGGTTCGCGCTCCGCCGCCGTCTCCCGGGGGCATTGCTTCCGCGACTTGGCACCCTCGGGGTGCTCATGGGCCTGCAGGGGGCGATGGGGTGGTACATGGTGTCGAGTGGGCTGACCGCGCGCGTGAATGTGAGTCAGTATCGACTTGCCGCGCACCTTTCGCTGGCGCTCGTGATTTATTTGATTACGATCTGGACGGCAGACGGTCTGCTTGCGGAGAAGCGGTCACCGGTCGCGAACAACGGCAGCCGGTCGCGCGCACCAAAGGGATCGCTCCTCGTGCTGCTCGCGCTCGCATTCCTCACGGTCGTCAGCGGCGCCTTTGTCGCGGGGCTCCGCGCGGGCCGTATTTACAATGAGTTCCCCTTCATGGGGGCGGGGTTCGTCCCTGTCGAGTACGGGACGATGGTTCCCTGGTGGAAGAGCCTGTTCGAAGATCCCGCGAGCGCGCAGTTTGATCATCGTGTGCTGGCGATCGTCACATTGCTCGCGGTCATCGGTGTAGCGCTCACGGTGCGCAAGCATGCGTGGCCACGCCTTCGCTCACGACTCACGTTGATGATGGTTGCCGTCGCGGTCCAGGTCACGCTGGGCATCACCGTCCTCCTGCTCGCGGTTCCGGTGGCAATCGGTATGGCGCATCAGGCGGGGGCGCTATTGCTGCTGACCGCGGTGACCTTGGCCGCGCGCGAGGCCTACAGTCGGTCCTAACCGTAGGCGCACACATCTGTTTGGCACCACTGATAGCCATCGACCGCTACTCACTGCGATTCATTCCGATTCACCGTGTTTCACCCTCTTTCACCTCCCGACGCGAGCCTTCCCATGAGCCACCGCCCAATCCATAGCGCTGACCTCCCGAAGCCTGTCGGGCCCTACTCCCCGGGGATGGGGTTTGAGCGCCTCATCTTCGTGTCGGGGCAGGGCGCGACCGTGCCAGCGACCGGAAAGCTTTCTGGTCCCGACGCGGCGTCGCAGACCGAACAGTGCCTCGCGAACCTTCGCACCATCCTGCAGGCCGGCGGCTCGGACCTGCAGTACGTGCTGCGCTGTGGCGTTTTTCTGCTCGACATGAAGGAGTTCACGGAAATGAATGGTGTGTACGAGCGCGTGTTCGCCGGCCACCGTCCGGCGCGCACCACAATCCAGGCCGCGGCACTTCCGGGTGAAGGGCTCCGCGTCGAAATCGACTGTATTGCATACGTGCCGTAAGGGGTTCGCTCACGGACGTAACCGCTATTATTCAGGCATAGAGTTCGCGATGCCTCCCACCGCTGCTTGATTCGCCTCGTTCCAGGAGACCCTAATGAAGTCGATGTCATATGCCATGATCGCGCTCGTGCTGTGCGCCTCCACTGCAACTGCACAGGACGCGGCCACCGCGAAGGCTGAACTGAAGGACGCCAAGGGCGCGGTCGTCGGTCAGGCTACGCTGACGGATTCGCCGAATGGCGTGCTCATGCACGTCGTCCTCACCGGCATGCCGGCGGGGCCGCACGCCTTCCATATCCACGAGACGGGCACCTGCGACGCGCCCTTCACCTCGGCCGGCGGGCACTTCAATCCAGCAAGCAAGCAGCACGGCATGGCCAACCCGATGGGGATGCACGCCGGCGATCTGCCGAACGTACAGGTCCCAACCGATGGCGCGCTCACCTTTGACGCCATGGCGCGCGACGTCACACTCGGCGCCGGCGCAAACTCGCTCTTCAAGAGCGGCGGCACGGCGATTGTTATGCACGCCGTCGGCGATGACTACAAGACAAACCCCGCCGGTGCCGCTGGTGCGCGGATCGCCTGCGGAGTGATTGCCAAGTAGTCCGAACGCCGGCAGTTGCTGACACACAGCGGGGCACCTCAGATCGAGGTGCCCCGCTGTGCATCCGCCAGCGCCTCCCCCATCTTTCTAGCATGCGAGGAAAACCTCCGATCACGATTTCCGCTCGAAGCCGTCATCAGGCGATCGCGTCCATACGGCGCTGGTTCACCGAGAACACCGACGAGGAGATTGGCGATCTGAAGGCCGCCATCTGCCTCGACTACATCTTGGCTGAAATCGGCCCCACGATTTACAACCAAGCGATGGCCGACGCACGCGCCTTCATGGAAGAGCGCGCCGCCGATCTGGAAGGGATCGGGTATCAAGCAGAGTTTCCGTTTTGGAAACCGACAAAGCCACTGCGATAAGCGGTAGCTCCTACAAGGACACCATGGACGAAGAACCCATCATCCACACCTATGGCGAACGGCAACAACAGCAACCGCCACGCGTCTCGTTCGTGACGCGGTCGACGAACTACGCCAAAGCGGGCGTCGGATTCGGGAGCGCACTCGCGATTACGATCTCGTGGTCGGTCAACCACTCGATCACCTGGGCCGTGATCCACGGATTTTTCTCGTGGGCGTACGTGCTCTACTTCGCGTTCTTCAAACGCTAAGGAGCGTCGAACTCGATACCCGGATCAACGCTGCCGCAACGCCCGCGTCAGCGCCCGGTCCAAGGCGTTCGAGAACGCCTGCTTTTCCTTCGCACCATATGCTGCGTGCCCGCCAGTCTCGACGCCGGCACCGCGCAACCCGTCCATAAAGTTGCGCACCGACAACCGCTCCCCAATCACCTCAGCGGTATACTCCTCGCCGCGCGGGTCAATCACCACCACACCATTCGGCACGAGAATCGCCGCGAGTGGGATGTCGGCCGTCACCGCCACATCCCCACGCTCGGCGTGGTCGGCGATGTAGCGGTCAGCGACATCCGGGCCCCCTTCGACACGCACCGACGACAGGTGCTCGTATCCCACCGGCAACTGGAGTCGCTGGTTGGCGACGAGCACCGTTTCAAGTTTGAGCCGGTCGCTGGCTCGATAACAGACCTCCTTCACGTCACGCGGAGCAGCGTCTGCATCGAGCCAGAGTTTCACGAGGCTACGGCTTCCCGATCACGAGAATCGTGAACGACCCGGGAATCGCCGGGGCCTGACCACCGCGCCCACCGCCAGCCGGTGGCGGCGGCGCCGGGCCACGCTCAACGCTCATCGCAAAGATATGCCCGGTTTTCGGATCGAGACTCAGGGTACGCGCCCCGAGCATCGTCTCGAGGTTCTGCTCGACCTCGAAGCTCGTCGGGCTCTTTTCCTTGACGACCGTCATCGTGCCATTCGCGTGCGTGCTGAACGCTTCCATGGTCGCGGGATTGAACGCCGCACCATCGGAGCCACCAGCAAGCGGCAGATTCGCGAGGATCTTACCGTCGACGGCGCTGAGTACGACCATCATCGGCGTTGCCGGGCTGCCCGACGGAGCGGTCGGAGCAGGAGCGCCGGGCGCAACGGCCGCACCAGAGCGTGCGCAGGCGGCGAAGAGCACCTTGTTCTTCACATCGAGCGCGAGTCCATTGCAGCCGCCCTTGTCGCCCAGCGCGAAGTGCGCCGTGGCCTTCATGGTCTTGGTGTCGACCACCGTCACGCTGCCGGCCGCGTCCTGCATCACTACGTAGAGTAAGCCTTTGCCGTCGAGCACGCCCTGCTCCGGCACACCGCCCAGGTCGATGGTGCCGACTACGGTACCGTCCTTGGCGTCGATGACGACGGCGTCCTTGGTCGGATGACTGAAGATGTAGACGCGGCCATTGAGATCATCGGCCAAGATGCCGTCCGGCTGCGCCGCGCCGACATCAATAGTCTTGATCAGCGTCATCGACTTGGTATCGAACATCGACACCGGCTTGCTGCTCGAGAAGCCGTGCCCTGTGCCCTGCACCACCGCGGCGCCATTCCCGCCAACGCCGGCGATCTCACCCAACAGCTTGAGGTTGTCGAGATCAAAGATCGACATGCGGCCCGGCACCGCCGGACGCGCTGGCGTGGAGTCGGTGGCCGCTATCGCGCGCGTTCCACCACGCGGGATGTAGAGCCGGCGCCCCGTCGCGTCGGCGTAGATGTAGTCGGTGCCGCCTTCGCCGCCAACCTTGGCGCGCGTCAAGACTTTGTACGGACCGTCGGTCGTCGGCTGCTGAGCACCCGCCAGAGGAGCAACCGCGGTCGCGGTGATCAGTGCCACCAACAATGCTGCACGCATGGAAACTCCGGGATGTGCGGGTTGAACTCGAGCGGGACAGTGTGGAACCGTTCGGACCAGTGGATAGTGACCATGGGGCGGTCCACTGTCAAACGGGCGTGGCCGCCCACGACCGACTGGCGCCATCTCTTCCACCTCCGCACCTTTGAAGGCTGGCACCACGGGTACCGACAAGAATCGCATATTCCCTGATCCGCATGCCGCTAAGCCGTCAAACCGTGCAGTTGCTCGCCGTGGTCATCATCTACGGCGGATTCGCTATCGCGGAACTAATGATCGACCGGTTCTTCCCGTCGAATGCGACGCCAGAGGACAACCGCCTCGACACAGCCGTCACGATCGTCTTTCCCGTCGTGATGGGGCTTGTACTCGCCGCCGCAAAGGCGCTCTGTGTGTGGCTTATTCCGGGCGCGCGCGATGCCTGGGCCGCATGGCCGGTGTGGCAGATGGTGCTCGTGCTCCTGGTCGCCGACGATTTCACGCAATACTGGTGGCATCGGCTGTCACACACCTCGCTCATGTGGCCCCTCCACCGCGCCCACCACTCGGCGGCCTACATGAGCGTCCGCGTGGTCTACCGTAACAATGCGTTCTACTACGCGCTGATGCCCGGGCTCTGGTTCAGCGGCGTGCTGCTCTATCTGGGGTTTGGTTGGACCTTCGTCTGGTACAGCGTCGTGAAGCTCGCGGTGATCATCGGCGCGCATTCTGCTGTGCGCTGGGATCTGCCCTTGTATCGCTACCGGGCATTACGCCCTGTGGCGTGGGTCCTTGAGCGCACGATCTCGACCCCAGCCACGCACTTTGCCCACCACGCTCTCACGCAAGACGACGGCGTGGGCCACTACATGGGCAACTACGGGAACCTCCTCTTCATTTGGGACGTGCTGTTCGGCACCGCCCGCATCACTCGGCAATATCCGCCAGCCTACGGCCTCAAAGACGACATCCGCCAAGGCCCCGAACGCTGGTACACGCAGTTTCTCTTCCCGATCTTTCGCTCCACGCGCGCCGAATCCGTACTCGGCCACGACAAGCATATTCCCATCGATTGATCACTCCGATGACACCGCTCACGCACCGCACCCGCTTCGCGCTCCTGACCACCGTCACGCTCGTCGCCGTCATGATGGGCTGCGCGCCGCGTGATGCCGCGCGGGCGAAAGCCTCTACGAACGCGGCAGACGCGCTCCCCGAGACCGGCACCTTCTCGATCATCGCCTACGACACCGCCACCGGCGAGTGGGGCGGCGCGGTGCAGTCGCGCGTGTTCTCCGTGGGCAATGGCGTTCTCTCCGCGGAGGCCGGCGTCGGTGTGGTCGCCACACAGGCCGTGGTCGACGTCAGTTACGGCCCGCAAGCAATCGCGCTGCTCAAGCAGGGCAAGTCAGCTGCCGAAGTGGTGAAGTACGTGTGGGAGCATGACACCGACCCTGACACCGCACGCTGGGCCAAAACGGGCCGACAGTTCGCCGTGGTCGATGCCAAGGGCAACGTCGCGGCCTACACCGGCCCCACAGCGCCGACCGCAGCGGGCGACAAGCAAGGCCCGCACGTCACCGCCCAGGGGAACACCCTCGCCGACAAAGCGGTCCCAGATTCCATGGTCGCAGCATTCCTGCGCACCAAGGGGCACCTCGCGCTCCGCTTGCTCGCAGGGATCGAGGCGGGACAAGCCGCTGGCGGCGATAAGCGCGGCAAGCAATCGGCCGCCATGCTAATCGTGAAAAAGTGCGGCGGCGTCTGGCTGCACAACGATGTCGTACTCCGCCTCCAAGTGGACGACAGCCCAGAGCCTATTATCGAGCTACGTCGCTTGGTCGAGAAAGCACCACTCCCGCCGCGCGCCGTGACCAACGCGAAAAACGACCCCGCCTGCCGGTAATCACACGAGGCGCTACTGCGCACGCGCCACCCCAATGGTCGTTCCGTTCGGGATCTGCTTGACCCACGCGGCAAGCACACCCGATGCCGCAGTCGCCACCACAGGATAGCCGCGTCCGACGTCGTCGTCGCCCGCGTGTACGGGACTGAACGTCACGCGCCCGGCCGCATTGACCACCGCGCGCGCAAACGCCACGTGGCGGGTGCCACTCACATTCTCGTCCCACGCAATCACGAGCGATCCATCGGAGACCGCCGTGACCTGCACATGTCCCGCGGGTCCGCGCGCGGGCACCTGCGTGCGTGCGGTAAAAGTTTTTCCGTCCGTGGTGAGCGCATGATACAACGCCAAGGGCGATCCATCTTTGCCATCGACCGGCGCTGCCCAGAGCACATGGGTGCGCTGCTGCCGGTCCACTGCCACGGCCGGACCATTCTCGGGGCATCCGTCGAACTGCCAGTGATCTTCGCTCACGCGCGTAATCGCACTGAACGTCTTGCCCCCATCGCGCGACACCGTGAAGCCAATATCTCGCTGGTTCCCCGGAAATACGTGGCGCCACACCGCGTAGATCGCGCCGCCCGACGCAACCAACGACGTCTTGCAGCAATAGCAAACGCCGCGCGCGATCCCGCGCGCCGCGACGCCAGCCCTCCCATCGAGCGAGCCAAAGTAGAGTTGCGACTTATTCGCCTTCTCGTTGGGATCAATCTTCGGCGCAGGAACAGCCGCAAGAACGGCGGCAGGAACGGCGGCAGGCATCGTCGTGCCATCTTGATGATGCATCGCGGCCGGCATCACCGTCTCGCGATGATCGAGCCACAGCGCATACACGCGCCCGCTTGAATCCGCGGCCAGCGACTCCCACCCGCGGTTCCCCTCGCCGTCTGCACCAGCCACGAGGATGCTCGCACCGAAGGTCTTTCCACCATCGGTCGAACGCGCACGTAGCAGCCGCGAACCGGTCGTTCCTTTGCTCCCCCACACCACCACGATCTCCGGTGTGGCGCCCCGCCCCGCGACCAACACCACACGTGGCGGTTGCTCCCCACTCACGCGCGCATCACCGGCCGTGGCATTCACCTGCACCGGGGCGCTCCACTTCGCCCCACCATCTCGGCTTGTCGCGACATAAATGTCCATCGTACTGCCGAGTGTCCCCGACCAGGCCACCGCGGCAAAATTTCCGCGCGCAGCGATCGAGGGATTCGCGTTGTACCGTCCTGCCACCGCAAGCGTGGTCGTGGAACCCTGCGCCTGTGCAACAGCACCCACGAACACCGCCGGCGAGAGGCCGACGATGCTCGCACACACCATCACGCGCGCGATGTTAGAAATCATACTTGAGACTCCCCACGAAGGTCCGCTGCGGGAACGGATGAAAGAGGAAATACTTGCGATCCAAGAGATTATCGACGCCGAGGGAAACACCAACGCCGCGGCCAATTCGATACGTCGCCTTTGCGTCTGCTACGAACCATCCAGAAAATCCCTGATAGGTGTTCGGATATACGTCGGCGTTGTCGAGAGTCGTATACATCTTGCCACTGTAGCGCCCCGCGATCGACAGTCCTACGCGGTCCGTGGCGCGGTAGGTCGCCTGCACACTGGCCCGCACATCCGGAATGTTCGGCAGGAACTTGCCCACGGCCGCGCCCGGCGTCGCGGTCGCGGTCGCTGCGCCACTCAGCGCAAGCACACGGGCATCCAGATACGTGACGCTTCCCGACAGGTCCAGCTGTTCGACACCGAGGCCGTGCGTGTTCAGAATCAGCTCGACGCCGCGCGCCCGCACATGGTCGACATTCGACACATACGAGTACAGCGTGCTGGAGCCACTCACGAGCGGGAGATACTGTGCAATCATCGCATCGTGCACATCGTCTTGGAAGAGCGCGACCTGCACACTGCCCTTGTCGAACCGTTGATCGAAGCGCAGTTCCGACGCTAAGACATCATCCGGCTTGAGCGTGGGGTTCGGCGACGTGAAGGTCGCGCCGGTTGTGACGAGCTGAAACAGCTCACTCGCGGTGGCATAGCGATAGGCCTTCCCGACCGACGCGGTGACGGTCAGATCTGATGTCGCCGCCCATCCCAAGATCGCCTTCGGTGAAACGTTGCTCACGCTGTTGGTCGCCTGCGTGACCTTGGTCGCACCATTCACGTTGTAGCCGTCAAAGCCTGTCCAGCGTTCGTAGCGACCACCGTACGTGAGGGTGAACCGCGCGCCGAGCTTCCACGCATCTTGCACCCAGAGCGCCTGCGTCTGCGTTTTGCCATCGCCCTCCGACGCCACCGTGCCGAACGCCCCCGCCGTCCACTCGGCGCTGGTGTATGTCGGGTTGATGAGGGCGTACGCATCCTGATGCACACCAACGCTCAGCGTGTGGTCCGCGTTCGCGCCCCCAATGCGCCAGAGCGCTTTTGCGTCGACGGTGTTCCAGTGGGTGCCGTCGAGGACCGCGACTTTTCCTGCCGATCCAAAACTCTGCCCGGTTGCGGCCGCGGTCGTGGGCGAGCGCTGCTGGTCCTTGTCGATGGCATAAGTTGAGGCCACCACTTCCCAGTCCCAGGCGCCCTTGGTGTCGGAGCGTACCGTCAGCGCCTGTGAGGCATGCTGCTGCACCAGCTGATAGGTGCCACTCGCAAAGCCTGCGACCGCGGCGTAGGTCGGGTCACCCGTCTTGCGGATGTACGGTGCGACACCTGCGTCGGCATCGTTGCGCCACATCCCGTACGTGTAGGACGCGCGCACCGTCGGCGTGATGTCATAGGCAAGCTTCACCTTGCCATTCGTCATGCGACTGTTGAGCAGTCCGCTTGCGCCAAGCACGTTCGCTGCGGTGCCGAGTTTATTGAGTTCGCTGTAGCCGCCGGTGGTGCCGGTGGGGAATGAGGCGGCGGTCACGTAGGTCAGTGGCTGTGCATGACTGCTCTGATAGTTGCCGCTCACCCAGAACGAGACCTTGCCGATTCGGTCGCCGACGGCGAGCGCGCTCTGCGATGTGCCGAACCACTGCTTGGTGCCGTACAGATCGAATGCTTGTTGCGCGTTCGACTGACTCACGGTGCCTTCGAACTTCGCGGGCATGCGCGTGGTCATCTCGAGCACGGCGCCCATGGAGTTGCCGGCGTAGGCGGCCGAGAAGGGGCCGTACATGATGTCGACGCGTGCGATTTCCGTAGGTGCCACGAGTCCCCATCGCGGCGCGCCGATGGTGTTGTTGTTTGCAATGAGCGCGGTGAGCGGCACGCCGTCGGCAAAGACCAAGCTTCGCGCGCTTGAGCTGACGCCCCATACGCGGGTCGCCATGACCGCTTGGGTGTCGCCGTTGTTGCGTTTGCGCAGAAAGAGACTCGGCAGGTATTTCACCGCGTCTTCAACGTCCATCACGTTGACCGTGGCGTCCATCGTGCGCGCGGTAATGCTGGCCGTGGCGGGGAGTGTGGCGAGCCTGAGCGGTGGAAGCTTGATCGTTTCGTCAGCCGCCGCCATGATCGTGACGCCGCCGAGTTTCGTGGCGGTGTCTGGCTTGGCGGTCTGTTGTGCGAAGGCCGAGGTGGCGAGCAGCAGGACGCTCACGAGAGCGGCTGTGCCCGTTGGTACACTGGCACTCGCGAGCGCGAGGGGCCGTGTGGCGAAGTTCATGATGTTAAACCGAAGGCCTGAGAGCAACGACTCCGGGCACCATCGCGAGTTCGATGGGTGGAGTGCGTCGGATCATCGGGGCCGTGCGCGCAGGTGCGGGGAGACTCACGCAGCGTCGCTCACGACCGATCAGGCCTGCGCGGGTGGTCCGTTGGCGAAGGGGAGCTGGACATCGGCGGACAGGGCCACCGACGGCAGGGCACGCGGATACTGCGGGTCGCGATGTGCGAGGAGCTCGCGCACCCAGCTGAGCGAGGTCGGCACTGCGGCGAAGGCCACGACCACAGTGCAGCACCCTTCGGGGCAGGTGCAGTGGGTGGCGTTCGGTGACGGGGCCGGCGTTGGCGAACTTGGCGCAGTTGCTGCCGTGGTTGCCGTGGGCGCGGCCAGGTCGGCCGACATGTCGTGGGACATCCCGTGGGACATTCCGTGGGACATCCCAGGAGCCATGTCGTGGGCCATGCTCGCGGACGCCTCATGCACCATCGCGTGCCCCTGACCGCCGTGCATGGCACAGGCATGTGCGGCCTCTGGCATCGCGAAGAGCAGTGCGAGCCAGGGAGCCATCACAGCCGCGAGTACGCGGTGAGCGGCGGTTATGCGGAGCATGTCGGAAATATAGGGCCGTCAGCTACGGAGGCGCTAGCGGGTGGATCGCTGGGTGGATCGGGGGGTGGATCGCTGGGCGGCAGGTTCAGGGGTGCGGACGACAGCGCGAGAGGTTTTATAATATCATCGTAAACTGCTACTATAAAACGACTTAGTGTTATTTCGTAAACATTTATATGCGCTAAATCTCTTTGCTACGGCGCCAGCATCGCCCGCTGCTTCGACCGCGCAACTCGTCGTCGCAACTCGTCGTCGCTACGCGCGCGCGGCCTCCCGCATTTACCCCTGCGGACGCCGCCGACTCGGCACATCCACAATATGCTCCCACTCCGACGCATCCGAGCGCGACACCACCGCCACCACCGGCTCAGTCTCGCTCAAGTTCAGCACCTCGTGCGGAACCCCGGGCTCAATAAAAATCATGTCGCCCGGTCCGTTCTCGAGCGACTGCTCTAAGTTCGGCCCAAACTCATGGCGCACATGCCCCGACAGGATGTACAGCATCACCTCAAAATCCACATGAATGTGCGCATACGCCACAGCCCCTGGGGGCACGGTCGCGACATTCATCGAGAGCTTCTTGGCGCTCGTGTTCCGCCCAGACAATCCGGTGCGATACCGAATGCCATTCCAGCCGCGCGTGATATCCCCCGCGCGCAGGGTATAAATCCCGGAGTGGTCTTCAATGCCAGCCAGGAGATCAATCTTGTCGGCGCTCATCGGATTCGTGTTCTCACGACTTCGAGGTACAGGTCCTCAACCTTCGTGCGCGCCCACGGGGTCTTCCGCAGGAACTTCAGGCTCGAGGACACACTGGGATCGGAGTTGAAGCAGTCAATCTTCACCCGCCGTCCCATTTTGGCCCAGCCGAGTTCCGCCACGAGTTGATTGAGGATCGCCTCGAGGGTGATACCATGCAGCGGATTCTTGGGCTGGGCGGGTGTGGGCATAGCCTAACGATTGTCGGCGAGCAGAACGGGCGCCAGTGCCCTATGCTTATTGAGTCTGTTGGAACCTCGGCCGATAGGAGACGCCATGCAGTACCTCGCGCAGATCCAGTCGAATCAGCACGCGCCGCAGCCCCTCGAATCCCTCTTTCGCGCCGCCGAGCGTGCGCAGGGGAGCGCCGAGTTCCGTGCGGATATCGCGGCCGCGTATGCGGCCGCGCCCGAGAATCAGTTGCTGGAGGCGTGGCAGCTGCGCCTTGCCGATGTTACCACGGTCGCCGCTGACCGCTCCCGCGTGCACTGGGGGCTCGTGCTGCCGTTCAGTCTGATCACGAGTGTCGTGCTCTGGGTGCTGTCAGGGCCACAGTTTGTGTTTCGCGATGCGGCGGGGGCGGGGACCGAGCTCTATTTGCAGCTGCTCATCACGCCGGTGATCGCGTTGACCGCGATTGGGTTCTTCACCGTCGCTCGGCGCGCGCAGGCGGGTAACGGTATGCCTCGATCGCTCGCGCTTGTGGGAGGGTTGACGGCACTCACCACGTTGGCGCTCGCACGCGCAGTGGGCGACTCCGACTTCAGGCAGTTAGCCGCGGGACATCTGCCATTGCTCGCGTGGGCTGCGGTGGGCATCTGCTTGACAGGAGTGCGGGCCGGCGCGCGCGATCGCTTTGCGTTTCTTGCCAAGTCTATTGAAGTCGTGGTCGTGACAGGACTCTACGCCGGAGCGACCGTTGCCTTTGGCGGTATCACTACCGCGTTGTTCAAGACCCTTGGCATCACGCTTAGCGAATCCGTGATTCGTCTGCTGATCGTCGGCGGCGCTGGCCTCATGCCGATTGTGGCGGTTGCGACGGTATACGATCCGCTGGTATCGCCGTCGGCGCAGGACTTTCGACGTGGCCTGAGCAAAATGGTCACCACGCTCCCGCGGCTCCTGGTGGTGCCGACGCTCGTGGTGCTCGCGGTGTACGTCGCGCTGATTCCGGCGCACTTCATGCAGCCGTTCTACGACCGCACCGCACTCATCACGTACAACGGAATGCTCTTTGCTGTGGCCGCGCTTATGATTGGCGCAATCCCCGTGCACGCTGACGATCTCTCCGCCGACTATCAGCGCTGGCTCCGCCGTGGCATTATCGCCATCGCGGCATTGGCGTTACTCGTCGCGGTGTATGCCCTCGCCGCGGTGCTCTACCGGACCGCGCACGACCGCCTCACAATCAACCGCCTCACCGTGATCGGCTGGAATGTGATTCATATCGGCGTGTTGAGCGGACTGCTCTATCGGCAGACCACACGCGCGCGTGACGCCTGGCTCGACTCACTGCACACCACGTTCAGCGAAGCGAGTGTGGCGTTCGCCGCGTGGGCGGCCTGTGTGGTGGTGGTGCTCCCGTTCGTCGTGTGACGTAACACCAGGATCTCGCGCATGCCGGATCGTTCCAACATCGACCCCAATAAACTCCGCGCCTACCTCGCCACATCCTATCGGATTGGCACAGGCCCGAATGAGATTGTCCTGAACGTCGGCCAGCGCTCTGCGGCGCTCGCATCGCTGTTTGGCACTCATGACGTCGATTGCGGCGCCTTCATCACCGCCTACAACCCTCGCGGCACCGAAGACGGATCCAACTGGCCTGCAGAGCTCAGCTGGTTCGCACTCGGCCTTACCCTCAGTGCCGCACGAGAGATCGGCACCACCTTCGATCAAGATGCGATCGTGTGGGCCGACAGCGACGCGGTACCGCAACTGATTCTGCTCCGCTGAACGCGAAGCGAACACCGCGGTACCGCGTCACATCGTCACACCAGCTCGAACCGATCCGCGTTCATCACCTTCACCCACGCGGCCACAAAGTCCTTCACGAACTTCTCGGTGGCATCGCTCGCGGCATACACTTCCGCCAACGCGCGCAGCTGCGAATTCGACCCGAACACCAAGTCGACACGCGTTCCGGTCCACTGCAGATCACCCGTCGCACGATCGCGCCCCTCGTACACGCCGCTCACACCAGCGGCCGGCGCCCACACCGTGCCCATATCAAGCAGGTGCACGAAGAAATCATTCGTGAGCACTTCCGGACGCTTGGTGAACACGCCGTGCTGCGCCTGACCATAGTTCGCATTCAACACCCGCAGCCCACCGACGAGCACCGTCATCTCCGGCGCGGTCAGCGTGAGCAACTGCGCCTTGTCCACCAACAGCTCCTCGGCGGACACGCTGTAGTCCTGCTTGAGATAGTTGCGGAACCCGTCGGCCTGCGGCTCAAGCACACCGAACGACTCCACATCGGTCTGCTCCTGCGACGCGTCCATGCGCCCCGGCGTGAAGGGCACCGTGATTGTCACACCCGCCGCCTTCGCTGCCTGTTCCACCGCAGCGCAGCCTGCCAGCACAATCATGTCGGCCAACGAAATCTTTTTGCCGCCCTTCTGCGCGGCATTGAACGCCTGTTGAATCTTGCCGAGTGCAGCAAGCACCTTGGCCACACGCGCCGGCTGGTTCACCTCCCAATCCTTCTGCGGCGCAAGAGCAAGGCGCGCACCATTCGCCCCGCCGCGCTTGTCCGAGCCGCGGAAAGTCGACGCCGATGCCCAAGCCGTGGCGACCAAGTGCGACACCGAAAGTCCGGACGCGAGAATGTCGGCCTTGAGGGTCGAAATATCGGCCGCATCCACCAGCGCGTGATCCACCGCCGGAATGGGATCCTGCCACACCAACACTTCCGTCGGCACGAGCGCACCCAAGTAGCGGGAACGCGGGCCCATGTCGCGGTGCGTGAGCTTGAACCACGCACGCGCATAGGCGTCGGCGAACTGATCTGGGTTCGCGTGGAAGCGCTTGGAAATTTCGAGATACGCCGGATCCATGCGCAACGCGATATCCGTGGTGGCCATCATTGGCGCGTGACGCTTAGTGGCATCGTGCGCATCGGGCACGGTGGTCGACGCGGCCGGCTCCTTCGGCGTCCACTGATTGGCGCCGGCTGGGCTCTTGGTCAGCACCCACTCATAGCCAAACAGGGTGTCGAAGTAGCCGTGATCCCACTGAATGGGATTCGGTGTCCAGGCCCCTTCGAGTCCGCTCGTGGTGGTATGCACGCCCTTGCCGCTGCCGAGCGCATTCTTCCAGCCGAGTCCCTGCTCTTCGATGGTCGCGCCCTCGGGCTCCGAGCCGACGAGCTTCGGATCGCCCGCACCATGCGTCTTACCGAAGGTGTGGCCGCCCGCGATCAGCGCCACCGTTTCTTCGTCGTTCATGGCCATGCGCTTGAACGTCTCGCGAATGTCGCGCGCCGAGGCGAGCGGATCCGGCACGCCGTTCGGCCCTTCGGGATTCACGTAGATGAGTCCCATCTGCACGGCGGCCAGCGGATTCTCGAGTTCGCGATCACCCGAGTAGCGCTTGTCGCCCAACCACTCGGCTTCGACGCCCCAGTAAATGTCGGCCTCAGGCTCCCACACATCGGCGCGCCCACCGGCGAAGCCGAAGGTCGTGAACCCCATCGACTCCATGCCGACGTTGGCAACCAGAATCATGAGATCGGCCCAAGAAATTTTCTTGCCGTACTTTTGCTTGATCGGCCAGAGGAGGCGGCGGGCTTTGTCGAGGTTGCCGTTGTCGGGCCAGCTGTTGAGCGGCGCAAAGCGCTGCGTGCCATTGCCTGCACCGCCGCGGCCGTCGGCCGTGCGGTAGGTGCCGGCGCTGTGCCAGGCCATGCGCACAAAGAGCGGGCCGTAGTGACCGTAGTCAGCGGGCCACCAGTCCTGCGAGTCCGTCATGAGCGCAACGAGATCCGTACGCAGTGCGTCAAGGTCGAGCGACTTGAAGGCCTCGGCGTAATTGAACTCCGGATCCATCGGGTCGGAGAGCGAGGAGTGCTGATGCAGGATGCCCAGGTTGAGCGCATTCGGCCACCAGTCGCGGTTGGAGCGTCCGCCAACGTTTGCTGCGGTGGGTGGAGTCGCGCCATGCATCACGGGGCACTTGCCGCCAGTCTCGCCAGTCTTTCCGTCCATCGTATTGCTCCGGTCGTGTAGTGCGTGTCGTAAGGAATCGCGTCGATCACTGCTGTTGCTAAACATACCCAATCGGCAGTCTGTTTCCGACTCAGCAGAACGCCCGGCACCGATTAATCTCGGTGCCGGGCGTTCGGTGCTCCGGTAACCCGTCCAGACGGCCTCGACTCAGGGAATAAAGGTCGCCTGCGGCCCCTGACGGGGCGCCTGCCCAAGCTCATCCGTGCTCGGCACAATCGGTCCCTTGCCTGCTGCCTTCAGCGTGGCGTTCACACGCGGCAACATTAGCGCGATCTGCTTCTTGAGGCGGATCAGCTCCGTGCTGAGCTGCGGCGCCAAGGTGTTCCACACCTCGTAGGCCTGCGGCGGCGGACGACGGTCCGCGTTCTGCAAGAATCCGGAAATCGCCCCAATCTGGTTGTTGAGCTTGATCGGGAAATTCAGCGGATCCTGACCGGCCTCGTTCTTGGTCTGGTAGAGGATTTCCTCCACCTTTTTGGTGCTGTCCATCAGCGCGTTCGCTTCCTTTTCGAACGCCGCCTTCTGCTCACCGGTGAGCACCTTGCGGAGGCTGTCCACCTGATAGCGCACATTGCGCACGGTGCGCACGGCGTTGTTGGCCGCCGACACGGTGTCGCGGATCTTAGTCAGCAGCTTGAACTTCTCCACCAGGTCGGCTTCCGTCGCCGTCGAACGCGGCGGCGGCACCACCTTCACCGGCGCAGTCTGCACCGGGTTGACGCCGGCGCTGAACCGCACGGTGTACGTACCCGGCGCGCCCATCGGACCATTGAGCCCGTTGCCAGCCCAATAGATGGCGTTGCGGAAGTTCACGCCGTCGGGGTAGCGCAGGCTGAGGCTGTACGTGTTGAGCCCTTCGTCGGTCGTGACCTTGGCCGGCGGCGCACCACCAAAGCCGCCACGTCCACCACCGCCACCACCGCCACCACGCCCGCCTCGGCCACCGGCCGCAGTCGCTGCCGTATCGGTGCTCGAGGCCTTCGAGACCACAAAGCCCTTGGCATCCACGAGCTCGAGCGTCACCGGCGCGGTGCCGGCCTTGAGCCAGTACTGCACCTTCACCGCGCCATCACTCTGCGGTGTTGCGCTCGGTGTGTACAAGAACGCACCCACTGCCTTGTTCACCTTGTCGGACTGACGCAGTGCCGCGATTCCTTCCATGGCATAGAAACCGCGCCCCATCGTCGCAATCACGATGTCGTCGTCGCGCAACGCAATGTCGTGCACCGGCACCGGCGGGAGATTGCGCTTCAAGCTCTGCCAGTGTTCACCGGCGTCGTAGCTCACGTAGATGCTGCGCTCCGTAGCGGCGTAGAGCATGCCAGGACGCACGAGATCTTCGCGAATCGCGCGGGTGAACTCCGTACCGGGGATTCCGGTCACAATCTTCTTCCAGGTCACCCCGTAGTCGGTGGTCTTGTACAGATACGGCGCAAAGTCATCCATCTCGTAGCGGTTCGCGGCAAAGTACATCGTCCCCGCGTTGTACCGCGACGGCTCCACGATCGAGATACGCGTCCACTTGGGAAGATCCTTCGGCGTGACATTTTTCCACGCCGGCATCGCGGCGCCCTTGCCGACATCGCGCGAGATATGGATCAGCCCGTCGTCCGAGCCGCTCCACACGAGTCCCTTGGTCACTGGCGATTCGGCCACCGCGAAGATCGTTCCGTAGTACTCAACGCTGGTCTGGTCCTTGGTGAGCGGACCGCCCGACGCGCCGAGTGTGCTGGGATCGTTTCGCGTGAGATCCGGCGACACGATCTTCCAGATTTGTCCCAAATCCGACGAGCGGAAGAGCACGTTGGCGCCGGCGTACAGCACCTTCGCGTCGTTCGGCGAGTTCATGATAGGGAAGGTCCACTGGAAGCGATACTTCGAATCCTTGGCGTCGTGTCCCATCGGGTTCAGGGGCCACGGGTCGAGACGCATCGACACGCCGGTGCGGCGGTTCTGCATGTCGAGCACGCCGCTGTAGTTGCCGCCGAAGGTCACGTCGGGGTCATTCGGGTCGCTCGCCACATAACCGGACTCACCACCGGCGCCACTGTAGCGTGTGGTGAAGTCCCACTGCGACGCCGGCGCAGCCGGAGCCGCCGGGCCACCACGTCCACCACCGGGACCACCGGGGCCGCCACGTCCACCGCGGCCACCTGCACCGGCCGCGCGGATCGGGAAGCAATCCACGCCACCGTCCTGCTCGGCGCCGCACACATCGTACGGCGCGGCATTGGTCAGATGCACGTGGTAGTACTGCCCCGTCGGAAGATTGCTGCGCACCTGCGAGGTGCCCCCATCATAGCTGAGCACGATGCCCGGATCGCCCGCGACCGCAATGCGCTTGGGGTTCGTGGGGTCAATCCAGTAGTAGTGCGTGTCGCCGTTGCCGAGTCCGCTGCGGAAGGTCTTGCCACCGTCCTTAGAGATGTAGCCGCCCACGTTGCCGGCATACACGGTGTTCGAGTCCTGCGGATCCGCAAAGACTTTGGTGTAGTACCACGCGCGCTGACGGAGATTGCGGTCGGAGTTGAGGTACTGCCAGGTGGCGCCGGCGTCGTCAGAGCGGAACACGCCGCCTGAATCCGCTTCAATGATCGCCCACACCCGATTCGGCTTCGCCGGCGACACCGCGATGCCGATGTTCCCCCACAGTCCGCTGGGGAGTCCCTTGTTGCGGGTCAGTTCCGTCCAGTGATCGCCACCGTCGGTGGTCTTGTACATCGAGCCACCTGCGCCGCCGCTCACGAGCATCCAGGGCGTGCGCCCAGCCTGCCAGAAGCCCGCGTACAACACATTCGGGTTCGACGGATCCATCACGAGATCCGCGATGCCGGTGGAGTCATTCTTGAAGAGGATCTGCTGCCAGCTCTTGCCGCCGTCCTTCGTGCGGTAGACGCCGCGTTCCTTGTTCGGTCCGAACACATGGCCGAGCGCGCCAACATACACGACGTTCGGATCGGTCGGGTGCGTCACAATGCGCGAGATGTACTGGGTCTCGCCGAGCCCCATGAAGGTCCAAGTCTTGCCTGCATCGGCGGTCTTCCAGACACCGTCGCCGTGCGAGACGTTACCGCGAATCGCGGTCTCACCGCCACCGGCCCAGACCACGTCGGGGT
>JAPLKT010000015.1:7384-13402 GCA_026387895.1 Gemmatimonadota bacterium | reverse complement strand
GTTGGGGTGTGGCCACGCGGCACGGTGGCGCATGTGTCGCTGAGCTTTGGCCAGGCTGCCACGGCTGGCTGGGAGACCACGTGGGAGGAGGCTGGCGCGATTGTCGGGATTGTCCGTGGACTGTTCCGCGGTGCCGTGAGCGTTACGCAGCTCGGCGGTCCAATCGCGATCGCCCGGGTCTCGGTCCGTTCGGCGAAGGGCGGGTGGGAGTCGTTGCTGGCGTTGATTGCCTACCTGAGCATCAATCTGGCCGTGTTGAACTTGCTCCCAATCCCGGTGCTGGACGGCGGTCAGGTGCTGCTGACGGTGGCGGAGGGCATCAAGGGTGGACCATTTAGTAGTCGGACGCGAGAGAACTTCATGAAGGTTGGCATCGCGGCCGTGGCGTTGTTGTTTGTGATCGTGATGTTCAACGATCTGAAGGGGCTAGCCCTGAGTCTGTTCGGGACAGGCTGAGCCGAGGGAGGATGGCGCGCGTCGGACCTCTTCCGACAAGGCGCTGGAACGGAGCGGAACCCCCTTGATGGCGCGGGGGATCTTCGCTATGTTTCCAAGCTACAACCAAATGACCGATAAGGATTTAGGTACAGACAATGGCTTTCGTAAAAAGCGCGGCGATCGACAAGAATCGCTTGCACCCCACCGACACTGGTTCCTCGCAGGTCCAGGTCACGTTGCTCACGGAACGGATCAACTATCTCAATGATCACTTCCGCAAGCACGCCAAGGACCACCATGGTCGCCGTGGACTCCTCAAGATGGTTGGCCGACGCCGCCGTCTGCTCGACTACCTCAAGCGCACCGATGTCGGCTCGTACCGCAAGCTGATCGACGAGCTTGGGCTGCGTTACTAGACTCGGCATGTAACACGATTCGCGCGGACGCATCCTGCGGACCGCGCGTTTTGTGTTATCCCCCATTCTCACACGGATTTACCAATGATGCATCGCATTGAGCGGACGTTCGCGGGCCGCAAGCTAATCATCGAGACCGGCCGTATGGCCAAGCAGGCTGCGGGCTCGTGCCTCATCACTTTCGGCGAGACCATGGTGCTTGCCACCGTCACGGTGAGCGAGAAGCGTTCCACGCTTCCGTTCTTCCCGCTGACGGTCGAGTACAAGGAAAAGACCTATGCCGCGGGCAAGATCCCGGGCGGCTTCATCAAGCGCGAAGGACGTCCGCGCGATGAAGAGATCCTCTCCTGCCGTATCATCGACCGCTCGATCCGTCCGCTGTTCCCGGAAGGATTCCAGAACGAAGTGCAGGTCTTCATCTACGTGATCAGCGCTGACCAGGAGAACGATGCCGACGTGCTCGGCCTCGTCGCCACGTCGTTCGCGCTCAACGCGTCGAAGATCCCATTTACGGCGCCGATTGCGGCTGTTCGTGTGGGCCGCGTGCAGGGCAAGTGGGTGCTCAACCCGACCTTCCAGCAGCTCGAGTTCAGCGACATGGACCTCGTGGTTGCCGGCTCTCAAGACTCGATCGTCATGGTCGAGGGCGGCGCGCTCGAAATCCAGGAAGAGGACGTCATCGAGGCCATCGGCATCGGCCAGCGCGGCATTCGTGAGCTGATTGCACTCCAGGAAGAGCTGCTCGCCAAGAATCCCATCGAGAAGATGTCGTGGGACAAGATCGAGACCCCGGACGACGTCATCAAGCGCGTCACGAAGGAGGCGGAGAAGAAGATCGTCGCCGCCATCAATCAGAAGGACAAGCAGACGCGCATCCAGGCCGTCGAAAAGGTGAAGGACGAGGTCAAGACCGCGCTGAAGGCGGAGTTGCCGGACGCGCAGCATCCGTTCATCGGCGGCGTGCTTGGCGACATCGAGTATCGCGTGCTCCGCGACCAGGTGCTCACGAGCGGACTGCGCGTCGACGGCGGCGCTGTTCACCCGCGGGCAGACGCAGGCCCTCGTGGTCGCGACGATCGGTACCGGGAACGACGTCCAGCGCATGGACAGCATCGACGACAAGCAGGAGACCACCAAGTCGTTCATGTTGCATTACAACTTCCCGCCGTTCTCGACGGGTGAAGTTCGCCCGATGCGCGGCACCAGCCGCCGCGAAATCGGACATGGCAACTTGGCCGAGCGCGCCCTGCAGGGCGTGCTGCCGCCGTTCGAGGAGTTCCCGTACACGATTCGTATCGTCTCTGACGTGCTCGAGTCCAACGGCTCCAGCTCGATGGCCTCGGTCTGCGGCGGCTCGCTGAGCTGCTTCGACGCCGGCATCCCGCTCAAGGCCCCGGTGGCCGGTGTGGCGATGGGCTTGATCAAGGAAGGCAAGAAGTACGCGATCCTGACCGACATCCTAGGCACGGAAGACCATTTGGGTGATATGGACTTCAAGGTCGCCGGGACGAAGGACGGCATCACGAGCATCCAGATGGACATCAAGATCCAGGGCCTCGATCTGAAGCTCATGGAAGAGGCGCTTGCGCAGGCCAAGGTAGGCCGTCTGCACATCCTCGGCGAGATGGACAAGGCGCTTCCGACGGTGCGTCCGGAAATGTCGCCGTGGGCTCCGCGTATCATCACCGTCCAGATCAACCCCGAGAAGATCGGCGACCTGATCGGACCGAAGGGCAAGACGATCCGCGGCATCCAGGAAGAGTCGGGCGCCGAGCTGACCGTGGACGACAGCGGTCTCGTGACGATCGCCGCTGTTGGCGCCGAAGCGATGGAGCGTGCGCGTCAGATGGTGCAGGCGATTACCGCCGAGCCGATCGTGGGCGAGACGTACGAGGGTCCGGTGAAGAGCACGACGGCGTTTGGCGCCTTCGTTGAGATCATGCCGGGCACCGAAGGACTCGTGCACATCAGCGAGCTTCAGTGGGGCCGCACCGAGAAGACGGAGGACGTGGTCAAGAAGGGCGATCGCGTGAAGGTCAAGCTTCTCGAGCGCGACGAGCGCGGGCGTCTGCGCCTGTCGATGAAGGCGCTGGTGCCGAAGCCGGCCGGAGATGCTGCGCCGGTGGAGTCGTCGTACGCCGAAGGTGCTGCTCCCGCCGCTGAGGCCCCTGCGGCCGAGGGTGGCGAGGAGGGTGGTGAGCGTGGCGGCCGCAGTGGCGGGCGTGGCGGTCGTGGTGGCCGGGGCCGGTAGGTTCCGGTGACCGTCGGCGCTCCGCGCCTCGGTCAGCACCGCAGCCCTATGGTGGAGAAGGGGATGGAGCGTTCTGTGCTCCCCAATGGATTGACCGTACTCTCGGAGTTCGTTCCGGGCGTGCGGTCAATTGCGCTTGGGGCATGGGTGCGGACCGCCTCGCTTCACGAGGCACGCGACGAGCTGGGGATTTCGCATCCCCTCGAGCACATGGTGTTCAAGGGGACCGCGCGCAGGACGGCGCACGAGATTGCGGCGGCCTTGGAATCGCTTGGTGGCTCGCTCGACGCGTATACGGCCCGGGAGCACACCGCTTTCCAGGCGCGCGTGCTCGACGAGCATCTCACACAAGCCGCCGATGTGATGGCGGATTTGATCTTTCATCCCGCGCTTCGCGCGGACGATTTGAAGCTCGAGCGCAAGGTGGTGCTCGAAGAAATCGCGATGGTGGATGACACACCAGACGATCTCGTGTTCGAGTTGCATAACGAGGCGTTGTGGGGGGCACATCCGTATGGCTATTCGATTCTCGGAACCCGCGAGACGGTGGGAGCGATTGGAATTGATGCGCTGCGAGGGCTCCATGCTCGGGCGTACCAGCCTGGCCAGATTGTGGTGGCGGCGAGCGGGAACGTGAGCCACGAGGCGCTCTTGGAGGCCCTTGGAGCTACCGGCTGGGGCGATATTCCCGCAGGGACGGGGAAGGCGCCCGTGTCGCCGGCGGCAGTGCCTGAGGCGGCCTCCGAGCGTCGGGTCAAGCGTGATGGGTCGCAGGTGCATGTGGTCTTCGGTTCGGCTACGGTGCCGCACGCGGACCCGCGGCGCCATACCCTGGTGCTCATCAACACGCTGCTGGGGGGCGGGATGAGCTCGCGGCTCTTTCAGCGGGTTCGGGAGGAGCTTGGCCTCGCGTATTCCGTGTTTACGTTTCAGTCATTCCATGTGGACTCCGGAACGCACGGCGTCTATGTGGGAACATCGCCCGAGAATGCAGAGCAGGCAATCGCGGCGGTGCGTGGGGAACTGGCGCGACTCGTTCGGGATGGCATCCCTGACAGCGAGATCGCGATGGGGAAGCAGCAGGTGAAGGGGCAGATTACGCTGTCAATGGAAGGCGTGAGCAGTCGGATGTACCGTGCCGCGGCCGTCGAGTTGTTCGGCGAGCCCTACGCGGGGTTGGACGACGTGTTGGCAAAGATTGACGCCATTACGCCGGAAGACGTAGCCGCATGTTGCGCTGCGTTCTTCGCGCCGGAACAGCAGACGCTCGTGAGCCTTGGGCCCACCTGAGCGCCGCACTCCACTCATTATCACTCGAACACCTCGATTCCCATGAACATCGGCATTCCGAAGGAAATCAAGACCAACGAGAACCGTGTCTCGCTCGTGCCGGCTGGCGCGGAAGCGCTGGTCGCCGCCGGCCACAAGGTCGTGGTTGAGAAGGGCGCGGGCCTTGGCAGCGGATTTAGCGACGAGCAGTACCTGGCCGCGGGCGCCACCATTGCCCCGGACGCGGACACCACGTGGGCCGGCGCCGACATGATCATCAAGGTCAAGGAGCCGATCGCCGTTGAGTGGCCGCGCATGAAGAAGGGGCAGACCATCTTCACGTACTTCCATTTCGCCGCCGACGAGAAGCTCACCAAGGCGCACATGGACTCGGGCGCGACGTGCATTGCGTACGAGACCGTGGAGTTGCCGAGCCGTGAGTTGCCGCTGCTGACGCCGATGTCGGAAGTCGCCGGCCGCATGGCGGTGCAGGAAGGGGCCAAGTACCTCGAGAAGCTGTACGGCGGTCGCGGGCTGCTCCTCGGCGGCGTGCCGGGCGTGGCGCCGGCGAAGGTCGTGATTCTCGGCGGCGGCAGTGTGGGGATCAACGCGGCCAAGATGGCGGCTGGCATGGGCGCGATGGTCACGATTCTGGATGTCTCGCTCGAGCGCATGCGCTATTTGAGCGATGTGATGCCAGCGAACGTGACGACGATCTATTCGAACCGCCACAACGTGCTCGAGCAGATTGCGACCGCCGATCTCGTGGTGGGCGGCGTACTGATTCCCGGTGCCAAGGCGCCGAAGCTGATCCGCAAGGAAGACCTCAAGGTGATGCAGGCCGGCGCGGTGATTGTTGACGTGGCGATCGACCAGGGCGGTTGCGTGGAGACGATTCATGCGACGACGCACGAGAACCCGGTGTACACCGTGGACGGTGTGATTCACTATGGCGTAGCCAATATGCCAGGCGGCGTGCCGCGCACCTCGACGTTGGCGCTGACGAACGCGACCTTCCCGTACGCCATGCGGCTGGCGAACAAGGGGTGGAAGCAGGCGCTGAAGGAAGATTCGGCGCTGCTGCGCGGGCTGAACGTGGTGGACGGCAAGATCACCTACCGTGGCGTGGCTGAGGCGTTCGGCATGGAGTACCACGAGCCGGGCAAGTTCCTCGGCTGAGCAGGACGGGGGCGCCCGAGCGGTGCCATCCAGTGAAAGAGAAGGGCCTTCGTGAGCGCATTCGTGGAATGCTCGCGAGGCCCTTCTTGACATTTCGCGTGGTGGTGACGCGGGCTGGAATCACCGAATCGTCATGTGGGGCGCTTGACGGACGCGGCGCCGAGGGGATATTCCTTCGAAGGTAAGCACATCTGTTTTCCTGATTGTTACAGTTCGTAGCGTAGGACAGCCCGCCCCCTATCTGGAGACGACTATCGCATGGAACGGTTCCCATCGTGGCGCCGGCGTAACATTCGTGTATTGAGCGTAACGGCACTGCTTATTGCCGCATCCTCCGCACGACTGTTTGCCCAAGGCACCTTGAACATCACGGTCAAGGACGGCGGCTCGTCCGCTCCAATCTCGCAGGCGCAGATTGGGGTGGTGACGACGACAATTGGTGGTCTCACTGGCGCGGATGGCAAG
>JAPLKT010000015.1:0-7278 GCA_026387895.1 Gemmatimonadota bacterium | reverse complement strand
AGTTCTTGCTGACATCGGTGGCCGTGAACCTGACGCCGGTTGTGACGACGGCGACGGGCGAAACGCGCCGCGTGGAAATCGGCAATGCGACGTCGTCGATTGACGTGTCGAAGGTGATGGAGACCGCACCGGTCACGAGCCTGAACGACTTGCTCAGCGCGCGTGCGCCGGGCGTGTTCGTCACGCAGGGAACGCAGACGGGCGCGGGCGCTCGTATTCGTATCCGCGGCACCTCGTCGTTGTCGCTCGGCAATGATCCGATCTACATCATTGATGGCGTGCGTATGTCCAGCAACGTCGGCAGCATCGCATTCGGTACTGGCGGAGCGCTGCCGAGCCGGACTGGCGACATCAACCCGGACGAAATCGAGAACATCGAAATCGTGAAGGGACCGTCGGCGGCGACGCTGTACGGCACGGATGCCACGAACGGCGTTATCGTGATCACAACCAAGAAGGGGCGCGCTGGTGCTGTTCGCTGGAACGTGTTCGGCGAGAGTGGCATGCTGGCCGATCGCAATACGTATCCGTACAACTTCACGATCGCGGGCCACACTGCGGGCGCCACGGCGTACCGCGAGTGTGCGCTCCCGACGATCTCGGCCGGCACGTGCCTGAAGGACTCGGTGCGCGTCTATGCGCCGTTGCATGACCCCGACGCCACACCGCTCGGCATTGGCTATCGCGGCACCGTTGGCGCGTCGGTCTCTGGCGGTACGGAAGCCGTACGGTTTCTCGTGTCGATCCAGCGCGAAAAGGAAGCAGGCGTGCTGCGCCTGCCCGACTTCGAGCGTCGCCGGTTTGCTGCGGCGAATACCCTGATTCACGATTGGACGGAACGTCCGAACATGCTCGACAAGACGTCGGTCCGCTCGAATATCAACATGGCGTTGAGCTCACAGCTCGACGTCGGCGTGAGCATGGGCTTCACGACCACCGGCCAGCGCTACACGCTGGAGTCCAACGCCACGGCGGGTCTCGGCTCGCAGGTGTTCGGCGGTAAGGGCTACAAGGACAACGGTACGGTTTCAACGACCGGCACGCCGCTCAACGGTTATCGCGCCTGGACCCCGGGCTACACCTGGCAGGAAAAGATTGGTCAGGGTGTGGATCGGTTTATTGGCGGTATCAACGTCAACTGGCGTCCGACCTCGTGGTTGCAGAACCGCATGGACATCGGCATGGACCTCACCGATCGTACCGACGTCGATCTGCGTCTGCGCGGCGAAGGACCGCCGCTCACGGCGACGTACCGCGACGGCTACGCGGGCAACGGTCGCGCGGACATCCGGAACACCACCGCGAATTTGTCCAGCACCGCGACGTGGAACGTGCTGAGCGGTATCAGCCTTAAGACGACCGTCGGCATGCAGTATGTCGACTTCAAGCAGGACGGCAACACCGCCACGGGCACGACGCTCCCCATCGGTGCGCAGACGGCAGGGTCCGGTGCGACCATCGGCGCGTCGGAGTCCACCACGCTCCGCCGGACGCTCGGTTTGTACGTGGAAGAATCGGCGGCCATCAATGACCGCTTGTTCATTACCGCGGCTGTTCGTACCGACCAGAACAGCGCGTTCGGTACCGAGTTCCAGAACGTGCTGTATCCGAAGTTGCAGGGGTCGTGGATTATCTCTGATGAAGGCTGGTTCCACGCCCCGCGTTGGCTCGACAATCTGCGTCTTCGCCTCGCGTACGGCGCGGCGGGCGTGCAGCCGGGTTCGAACGACGCGTTGCGTACCTTCTCGGCGACGACGCCGAACATTCAGGGCGTTGACGTGCCGGCCGTGGTCTACTCGACCCCGGGCAACGCGGCGCTGAAGCCAGAGTTCACGGATGAGTACGAGACCGGGTTTGAGATGCGCCTGTGGAAGGGTCGCGCGAGCCTTGACCTTACGTACTACACAAAGCGCACGCAGGACGCGCTGATCAGCGCTATCGTGGCTCCCTCTGCCGGTGCTTCAAACACTGTCCGTAGGAACCTCGGTGCGGTGGTCAACTCCGGTGTGGAAATGCTATTGACGGGCCAGCTGATTGATACCCGTAACTTCGGGCTCGATTTCACCGTCAACGCGTCGTATAACGAGAACAAGTTGCAGAGTCTCGGTGGTACGCCGCCGCAGATTGGCACGCAGACTCGTGTGCTCGAGGACTACCCGCTATTTGGCTTGTGGGCGCGTCAGATCACTGGGTGGGACGACAAGAACAACGACAAGATCCTCACGTATAGCGCGAACCCGACCGCGAACGAAGTGTTCGTCGATTCGGTCGCGACGTTCATGGGGTACAGCGCCCCGCACCAGTCGATTGCGTTGACGACTGGCGTGGATCTGTTCAATCGCCGGGTGCGGATCACCGGGCTGTTGGATTACCGCGGCGGCAACAAGTACTACAACAACACGGAGCGCATCCGCTGCGTGAGCCGTCAGAACTGCGAAGGGCTCATGAACCCGAACTCCTCGTTCGAGGATCAGGCGATGGTTGTGGCGACGCTGAACGATCCGTCGCAGACGATTGCTGGGTTCTTCCAGGAAGGTGCCTTCGTGAAGCTCCGCGAAGTCGCCGCGACGTACAACCTGACGCAGGCCCAGGCCGCGCGCTTCAAGCTGCGCAACGCCAGCGTAACGATCTCGGCCCGTAACTTGTGGAAGTGGACCAAGTACCGCGGCGTTGATCCAGAGAGTGATTACACGGTGACGGACGGTGGTGATAACCCCAGCGACTTCCAGACGATCGGGGCCCCCTCCTACTTCATCCTGAAGTTCAACCTCGGCTTCTGATGCCTACCCCCTATATGAATCCTATCATGAAGACCTCTCGCATCCGGCGGCGGCTCGCCCTAGGCCTCGGGGCGGTGCTGCTGCTGGCCGGTTGCCACGGGACAGTAACGGACGGGCTCTTGCGCGCGAACGACCCCGACCTGATCAATCCGTCGGACATCAATAACGCTGACGGCGCAAATGGACTGCGACTTGGGGCCCTGTCTCGCATGCGCGACATGACCGCAGGCTCAGAGAGCGCGTGGCTCTTCGGCGGGCTCTTGGCTGACGAGTGGTCGACGAGCTCCACCTTCATCCAGAACGACGAAGCCGACGAGCGCACCATCACGTTGAGCAACTCGTCGGTCACGGGGCAGTTCCGCACGATCATGCGTGCGCGCACGGCGGCCAATCAGGCCATTGCGTCGCTCAACACGTATGCGCCGACGCCGTCGTCGAACATCGCCGAGATGTATCTCGTGCGTGGCGTCGCCAAACTGCAAGTGGCGTCGGACTCCTGTAACGGTATCCCGCTCACCGACGCGTCAAAGCCGGTGATTGTGTATGGGCAGCCGTTGACCGTGCTGCAGGTGTTCGCTGCGGCCTCGGCCTCGCTCGATACGGCGATCAGCTTGTCGTCGGCGACGGATGCGGCGACTGTTCGCATCAACACAGCTGCCAAGATCGCCAAGGCCCGGGCGCAGGTTGGCCTTGGCAACTACGCGGCGGCTGCGACGCTGGTGTCCGCAGTTGCGACCACCTACTCGTACGACGCCACGTTCGCGACGAGCTCGGGTGACAACATTCTGTGGAGCCAGCCCTTCAGTTCGCGCCGGTACACGGTCGGTGACAGTTTGGAAGGGAACGCGCGTAACTTGCTGATCGCGAACGTCATTCCGTTTGGCTCGGCGAATGACCCGCGCTTGCCGGTCGCCTACACGATCCAGAACGGGAAGGACACCGTGAAGTCGCAGGATGGCTTCACCTTCTCGCGGACCACGACGCTGTGGGCCCAGTCCACGACCGTGCCGATTCTGAGCGGCATCGATGCTCGTATGATCGAGGCGGAAGCGTTCTTGGCGGCAGGGAACGCGACCTCGTGGTTGTCGACCCTCAACACGATCCGGGCGACCCCGCCCAAGCTCGGCACGGTCACGCTCACGGGCTCGCAGCTGCCCGCGCTGACGGATCCGGGCACGGCCGCGGCTCGCGTGAACCTCACGTTCCGCGAGAAGGCGTTCTGGACGTTCAGCCGTGGCCAGCGCCTCGGCGATCTCCGCCGCTTGATTCGCCAGTACGGTCGCACGCCGGCCACCACCTTCCCGGTCGGCATGCACTATCGTGGGCCGGCCTACGGGACGGATGTGAACCTGCCGGTCCCGGCGGACGAAGTGAACAACCCCAATTTCAAGGGGTGCATCGACCGCAACGCATAGGGTTCGCGTTCGGTGCAGGGGAGGACTGAACGGCGGCCGGGCTTCGTGCCCGGCCGCCGTTTGGCTTTTCGCCCCTCGCCGACCGCCGGTTCTCGACCCCCGTTTGCTTGCCCAGCCCTGCGGTTTCGGGTACCTTCAGGTGTTCGTAGTCGATACACTTTTCGGACTTCTCTAGCCGTTCGCTGATCACGAACGCGCGAGTCTTTTTATCATGCGCTGGCCATTCTTCGAGACGGGTTCGCTGTTTCCCGCCAATGCTATTGCCGTTGACCTCGGCACGGCAAACACGTTGGTGTACGTGAAGGGCGAGGGAATCGTGCTGAATGAGCCGTCCGTCGTCGCCATGGATCGTGAGACGCGCAAGATTAAGGGCGTGGGCCTCGAAGCGAAACGCATGCTCGGTCGCACGCCCGAAGGGATCATCGCGGTGCGTCCCATGAAGGACGGCGTGATCGCCGACTTCGAAGTCACCGAGAAGATGCTTCGCTACTTCCTGACGCTGATCATCGAGAACCATGTGTTCAAGGTGAAGCCGCGCGTGATTGTGTGCGTACCGTCGGGAATTACCGAAGTGGAAAGACGCGCGGTGCGTGACTCCGCGTTGGGTGCTGGTGCGAAGGAAGTGTTTATGGTCGCTGAGCCAATGGCTGCGGCGATTGGTGTTGGCTTGCCGGTTGAGACGCCGACCGGCAACATGGTCATTGATATCGGTGGCGGCACCACGGAGATCGCGGTCATCGCGCTGTCCGGGATCGTCAGTGACACGTCAATCCGTGTTGGTGGCGATGAACTCGACATGGCGATCGTCCAGTTCATGCGGAAGAGTTACAACCTGCTGATCGGCGAACCGACGGCAGAAATCATCAAGATTCAGATTGGATCTGCTGCGCCGCTCGGCGAGGAACGCGAGATGGAAGTGAAGGGGCGCGATCTTGTTTCTGGAATCCCCAAGACCGTGCGCGTGCATTCCGCTGAGATTCGCGAGGCCTGTCAGGAGCCGGTCCAGCAAATTGTGGATGCGGTGCGTCGGGCACTCGAGATCACGCCGCCCGAGCTCGCGAGTGACATCGTGGATCGCGGGATCGTGATGACGGGCGGCGGCGCGTTGATTCGTGGCCTCGACGTCCTGCTCATGCAGGAAACTGGGCTACCGATTCATGTGGACGAGGATCCGTTGACGTGTGTCGTGCGTGGGACCGGTCGTATCCTCGACGACGAGGAGGAGTACTGGTCCGTCCTCAGCACCTGAGGTCCTGAGCGCGCGTGGCGCGTCCGCAGCGGACGGACCCAAAGGTTGACCTCGCACTCGTGGCGGGATGCGCGATGCTTGCAGGGCTATGCCTCGTCGTCCCAGGGAAAACGCGGGATCGCGTCGCGGCGGCGCTCCGTACCACGATTGTTGCTCCGGCCGCGGCGTTGCAAGCGCGGGCTGAGCTGTCGCGCCGGTCGCTCATGGCCGAAGCAGTGACCCGCCGGATCAATGACAGCGTCTCGCTGCGATCACAGCGCTTGACCGGAGTTGAGGACGAGAATATCCGGCTTCGCCAACTGCTCGGCCTTTCGAGCATGGTGAAATGGGGATTCGTTCCGGCGGAGATTCTTCAGGGGCGACTGCTTGGTGATGAGTTCACCGTGACGCTCTCCGTGGGGGCAAGCGCTGGAGTTGAGTTACTAAGCCCGATTATTGTGGCCGATGGATTGGTGGGCGTCGTGCAGCGCGCAGATCCGTCGCTCTCAGTCGCGATTCTTTGGCCACATCCGGATTTTCGCGTGAGTGCAATGTCGGCGGATGGTGCCACGTACGGCATTGTGACCTCGCATGTCGGTCCGAGCGCTGATCGCTATCTTCTGGAGTTGCGTAGTGTCCCGTTGCGCACTCAGTTGCGGCCGGGCACACTCATCGTGAGTTCGGGTGCCGGCGGCGTGTTTCCGCGGAACATTCCGGTTGGAACGGTGATCACCGAGCTCAAGACCAGCGAGGCTTGGGCGCGCACGTACTTGCTGCGTCCGGCGGTGAAGTTTTCCGACTTAGGTGCCGTTATGGTGCTGACCCGTGCGCGCAGCACACAGGGCGTCGACGGGGTTTGGAACGTGGGGTCACTCGCGGATTCGGCACGTCGTAGCGTCGTTGCTGCTGGGGATTCCCTGACTGCGCGCCTCCGTGATTCGGTTGTTGCGGCACTGCGCCAACGCGCCGCGGATTCGATCGCGGCGTTGGTGGCGCTCGGTGGTCGGGCAGTGGCTGTGCCAGCGACGCCCGCTCCGGGCAAGCCACGGAGAACGCCATGAGTCGCAATCGGAGCGTCGCATTTTATGCGCTGTTCGCGGGGTTGATTGCGCTGCATTTCACGGTACGGCCCATGCTGGGCTGGCGTGTCAATGTGGACTTTCTGCTGATCGCAGTGCTGATCGTCGCGGTCCGATCGCGCCCGGGAGTTGCGGCGGTCTGCGGATTCGTACTCGGGCTGATGACTGACTCACTCACGCCAGCCGCATTCGGAGCGGGAGCGCTGGCGCTCACCCTCGTAGGGTTTGGAGCGAGTTGGTTGAAGTCGGCATTTTTTGCGGATAATGCCGGGGTGAACGGAGTGTTTGTCTTTGTTAGTACGTGGGCGTTCGACGTGCTCTTTCTTTTGGCAGAGCATCGGGTGCGCGGCTGGGAGTTCGTGGCTCAAGCGTTGTTATGGGCACCGCTTTCCGCCGTGCTCACGGCGCTGGTGGGGATTCTTGTGCTTGGCGTAGTGCGCCCGATGGTGACGACGGAGCGGGGATGAGCTTCCATCCCAATGCGGTGCAGCAACGCGGACGGATTACCGGCGCTCTCCTGTCGTTGGTGTTCACCTTTCTCGTGGGATCGTTCTTCCGCGCACAAGTGCTGCAGAACGCGCAGTTCGCACTGCACTCGGACGAGAATCGGTTGCGCGAGATCCCGATACCGGCTCCTCGCGGTCGGATTCTGGACCGAAAGGGGCTCGTGATTGCGGAGGATCAGATTGGCTACACCGTCTCGCTGCTTGCGCCGCGCGAGACGCAGTTGGTGGCGGCGCTCCGGCGATTGACGGCGACCATTGCAATGACGCAGG
>JAPLKT010000141.1 GCA_026387895.1 Gemmatimonadota bacterium | reverse complement strand
GCCCGTAGCTCACATTGTTGAGCCCCGCGCAGCCGTATTCCTCAGGAAGATTCGCGCCGAGCAGGCCGAGCTCACCGAAGTCGGGAATCAGCTCCTTGGGGAAGCGTCCCTCGACATAACAGTCGCCGATAATCGGCATGACTTTCTCGTCCACGAAGCGGCGGACGGTGTCGCGTACGGCGCGCTCTTCTTCTGTCAGCGCGCAATCGATGTTGAAGAGGTCGCCCTGGCGCGGCTTCAGCTCGGGGGACGCGAGAAAGTGTTCGGAGTTGGAGGCCATGGTTGAAAGATAGTACCAACGACGAGCGCTAGCCGAGCCCTATTCGAATCAGTCCACCACCCGGGTGGCCCGCGGCCGGATCCCCACCTCGCGCGCCTTCTTCCGGAACTGGGCCCCGTGGTCCAGCGGCCACCCCGTCTCTGCCTGCCACTGATGCACCATCTCGTGCAGCAAGGTCTCCATCGCGCTCGCCCAGCCGTGCTTCTTGAGATGCTGCTGCGAAATCGCGATCTCGGCCCCCTCCCCGCCCCGTGCGGGGGAGTAGTGACCGAGCCGTGACTTCATGCGGCGCGACACACGCACCGGAATCCCCTGTAGCTCCCCACCGAATCGGGCTTCGTTCATTTCCGCGTGCGCGATTTCCAGCCGTTCGGCGAGCGCCTCGTCCGCGGGGTGCGTGCGCGCCACGCGTGCGGGAGCACTGTGCTCCGTGAGTCCGCGGGCATAGCCGATAATCACATGCATCGCGGCCGTTCGCCCCGCGCCGCGCCGCGCCATCACGAAGGCCACAATCGCGGTCAATACGTCGTCGCCAGCGCCGAGATACCCCTCGTGCACGCGGAGCATGCGCCCCTTGATACTTACCATGGTGCGGCGGTTCGTCGTCAGCAGCAGCGCATCGACATTGCGAAGCCCCATCGCGCGAAGCCGTGCGAGGAGCGCCGAGGCGTCGGCCGGTGCGGCTCGCTCAACGCGCACGGAGTCAGCGCCTGACGTGGCATCAGCCGACTCAGCCGCGGGTTCGTCCCACCCGAACACCAACTGCGCCGCCTCCTGCGCGACCTCCTGCGCCGCCTCCTGCGCCGCCTTGGCCGCGCGACCCGCGCCCTGGATCAGCGAGGAAAGCACGCGGCCTCCTGCGGCACAAAAGTTCGCACCTCACCCACCCAGGCCCAAGGCGCAACCTGCACCTCACGTTCGGTGGTCTCAATGACATTCAACGACGACGCGCGCCCACCGCGTACCCGATTACTCAGCGTGTTCGCCGTACTCACCACCAAACGGCGCCCGGCCACGGAGATCTGCTCAATCCGGTCCTCATGGTCATGCCCACAGAGCACCAACTCGGCGCCGGTCCGCGCCGCCTGTTCGAGTCCGAGCGCTCGACTTGCGAGCCCCCAGCGGTTCGACAGCTTCCCGCGCAGCACGTTGTGATGAAAGACGAGCACCTTCAGATCCCCACTCGGCGCAGCCGCAAAGGCGTTGCGCGCTTTTGACCACTGCGTGGGACGAATCGCTCCGACCACACTGAGGTCGCGCGGCCGCGCCGTAAGTGTGAACGGTTGGATTCCGTGCGAGGAGTTGAGCCCGACGATCGTGATGCCCGGCAGTTGGAGCGTGGGTTCAAGTTCCTCACTCACAAATTGCCGATACCGAGTGTACATGGCACTCCGGCTCCCGAGTCCAATCGGCGCCGTCCACCAGGCGACGTCGTGATTCCCAGGCACCACGAGCAACGGCGCATGTTGCCGAACGAATGCGAGAAACGCACGAGCTCGGGTGAACTCGTGCGTTCGCGAACGCTGTGTGAGATCGCCCGACACAACGATCGCGTCGAACGGCTCCTTGCTGATGATTGCCTCCAGCGCCTCCACCTGCTCCGGAGCGCTGGGCGTCCCGAAGTG
>JAPLKT010000152.1:19772-81519 GCA_026387895.1 Gemmatimonadota bacterium | reverse complement strand
CAAGCTGATGACCGTAGAGCCCGCGCTGCTTTCAACGCTGCGCAAATCCTCGCCCGTGCACGTGGAAGCGGCGGTTGAGCGTGCGTTATCAAAGCTGCCAGCCGATCGGTTCAGTACTGCGAAGGAGTTCGCCGAGGCACTCGAGGGGCGTGGCTTTGTACTCGCGCATGGAACGCGGGGCACGCGTGCGGCGGGGCAGCCGGCCGTGCGCCGTCCACTTGTTGCGGTCCTCGCGGTCCTCGCGGCCGTTGCGGTGGTCGCAACGGGCGTCGCCGCGTATGCGTGGTCCGGTATGCGTCGCGAGCAACCCGATCTAATCGTCCGGTTCACCATCGAGGTACCCGCGACGGCGCTCACGGCGAACATCTCCGTCGGCAACAATATGGCGGTGTCACCTGACGGCAACACGATCGTGTACGTGGGTGCCGACGAGAGCGGCCGCACGCAACTGTTCGTCCGGCCACTCGACGAGATGGCGCCGCGGCCGCTTGCCGGCACGAGTGGCGCGCAGCAGCCCATCTTTTCACCCGACGGCAAGTGGATCAGCTATCAGCTGGGGTCGGCCGTCTGGAAGGTCGCACTCACGGGCGATGCGCCCATCTCGCTCAATGGCAGCGTGCCGACGTCGAATGGCTCTTCCTGGAGCCCGTCCGGTGTGATCGTTTCCGCCGGCGCCGGGGGCATTGTGATCATCCCAGCGAAAGGTGGCGCGGCGAAGCCGCTCCAGACGACGCGGCTCGCTGATGGCGAGACGCAGCTCTCAAGCCCATTCGCACTCGCCGATGGCGAGCATGTGCTCGTTACGGTTTTCGGAGCTGGTGGTAACCTCAGTGGGCGGCTTGCATGCGTATCGCTGAAGACGGGCGAGGTGACGAAGTACGAGCTCAGCGTGGTCAGCGCGATCGGGGTCAGCAACGATGTGCTCGTCTACGTTACGCCGACCGGCGCATTGCAGGCGGTGGGCTTCGATGAGAAATCGCTTCGTCTGACTGGCGAACCGGTTGCGCTCGGGACGACCGTCGCGGTCACACAGTCGGGTACTGGCGCCGTGGCGCTGTCGCCCACAGGTACCTTGATCTACGGGTCGTCTGCCCTAGAGTCACAGGTCGGCTGGGTGAGCGAGACAGGACTGTTTGCGCCGATTATCACCGAGTTAAAGCCGTACGTAAATCCCCGCCTGGCGCCCGATGGGAAGCGCATCGTACTCACGGCCGGCACTGGTGCGCGCAGCGATATCTGGATCTATGACCTCGCGTCGAAGACACCGCAGCGAATGACCACCGAAGGGACCATGAACGAACGTGCGGAGTGGACGCCGGACGGCAAGCGCGTCGTCTATCGCTCCGATCGTGGAAAACGTTCGGGCATCTGGTGGCAGATGGCAGATCGCAGCGCACCCGCGACGTCGATTCTTTCGCACGACGCCCACGACTACTACGAAGGGGTCCTCTCGCCCGACGGCAAGTTGCTCGTCTACCAGGTGGACGATGGCACCGCGAGCTCGGCGGACCTGTTCGTTCGCGCGCTCGAGGGAGACACCACCCAGAAGGTGGTGAGCGCGACCAACAGCGTGGAGGCGCAGGCACGTGTGTCGCCGGACGGGAAGTGGGTGGCATTTGTCACCGATGCGTCGGGCACAGCGCAGGTGCTGGTGCAGCCATTTCCGAATGGGGGCGCTCAGGTGCAGGTGTCGGTGACGGCCGGCACGGAGCCGATCTGGTCGCGCGACGGGAAGAAGATCTTCTATCGCGACGGCGTGAAAATGATTGCCGCGTCAGTGGCAGCGGGGACGACGTTCTCCGTGACCGCGCGCACGCCGCTCTTTACGGACACGTACGCATTCGCGCCGAGCCCACACGCGAACTTCGACGTGTCGCAGGACGGATCGCAGTTCCTCATGGTGAAGAACGCCACGACGTCAAAGATCGTGGTCGTGCACGGCTGGTTCTCCGAGATGCGCACGCGGCTCGCGGGACGGAAGTAGCGGCGCGTTCGTCAACTGCGCCCTAACTTGATGATTAGCAACACGTTAGCGATGCTCAGCCGCTTGCCCGTCATCAGGAGCCCCACCCGGTAGATGCGCGCTGAGGCCCAGATAGCTGCCGCGCAGGCGAGGGCTACCCCCGCCAATGACAGCGCAATCTCGAGCGCCGGGACCTGCGTGGCACTCATGCGCAGCGGCATGATGACCGGGGCCGTGACCGGAATGAGGCTCACGACCTTGGCCAACGTGCTCGTGGGCGCGAACAGCACAGGCTGGGCGAACACCATGGCCGCCACCAGCATCATCGTGACTGGCGCCGCGGCCTGACGCGCCTCTTGCTGGTCGCCGGATATCGCCCCGACCGCCGCAAAAAGCGAGGCGTACAACAGAAAACCGAGCACGAAGTAGGCCACCAGCAAGCACAGCATCCCGATGCTGATCGGCGGGAGGGTGAACGCGGGCATCGGGACGCCGAGTTTGGCCATCACGACGGCGCGAAACTTCCAGACAAGCGCGGTGCTGCCGATCCAGGCAATCTGTTGTGTGAGTCCGACCGCACCGACGCCGAGGATCTTCCCAGCGAGGAGGGTGTCGGGGCCCACACTCGAGAGCACTACTTCGCTGACGCGCGACGTCTTCTCATCGAGCACGCCGCTCATGATGTTCTGGCCGTAGAAAATGATCGAGAAGTACAGCAGAAAGGCGATCGCGAAGCCAAAGAGGGCACTGGCCATTCCTGAGCCGCCACGCCCCTTCTCGTCGATCTTCTCGACCGACATATTCACCTTCACCTTGGTCAGTGAGTCGACGCGCTGCGCGTCGAGGCCGGCCTGCTCGAGGCGGGTCTGGAGCAAGGACTGACGTACCGCGTTCTCAACGGCTTGGGTTTCGCCGAACGCGGAGGCATTGCTCCCTGCGTAGCGTGCGGTGAGGCGCGTGAGTGTGGTGCTGTCGAGCACGAGATACCCTTGATCCTTCTTCTGCATCACCGCAATCGTCGCCGTGCTCTCCGCTTCCGTCAGTGCGGCACTGGAGAGCGTGATGACCTGCGTGGCGCTCCCAACGGCTTGTTGCGAGACGGCCATCTTGGCGGCCACGCGCGCGCCGAGGCCTGTTCCGGTGGCGTCGAGGATGCGGAGGTTCCCAATCTTTGAATCGCGCACGGTGCGCGCTGAGATGTACCCCGGCACGATCATGATAGAGCCGAAGAAGAGCGGTCCAAAGATCGTGGCGATGATAAACCACTTGGTGCGCACGCGTTCGAGATACTCGCGTTTGATCACCACCCAGAGCTTAGCCATGTCCGCTCATCCCTGGCTCCACACCCGTGGCGCCGACTTTCTCGAGGAAGATCTGGTGCAGCGAGGGCTGCACGAGTTCGAACCGCTGCACCGGGACGCCGGCCGCGATAATCGTACGCAAAAGTGCCTGAGGATCGGCCCCGGCCTGCAAACGAATCTCAAAGAACCGATTCGAGTCGTCGACCTTCTCGATCATCGTGTGATCGGCGAGGAGCTTGGCCAGCACCTCGGCCAGCACCTCGGTGCCTCCCGCTCCCACGGCTAGGGCGACGTTGTTCCCCCCATGCTCGGCTTTCACCCCCGACACCGTCCCGTCGAGCACCTTTTCGCCGCGAGCAATGATGCACACCGAGTCGCAGAGGCGTTCGGCATTGTCCATGAGATGCGTGGAGAAGATGACGGTTTTGCCGCGCTTTTTGAGCTCAACGACGGTATCCTTGAGCGCCTGCGCGTTGATCGGGTCGAGGCCGCTGAAGGGCTCGTCGAGGATCACGAGGTCGGGATCGTGGATAAGGGTGCCAATGAACTGAACTTTTTGCTGCATGCCGCGCGAGAGCTCTTCGAGCTTGGCGACCCCCCAATCCTTGCCGGCGGTGGTGAGGTCGAAGCGCTCCATCCACTGGTGGATGCGGCGGTCGGCTTCTTTGGCGTCCACGCCCTTGAGTTCCGCGAGGAAGCGCAGGACGCGGTGCACCTGCATCTTCTTGTAGAGTCCCCGCTCTTCGGGGAGGTACCCAATCTGGTCGAGGATCCCCGGGTCGGTATTGGAGCGGCCGAGAATGGTGACCGTCCCGGTGTCCGGAGCGATGATATTGAGGATCATCCGAATGCTGGTGGTCTTGCCGGCGCCGTTGGGGCCGAGCAGACCGTACACCGCCCCGGTAGGGACGGCGAGCGACAGGGAGCGGACTGCCGTGTGCTCCGCGTATCTTTTGGAGATGCCTCTGATGTCGAGCGCGAGCTCTGTCATGGAATCCCTGGTTGTCGGAACTGTCCTAACCGAATATATCCCCTATGCCTAGCCGCACACTCGCTTTACGGTTTGATCGCAATGAAGTTTCCGGCGCCTTCGGCGACTTGGGGACCTCGTTGCCGTTGATGGTGGGCATGATTGCGGCCGCGGGGCTCGACGCGACCAGTGTGCTCGTGGCGTTTGGGGCGCTACAGGTGCTCACGGGGCTGGTGTATCGCCTCCCAATGCCCGTGCAACCGTTGAAGGCCGTGGCCGCGATTGTGATTGCCCAGAAGGTGGCCGGTGGCGTGGTGTTTGGTGGCGGAGTCTCGATCGGGCTGTTGATGCTAGTGCTGACACTCACGGGGGCTCTCGACTGGCTCGCGCGGATCGTGCCGCGAGTTGTGGTGCGCGGCTTGCAGTGCGGGCTTGGATTGCAGCTCGGACGAATCGCGGTTGCGGAGTACGTCCCCTCGGCCGGCGTGGGTGGGTATGTGCTGGCCGCGGTCGCGTTTGCGGTGGTGGTGCTATTGATGGGCAATCGCCGTTGGCCGCCGGCACCGCTGGTCCTCGCCCTGGGGGCAGTGTTTGCGCTCACGATGGGTGGGGCGAGTCCAAGCGTGCTGGGCGCCGTGGGGCTGCATCTGCCGGTGGTGCATGTGCCGACTGGTGGCGAGCTGTGGACCGGGTTTGTGTTGCTCGCGCTCCCGCAAATTCCGCTTTCGCTCGGCAACTCGGTGCTCGCGACGCGGCAAGTGGCGATGGATCTCTTCCCAGAGCGCGAGCCGCTTCCGATTCGTCGTATTGGAATCACGTACTCGTTGATGAACCTGCTCAGTCCGATGGTGAGTGGGATTCCCGTGTGTCACGGGTCGGGCGGGATGGCGGGGCACTACGCGTTCGGTGGACGCACGGGAGGCTCGGTGATCATCGCTGGAGCGACCCTCGCAACGGTCGGTCTGTTGTTCGGCGGGAGCATCGGGCAGATCGCACTCTTCTTTCCGAAGCCGATGCTGGGTGTGCTGCTGTTGTTTGAGGGGGTGGCAATTCTGTCGTTGCTCCGTGACCTCGGGGGCGACGCGCGGGAGTTGTCGTTAGCGCTCTTTCTGGGCGTGGTCGCCGCAGGGCTTCCCTACGGCTACCTCGTAGCACTGGTGCTCGGAACAGTACTGGCGAAAGCGAACGTACGGCTGGCGCGGGCGTGAGCGGTCTGGACCGCGTGTCAGTTGACGAGTCCGAGTGGCGAGGGGATCGCTGGTGGCACAGCGCGTGGCCGCACGTCGCAGCGGCTGTGCTCGCGATGACCCTCCTGTTGTGGTCATCCCGTGATGTCGTGCCGCTCTTTGATGGATGGACATTCGCACGATGTGCGCTCGATGCGCCTGGGATCGCGGTGCGGTGCGAGGGGCACGTATCGGGCGGATGGGGATTGATCATGGCGCTGGGAACGCTGTGGACGATTCCGGGCGCCACGTCGCTGTTCCTGCCCAGTCTGCTGTTCGGGGCGATCGCGCTGGCGGGACTGGACCGACTGGCCCACGCAGTGTTAGATGGCGACGCGCGTCGTGAGCGCGCGCTGCTTGTTATAGCACTCGCGGTGCATCCCTCGTTCCTGAGCACGGTATTGCAGCCGAATCTCGATCTCGCGCTTACAGCGTGGGCGTTCTGGATGTTTGCCGGCGTCGCGCGAGGGCAGCTGGTCGAGGTCGTGATCTTTGGAACGTTGATGAGTTTCTCCAAGGAGACGGGGCTGATGCTCTACGGGGCCGCCGCCCTCGTGATGTGGTGGCGTTCGATGACCCGTGGCGAGTTGGTACGGACGAGCATCGTGCTGACGGTTCCGCTCCTGGTGTTCGCCGGATTTCTCGCGTTGCCGCAGCCTGAGCCGATGTATGTCGCAGGCGCGACGGTTGCGACGTCGAGCAACTTCCATCCGTTTGATCTGTGGAACCGGCAACTGCTCAACTACGGCGTGCTTATGGGTGTGCTGAACTATCAGTGGGTCGCAGTCGCAGGCCTCATCGGGGCCGTGGTCGCTGCGGTCCGAGTGGCGTCGTGGCGAGATATCACGAGCTCTACCGTGCGCGTCGGTTGGGCATTTGGTGTGGCGCTGGTGCTCGTGACGTCGTACCGCACGTTTGGAAACGTGCGCTACTTTGTCTTCGCGCTGCCGTTCGTGCCGTTGGCAATGCTGGTGGTGGCGCGCGCAGCGGCAGTACCGCGCTGGATTTCTCGCGGGTTCGTCTTCGGGTGGGGGATGCTCTTGGTGTCAGCGTCTTGGAGTTCTGCGGATCCTGTCATGGAGCGGGTTGCAGGGACATTCTCGACCGGCTCCGGTGTGATGTACGACATGACGCATGTCGCGCGGGAGTGTTGCGGTCGAGGGCGGGATCAGCTCGTGTACAATCTGCAATACACAGATTTTGCTCATGCGATGGACTCGGCGATGGTGCGTATCGGTGCCGGGCGCGGTGAGGTTGTCGCGATGTCGATCTATGGACAGTGGCATGCCGTGACGCCGGTGGATGCGGTGACGTCCCGGCGCGTGATGACCGGAGGGGTTGCGGTGTCCCTCGTGTACACAGAGGAGCTCGCGCGCGGTGCGGAGTCGGTGGAGCACGCGTGGCTGGTGGAATGGCCCATCACGGCGTCGGCGCGTGAGTCGCTACGCACTCGCTACACGGTGCGCGACGCTGGCGGGGTGACCTCGGGCGGTGTCACGCTTCGGCTCGCCGAGTTGACGCGGCGCGTGGAGGGAAAAGAATGACGCCGGTCGCGCCGAAAATCGCAATCATCGCGGGTGCCGGCCCTGCGGGACTAACGGCCGCGTGGGAGTTACTGGCCCGCACGGACATTCGCCCAATTGTTTTCGAGCGCACGCAGGCGATTGGCGGGATTGCGCAGACGTATGCGCATCACGGGAACCGTATAGACATTGGCGGGCATCGTTTTTTCAGCAAGAGCGAGCGCGTCATGCAGTGGTGGTTCTCCAAGTTGCCGCAGCAGGGCGCGCCGGCCGCTGATGCGGCGTGGCGTTCACTCGACGTGGAGTACGCAACGGATGCGCTCGTTCGTACGTTGGCCCCGGAGGCGGTCGACGGGACTCGGGTTCGCGAAGAACGGCGCGCTGCACCTGATCCTGAGCGCGAAGAACAGGTGATGCTGCAGCGCCCGCGGTTGTCGCGGATCTATTTTGGGCGCGCGTTCTTTCCGTATCCACTCAGCATCACGCTTCTGGTGGCGTGGCGACTTGGATTGGTGAACACGGCGCTCATTACGCTGAGTTACCTGAAGGCACAGCTGTTCCCGCGGCGCGACGAGACCTTTCTCGACGCATTTTTTATCAATCGGTTCGGGAAGCGGCTGTACGAGACCTTCTTCAAGGACTACACGGAGAAGGTGTGGGGGGTGCCGTGTAGCGAGATTCGCGCTGATTGGGGTGCGCAGCGTATCAAGGGACTCTCGCTGACGCGTGCGCTGTCGCATGCGGTGCGCGATCTGTTGTCGAGTGATTTTCGGAAGCAACAAGAGGCCCGTGAGACGTCACTGATTACGCGGTTCTTCTACCCGAAGCGCGGTCCAGGACAAATGTGGGAGACGGTGGCCCAGCAGGTGCGCGATGCGGGCGGGCAGATTCGGCTCGGTGCGCGTGTCGTCGGTGTGCGGCTGACGGAGGGCCGTGTGTCGCATGTCACCGTGCTGGACGAGACCAGTGGACGACGCGAAGAGGTGCGGTGCGACTATTTCTTCTCGACCATGCCGATCCGTGAGCTGGTCACCATGACGACGCCGGCGCCGCCAGCGCATGTGCGTGAGGTGGCACTGGGATTGAAGTATCGCGACTTCCTCACGGTCGGATTATTGTTGCGGAAGTTGCATGTGCTAGAGAAAGGGCGTCCGCCGCAGGCGCGGGTGGACGACAACTGGATTTATGTGCAGGATCGCGACGTGAAAGTCGGGCGCATTCAAGTGTTCAATAACTGGAGCCCATATCTCGTCGCCGATCCAGAACACACAGTCTGGATCGGCCTTGAGTATTTCGTAGACGAACACGACGCGCTCTGGGATGCTGACGATACCGCGTTGCTTGCGCTCGCGGCCCGAGAACTCGAACAGATTGGATTTGCGCTTGGCACTGACGTGCTCGACGGCTGTGTGTTGCGGATGCCAAAAGCCTATCCCGCGTACTTCGGGACCCACGTGCGGCTGAACGAGGTTCGAGAGTGGGTCACGAGTGTCCCGAACTTGTACTGCGTTGGCCGGAACGGGATGCATCGATACAACAATCAGGACCATTCCATGCTCACCGCCATGATGGCGGTGGATCAAATCGTCGCGGGCCAGGATGACGATTCCGCACTGTGGGATGTGAACCTCGAGATGGTGTATCACGAGGGGGAAGGGTGAGCGTGGGGCGAACGATGCCAACCCTATGGCTTGCGGATCGTCGGGTACCAGCGATCGTTGGTGTGTTGACGGCGCTCGCCGTGTGGTGGGTCTGGGCGGCAACCGCTGGGGTTCCCGTGATGCACGACGAGTGGGCCTACTGGCTTCAGGCTGGGCAGTATGCGCACGGCGCCTGGTCTCAGCCGGCGCCGGTGATCCCCGAGTTCTTTGAGCAGATGTATGTGCTCGTGACACCGGTGTTCGCGGCGAAGTATCCGCCAGGCCACGCGATTGTCATCGCGCTCGGCTTCATGCTTGGCTGGCCGATGCTGATGCCACTCGTGCTGAGTGGCCTGACTGGCGCACTCGTATTTGCGCTGGCCCGTCGGGTGCGTGGAGGTGGGGTCGCGCTCGCAACCTGGCTGTTCTGGTTAGGGACATTCGGGAATCTCCGGTGGCGGGCGAGCTATTTCTCTGAGGTTACAAGCTCGCTGTGCTGGCTCGTTGCGTGGTGGGCGCTACTCGAGTGGCGCGCGAGTCGGCGTCGTGGACCGATGGTGGTGCTCGCCCTGTCGATTGGGTGGTGCGCGGTCACCCGCCCGTATACCGCCGTCGCGCTGGCCATCCCGATTGCGGGAGTCGTGATGGTGGATCTCGTGCGGCGCGGGACATGGCGCGGGACATGGCGCAACGTGGCCATCGGCATCGCGACCGGCACCATGGTACTGATGTTCTTGCCGCTCTGGAGCTGGCGGACGACGGGGAACTGGAGAGAGACACCACTCGCGAGCTACACGCGTCAGTACCTCCCTTTTGATGTTCCGGGATTTCGGGTCGATCCGGCGCCGCCGGAACGGGTGGTTCCCGCAGAAATGGAGCAGGTGCGGGCGTTTCTCCGCGGCGTCAAGGAGCAGCAGGTCCGCGAGCCCCTCGTGCGGACGATTGCCTGGCGCACGCTCTTCGTCGCGCTCCATACGTTCGACTCGTGGCGACTCTCGTTGTTGGTCTGCTTTCTGATAGGTCTCGCAGCGATAGGCGCACCCGGATGGCTCGCGCTGGGAACGGGGCTTCTGCTGATCGTGTCGTACGGTGCGCAGGCACACTCGCCGGACTGGACGCTGTATTACTTGGAAGCGCTCCCAGCGCTGGCCTACGCAACGGCCTGTGGCGCACGGCGAGTACTGGCCTTGACCTCGACGGGGCTTCGTGTCGCACCGTTCGCGGCCGTTCTGGTCGCTGGTCTCGTGGTTCGGGATATTGGGAATGCACGCCAGCTGATGGGGCGACTTTCCGTGGTTCCTCGCACGTTCGTCGCGTCGGTCGCGGCACTGCCGAAGCGACCCAATGTCGTATTTGTACGCTACGCTCCGTACCGAGGCGCAGGTGCCATGCATATTTCACTCGTCGCAAACGGTGGGGTGCTCGACGCCTCTCCTTCGTGGATTGTGCACGATCGTGGCAACGATAACCGTCGACTCATACTCGCGACCCCCAATCGTACGGCGTATCTGTACGACGAATCTACTCGGACGTTTTCGGAGATTGCGCGATGACCGCCGAACGGCGTGAAACAGTTCTGACCTTCGGCGTGATTGTCGCGCTGCTCGGCATGTTGCTCTGGCCCGAGCGCGGGTATGTGCCGATTTGGGATGGGAACGTGTATGCCAACTGCATTGTGGACGCAGCGACGACGCACGGATTCGATCTGAATAGTCTGCGTTGCGCTCGTCACCCAACGTATGGATGGGCCGCGATTCTCACGCTCTCACAACTGTCGTCGCCCGGAGACACCGGGATGATGTTGCTCATGAACGTGCTGCTCGGGTTGCTCGCCCTCGTGTCGTTCCGCGCGTTGGCCTCGGCGCTGTTCCCCGGGGACGGGCACGCGCGTGCATTGAATGTCCTGACCGTTGCCTGCGCGTTGCACCCAGTGTTGTTGTCGACGCTGCTGCAGGTGAATCCCGATTTCGGACTGTACGTATTTTTTCTGGCGATGTATGCGGCGCTCGTGCATGACCGCTATGGCTGGGCGGCTGTGGCCGGCACCTTTCTTGCCTTCAGCAAGGAAACGGGGGCGTTCGCCGCCGGTGCGCTCGTCGCCGTAGAAGTCGGGCGCCGGGTGCTGGCTCCTGCGCTTCGTGGGATGTCGCTCCGCGCTCGGTTGGCGCGTATCGCACCGATCTGGCCAGCGTTCCTGCCTCTGACGCTGTTCGGCCTGTACCTCGTGTGGTGGACCGCCAGCGCCAACGCGCAGCCCGCGATTTGGAAACACGACTGGAACACCTCAACGGCTGACGCGTTCCGGTTCTTCGATCTCACGGACCCGATATTCGTCAGCTACGCGGCAGGAATTTTTGTCCTTGGGTTTTCTTGGGTTGTGAGCGCGATTATCGCCGGCGACGCACTGGTCGGCGGGTACAGATTCCTGCGGCGCCGTGCGCCACGCATGCTCGCCGGGGCCGACCCATCGCTGGTGGTGTCACTCGCGGTGCTGACGCTTGTGCTCACCTATGTGCTCACCGCGTTCCGCACGTGGAGCAATGTGCGCTATTTCGCGGTCCTCTATCCGCTGTTTCTGTTGCTGGCCTATGCGGCGCTGGTCCGACTGCGGGTGAGTGTCGTGGGCCGAATCGCCGCAGGTCTTGTGCTCGTTGGCCTGTTCGGGCTCGGTGCCGTCCGGTCGGCGGACCCCGTTTCGAAAGCGGTCTACGGCACCTTCTCGATTGGTGACCGCGAGATGTACACAATGACCTCTATTACTGGAGAGTTTTCCGGCCCCGGGCGCGACGAGCTGGTGTACAATTTAGAGTTTACGGGCTTCCACCACATCCAGAACGCCCTCTTCCGGGAGCTACGGATCGGCGATGCGACTTGGGTCGCGATCTCACGTTCGATGCGCTGGCACTTGTGGAGCCAGCTCGACGCGCGCACACGCCGCCGAACGCTGCAACGTACGAATCTGATCGTGCCGCGATATGCGGACGAGATCGACCTGCAGGTAAACCCAAATCGTCCCACGGATGTGGTCTTTTTGGAGTTTAGCAACCACCAGTACGGCGACCATGCGCTGGAGTCGCTCACGCGGCGCTACTACCGTGAGGCGGGGATCGCCAGAATCCATCTGAACGGACACCTGCTGGTGGCGCATCATCTAGTGCTCCGAGCGCTCCCTTAGCTAGCTTCGAAGATGCCGAAATCCCTGCGCGCGGGAGCCATGTCATGAAGGCCGTGATTCTAGCGGGTGGACTAGGCACGCGCCTCTCCGAAGAGACCGAACGGCGTCCCAAGCCGATGGTGGAGATCGGGGGGCGTCCCATGCTCTGGCACATCATGCGTCGGTACGCGGAGTTTGGGATCAACGAGTTTGTGGTCGCGTTGGGCTACAAGGCGGAGGTCGCGCAGCGTTGGTTCCTCGATTATCGGGATGCAGGTGCCGATGTCACGGTGCATCTCGGCACTCGCGAGGTCGCGTCGCACGCGACGAGCCGCGACGCGTGGACGGTGCATCTGGTCGATACTGGACTGACGACGCACACCGGGGGTCGCCTTGCACGGCTCCGCCCATGGATTGGAGACGAGACGTTCTGCATGACATACGGCGACGGGATCGGCGACATTGATATCGGGGCACTCATCGCGTTCCACCGGCACCAACACGCACGAGCCACCGTGACCGCGGTTCGTCCTCCAGCACGATTCGGCAGCCTGACGCTCGACGGGACCCGCGTCCACGCATTCGCAGAGAAGCAGCACCAAACTGCTGAGGGGTGGATTAATGGTGGATTCTTCGTACTGGAGCCGAGTGTGCTGGACCTGATTGCTGATGACGATACTCAGTGGGAGCGCGAACCCATGGAAACGCTCGCCGCGAGCGGCGACTTGCATGCCTATCGCCACGAAGGATTTTGGCAGCCCATGGATACTCTTCGCGAACTCCAACTACTCGAGTCGCTCTGGCAGAGCGGCAACGCCCCCTGGTTAACGACACCATGACTACGCATTCGCATCATACGCAGCATTCGCACTGGCGCGACCGTCCTGTCCTTGTGACCGGCGCGACAGGATTTTTAGGAAGTTGGCTGGTCGATGCACTGACGCGATCCGGCGCGTCGGTGACGGCGCTCGTTCGTGATCGAGTGCCGAAGAGCATGTTGCTCACAAGCGACTCGATGAGCACCGTAAACTTCGTGTACGGCGACGTGCGTGACCAACGCGTGCTCGAACGCGCGATAGGCGAGTATGAAGTCGACACGGTCTTTCATTTAGCGGCGCAATCGACGGTCGGCGTGGCAAATCGAAATGCTGTTTCCACGTTCGATACGAACGTGCGCGGCACATGGGCGCTGCTGGAAGCAGTCCGACGGAGTCCTCTTGTGCGCTCCGTTGTCATTGCGTCTAGCGACAAAGCGTATGGAGAACAGGAAGAGTTGCCGTACACGGAGTCATCGCCGTTGTTAGGCGTGAATCCATACGATGCCAGCAAAGCATGCGCAGACATGATTGCCCGGTCGTATGCGCTCACCTTCGGTGTTCCCGTAGCCATTACGCGGTGCGGAAATTTCTTCGGCGGTGGCGACCTCAACTGGAATCGTATTGTCCCAGGGATCATCCGCGCTGCGCTCCGCGGTAATCGGCCGGTTCTGCGGTCCGACGGAACAATGGTCCGAGATTATTTCTACGTCGAGGATGCGGCCGGCGCGTATCTGTGTCTCGCGGAGCAGTTGCACGGGCGGCCGGAGCTCCGAGGCGAAGCGTTCAACTTTTCGAATGAGCTGCAGCGTGATGTGCTGACATTTGCGCAGACGATTATGCAGCGACTCGGTAGCACACTCGAACTGGACATCCGGGCCGACGCACCGCACGAAATCCAGCACCAGTGGCTCAGCGCCGCCAAGGCCCGCCGCGTCCTTGGGTGGTCGTCCGCCTTCACGCTCGACGAAGGACTCGACCGCACAATCGCCTGGTATCGCAACCACCTCGCGCGTGGCTGAGCACAATGTCGAATCCACGGCTGCGCTCCGCGCGCAGATACTCGCGCTCGTCGCCGAGTATCACGCGACGTCGCATCCTCCGACCGCCGCTTTTGTGCCTGGGGAAACTCCGGTTCCTGTCTCAGGGCGCGTGTACGACGCGAGCGATATGCAACATCTCGTGGACGCCGGCCTCGATTTCTGGCTGACTACGGGGCGCTTCGCGACAGCGTTCGAACGTCGGTTTGCACAGCTGATGGAGACGCGTCACGCGATTCTCGTGAACTCGGGATCGTCCGCGAATCTGCTCGCGGTTTCGGCGCTCACATCCCCTTCGCTCGGCGACCGCGCCTTGAAGCCCGGTGACGAAGTCATCACCGTCGCGGCTGGATTCCCGACCACGGTCAACCCAATCTTCCAGAACGGGCTTGTGCCGGTGTTCGTCGATATCGAGTTGCCGTCATACGGTATCGACGTCTCGCAGCTCGAGGCCGCGCGGTCGCCGCGCACACGCGCAATCATCATCGCGCACGCGCTCGGGAATCCGTACGACCTCGAAGCTGTTGCCACGTTTGCCAAACAGTACAACCTCTGGCTCATCGAGGATTGCTGTGACGCGGTCGGCGCGCGTTTCGATGGCCGCTCCGTTGGGACGTACGGTGACCTCGCGACCGTCAGTTTTTATCCGGCGCACCACATCACGATGGGTGAGGGTGGGTGTGTGCTCACCTCGTCGCCCAAACTGAAGCAGATCGTCGAATCGTTCCGCGATTGGGGGCGTGATTGCTGGTGCGAAACAGGACAGAGCAACACCTGCGGCAAACGCTTTGACTGGCAACTCGGCGAACTCCCGCCCTGTTACGATCACAAATACATCTATTCGCATATCGGCTACAACCTGAAGCTCACCGACATGCAGGCGGCCGTCGGTGTTGCGCAGCTCGCACACGTGGAGGGGTTCATCGCGGCGCGTCGACGCAACTATGCCTTTCTGCGTTCGCAGCTCGATTCGCTCTCTGATGTGCTGGAGTTTGCCGCGGTGCACACTAAGGCAGAGCCGTCCTGGTTTGGGTTTCCAATGCGCGTGCGCGAAACCGCAGGATTTCAACGCGCAGATCTCGTCCGGTTCCTCGAGAGTCGAAAGATTGCAACCCGAGTATTGTTTGGGGGGAATCTCGTGCGGCAGCCGGCGTATGCGGGGCGTGAAGTCCGCGTCGTCGGCGATCTGCCCAAGAGCGATCAGGTCATGCACGGAACGCTCTGGATCGGCACCTGGCCCGGCTTGACCGATCCCATGCTGGCGTGGATGGTAGAGAGCCTGCGCGCGTTCTGCCGTGACGGCGTCCGCACCTGAAGATCATGCGATGACGAGCGGGCTTGATCAAGACCTCGATAGCGGAATCGTCGCCACGGCGCCTCGTTGGCGGCGACTTGATGGTACCTCGGTGCTGCTCACTGGCGCGACGGGATTCGTCGGCACCGTGTTGCTGCACACCATTGAACATGCCCATCGACGACTCGGTCACGGTCCGCGCGTGACCGCCTGGGTGCGCGACGCCGAGCGACTCCGGCAGCGCGCACCTTGGGTACGCGACGCCTCGTGGCTGACCATCGTCAGCGGCGACGTACGATCGCCGATGGTCCTCGACGCGCCTGTCGATTTTGTGGTGCACGCGGGGAATACGCTCCCGGCCGGAGCAGTCGCGGCCGATCCTGCTGCCGCTGAGTCGCTCGTCGTTGACGGGACTGCTCAGGTGTATGCGACGGCGGTCGCTGCAGGCGCTACGGCGTTCCTGCAGGTCAGTTCAGGCTCCGTGAGCGGCGAACATCGGACTCCCACGTCGCCCATCCGAGAGGAAGATCCCGGGATTCCCGTCGGACACACGCCCGCAACACGACTTGCGTTGGCTAAGCGAAAGGCTGAAAACTGGTTGTTGGCGACCGCCTCAAATGGGGGCCCTCGCGTGTCGTTTGCGCGCGGTTTCTCAATGTGTGGACCATGGTTGCCACTCGACTCGGCTTTTGCGTTTCCTAACTTCGTGCGCGATGCACTGGCTGGCGGACCTGTGGTCGTGGGCGGCGACGGAACGCCGGTCCGTAGCTTCCTCTACGCGACGGACATCGCCGACTGGCTCTGGACGATCCTGCTCGACGGAGGCGCGTCGCGCGCCTACAACGTCGGATCGGACGAGTGCGTGACGATCGGCGAACTCGCGACGCGGATTGCGGCGGCGGCAGGAGTGGCGGTGCGCGTCGAAGGACATCCGGTGCCAGGCGGATCCGCACAGTGGCATGTGCCGGACATATCGCGAACGCAACGCGAACTGGGGCTCGGCGTGACGGTTTCACTCGACCAGGCTATCCTCCGGACGCTCGAGTGGTGGCGCCATCGGCGAAGCGGGGCTGCGACATGATTGCGCGGCTACTAGGACGAGCGCCCATGATGCGGCCGCTGGTCCGGCGACTCGCGCTGTGGCTCGTCGAACGGAAGGTGCGCGAGCAGGGAGGCACGCTCTCGTTCGCATCGGGAAGCGTGAGCGTGCACCGCGACGGGCGGACCGTCGTCTTGTCCGACGCGCACCTGCAATTCGCGCCCGAGATCGCACACCACTTCGACAGCTACTTCCATGCGGTCGGCAGTTTGGGCGACGCGGCTGTCCGTGACTATTCGGTCCCGCGCAATCACACGGTACCAGCGCTGGGGATCCCGTTCTGGCTCGCTGGGCCGACTGAGAGCATCGCGATCCTCGACGCGTTCCTCTCAGACGTCGTGCCCGCGACCGGCGACCTCGTCTTCGACCTCGGTGCGAACTCGGGGCTTGCCACCTGGTTGCTGGCGCGAGCCGTCGGTCCCACGGGGAGGGTCCACGCGTTCGAACCCGATCCCGGCAATCGCGAGATGTTAGAGCGCAACGTGCGCCAGCACCAGCTCACGCGGGTGCACGTCCATCCCGAAGCGATTGCCGGTTCTAGCGGTACCCGGAGATTCAACGCCGAGGCGAGTCTGGGAGCCGCGTTTACGGACATCGTCGAGCGAGCCGGATTGGCTCGGACAATCGATGTCCGTACGCTGACACTTGAGGCGGCGGCGGCGATGGCCGGGGGGGTCCCGCGCTACATCAAGATGGATGTCGAAGGGGCCGAAATCGAGATCATTGAGCAGGCACGTCCTTGGCTCCGGCAGCATCGGCCGACGCTCGTGATCGACACGCAGCACCGCGTGGGTGGACGTTTCACGGACGGCACCGTCGAGCAACTGCTGCGAGAGTGCGGATATGACGCGCGCACCACACGTGTGCAGGGGATGCGTCTCACGACGGCGCGCCCTGCCACCCCATCGTGAACTCGTTCCGTGATATCTTTCAGCCATCCATTAAGGCATCCTGATGATTAACCACGACCCGTTCGAGGATCTCTTCGTCCTCGAGATGACGAACAACCACCTCGGGAGCCTCGACCGCGCTCTGGCGATCGTGCGCGCCCATTCGCGTGTGGTGCGATTCAACGGCGTGCGTGCGGCAATCAAGCTGCAGTTTCGTGATGCCGAGCGGTTCGTGCATCCAGACTTCCGCGATCGCACGGACATCCGCTATGTGCGCCGCGTGCTCGAGACCAAGCTCACGAACGCCGAGTACCGCGAGATCGTTGAGCATATTCGGAAGAGCGGGTGTATCCCGATGGCGACACCGTTCGACGAGCGCTCCGTGGACCTGTGCGTGGAATTCGAGCTCCCGATCATTAAGATCGCGAGTGCGGATAGCAACGACTGGCTTCTCATTGAGCGGATTGCGGCCACGCGAAAGCCTGTCCTCGTTTCGTTCGGCGGCACCCCGCTCAAGGATATGGACGACCTCGTCACGTTCTTCGAGCGACGTAACATCCCGCTGGCGATCAACCACTGTGTGGCCGCGTATCCGCACGAGGACTCGGAAGCACAGCTCCATCAGATCGACTTCTTGCGCCACCGGTATCAGGGACACACCATCGGATACTCGTGCCACGAGTATCACGATTGGAGCACGTCGATGCACATCGCCTATGGAAAAGGCGCCCGCACCTTCGAACGGCACATCGACATTGACGCGGACGGCGTCGCGGTGGCGCAATATTCGTCGCTGCCAGAGCAGGTGGACAGCTGGTTCAAGGCGTACCAGCGCGCACGGGAGTTCTGCGGCAACGCGCAGACCTCGCGTCTGGTACCGCTTGACCGCGAAACAGCTTATCTCGATTCGTACATTCGCGGCGTGTACGCGGCCCGCGATATCGCGGTGGGCGAGCTCATGACCGAGAGCGACATCTACATGGCCATCCCGCTCCAGAAGGGACAGCTCTCCACACGCGAGCTGATGCTCGGCAAGTTCGGTCACCGCATGCTGAAGTCGTGTGCCAAGGACGCCGCAATCACCGTCGATGACATCGACTCGCCCTACGGGAAGAACGAGAATATGCGGCGCCAGATCTTGAACCGCGGGTTGTAGTGCGCGTCGCAGAGTATCTCGTCCAGCGGGCGGTCGCACTTGGCGTCGAGCAGGCGTTTCTCGTCACCGGCGGCGGGGCGATGTTCCTCAACGACGCCGTCGGCTACACCCCCGGGCTGTCCTGGTTGTGCATGCATCACGAGCAGAGCGCGGCGATGGCCGCTGAAGGATGGGCCCGCGTGACGGGTCGGCCTGCGCTCGTGAACGTCACCACCGGCCCGGGAGGCATCAACGCGCTCAACGGCGTGTTCGGCGCGTGGACGGATTCTATCCCGATGCTCGTCATCTCCGGGCAGGTCAAGCGTGAGACGGTCGCTGCGAATTTCCCAGGCTCCGGACTCCGGCAGCTCGGTGACCAGGAGGCAGATGTCCTCGCCATGGCGCGCGGCGTTACCAAGTATGCCGTCTCGCTCGACAATCCGGCCGATGCCCGCTATGTGATTGAGCGGGCGCTGCACCTTGCAACGAGTGGGCGTCCGGGGCCGGTGTGGATCGACGTCCCCATTGACGTGCAGGCGAGTCTGGTCGACGCCGCCACTCTGCGCGGCTACGATCCACGCGAGGACGCCGCGAGTCAGACTCCCGCCGTCCGGCAGAGCGATGTGGCCACGATCCTCGATCGCATTGCCGCGGCAGAACGGCCGGTGGTGATGGTCGGCTCCGGCGTGCGACTCGCGTCAGCGTCGGCACTGCTCCTTGACGTTGTGCGTGCCCTCGGCGTTCCGGTCGTGACCGGCTGGACCGCGATTGACGCCGTGCCCGGAGATTTTCCATTGTACGGTGGACGGCCCGGATCGGTAGGAGATCGCGCTGGGAACTTCACCGTGCAGAATAGCGATGTGCTGCTGGTCATCGGGTCACGGCTGAACATCCGTCAGGTGAGCTACAACTGGAAGTCGTTCGCGCGACATGCATGGATCGCACAAGTGGATGCCGACGAGGCCGAACTCCGTAAACCCACTGTGCGTCCGCACCTTGCGGTGCATGGTGATGCCCGGGAGTTCCTCGAGTCAATGCAGGCCGCAATCGTCGAGCGCGGGATGCTGTCTGACCGACACACCGCCTGGGTCGAGTGGGTGCGCCAGCGAGTCGCCAAGTATTCAGTCGTGCAGCCGCGGCACCGGACGACGCAGGGCGAGCTCGTGAATCCCTACCATGCGTTGGACCGACTTTTCGTGCAGCTTGCCGACGACGACGTGGTCGCCTGTGGTGATGGCTCGGCCTGCGTCATCACCAACCAAGTTGCGACCATCCGCGGCACGCAGCGGGTCTTCACGAACAGCGGGAGCGCCTCGATGGGCTATGACCTGCCGGCGGCGATTGGCGCGGCGGTGGCGCGTGGCGGGAAGCGTGTGATCTGTCTTGCCGGCGACGGCAGCGTGCAGCTGAATATCCAGGAGCTGCAGACCGTGGCACATCACCGTCTTCCGCTAAAGCTGTTCGTGCTCAACAACGGCGGTTATCTCTCCATGCGCATGTCGCAGGGTGGGTTCTTCAAGCGCTTGATTGGCGCCGATGCATCGAGCGGGATCTCGTTTCCAGATCTGTCGCGTTTGGCACCGGCGTACGGCTTGCCATATGTGCGCGCGTCGGGAGCTGCCTTCGAGCAGCGAATCCGGGAAGCGCTCGACATGGAAGGGCCCTGCGTGTGTGAACTCGTGCTCGACCCTGAACAGACGTTCGAGCCTAAGCTGAGTTCACGTGCCCTACCCGACGGTCGGATGGTGTCGGCGCCACTCGAAGATATGGCCCCCTTCCTAGATCGCGACGAGTTTGCGCGGAACCTCCTCGTGCCCCCCTGGCCCGAAGACTGAGCTCGGCGCTGCGATCACTCCCGCAGCAGCTTCACGCGGTGGCGGGAGAACACCATCAGTGTGGGGATGAGTCCGAGCAATCCGGCCACGCCATAGCCAACGGCCGCAGCGCTCGCTCCACCGACCACGCCGGCCCCGATCCCGCCGAACGCCATCGCTGCGCAGGTGAGCACCACCGGCGTCCGCATGGCTTCGTCACGGAACGACCGCGCCCACGCCGACATTGCCTGTAAGAGCAACAGCGCAAGCGCGCCGCCGAGCATCGCGCCAATCGCGGGGAGTGGAAGTACGCGAACCCCGAGCACGGGGAGCCAGCGCAACAGCGCAACCGGCAGTAACAGGACCGCAACTGCTGCCCCGCAGAACACGAGGAGCGTTTGTCCCACCGCCTGCTTCGCTGCGCGGTCAAACTCGAGCAGACGCTGCGTGGCCACGAGAGCGCCGAATCCGGGTAGTCGTGCATGCAGCCACGCCGTGGCCAGCCAAGCCGGCGCCACGGTCATTGCCAACGTGAGACCAAAGCGCCCCGCTTGATCGCCTCCCTGTGCCAAGAGAAGCACGGGTGCAATCAACTGCGAGGAAAAGTGGAGCGCGAACCAAAGCTGCGCACTCCGACGCTGCTCGCCGTCCAGTTTTCCGCCGAGCGTTGAGCCGTCGGTGCCGGCGAGCTTCGACGGAAGCGTCGTTGGTGCACGCAGCAGTCCGCGGCGCGTCAACACCAACCAACTCCCCGCGATGCCAACTTGTACAAACGCGGCGAGCCAGCACGCGAGCAACGCATTCCGCTGCAGCAGCCCCGACCAGAGAGCAAGCAGAACACCAGCGGCTTGCACGGCTCGCATACTCTGCAGCGGAACTTGCGCCCCCGTCCCCTCGCAAATCGCGAGAAACGGCACAATCATGATATACACGGCAACCAGCAGAGTCGTCGAGAACCAAAGTACGAGGAATGCCATCGACGCCTGACGGGGCGCATACACGAACGCACCGCCTACCCCTACGATTGCGACCAGCATCAGCGCGAGGCGCGCATGCCAACGCAGCGCTGTATGCAATAGCACGCTGATTGCCGTGCGAGCAGTGACGCCACCGGTCAGCTGTCCTCCCGCTGACCACTGCAGAGGCTCCGCCTCGTGGCTCGCAAACTGCACCACAATGGTCGCTGGCCCCATCTCCATGAACTGGGCCAACATCACGACACCAAAGAGGGTAAAGTAGAGCCCCTGATCAGCGGTGCGGAGCTGCGACGCCACGAGCCACAACGTGATAGGCGCACCGCCGAGGCTGATCGCTCGACTGAGTACCGCCCCTCGAACCCGTGGGTCTCGAAGACTCTGGACCAGCGCGCCGATGGGGCTCAGAAGTTGATCCGCTCTTTCTCAGTCACGTAGGGGTGATGACGCACCTGCGTCCAAATCGACCCGATGTACTCGCCAACGATTCCAATGAACACCAACTGCACCGACGACAACAGGAAAAACCCAATCAGCACCGGCGCTACGCCGACCGAGAAGGAGTCCCAGTACAGCAACTTATAAATCAGGTAGCCGGTCGCAGTCAGCATGCTGAGGCAGGCGAGGCAAAAGCCAAGAATTGTTGCGATCCGCAACGGAATTTTGGAGTGGTTCACGATGCCGAGAAAGGCAATGTCATACAGCGAATACCAGTTCTGCGACGAAATCCCGCGCGCGCGCCGAGGCTGCGTGAAGGGAACCCGCGCTGGCTCGAAGCCGACGTCGGCAATGAGGCCACGAAAATACGGATACGGATCGTCGATTTTGCGGATCGCCTCGACCACTACGCGGTCGTACAGGCCGAATCCGGTCGTCTGGTTCACCAGCTTGACGTCGGACATGCGGGCGAGCATCCGGTAGTACTGCTCGCGGAGCTGGTAGAAGAGCCAGGACTCCTCGCTCTTTTCCTTCACCCCCATCACGACCTTGTGCCCCGCCTCCCACTGGTCGAGGAACTGGGTGATCATCTCCGGCGGATCCTGAAAGTCGCTCGCCATGATAATCAGCGCATCGCCGCGCGCTTCCATCAAGCCGTGCATCGGCGAGCGGATATGCCCGAAATTCCGGGCATTCAGAATCACCTTGACGCTTGAATCCTCGGCAGCAATCGCACGCAAGATGTGCTGCGTCCCGTCTTGGCTTGCGTTGTCGATATAAAGAATTTCAAAGCGGTACTGCGGGCGCGTCGTGAAGATGGCCTGCAGCGCCTCGTACAACGGGCGGACGTTCTCCACCTCGTTGTAGCAGCCGGTGACGATCGTGACGAGCTTCTGGGTCACAGCCGGTCGAGCGCCTCAAGGCCCATCACGGGCTTCCACTGGACGAGCTCGTATTGGGCCAGTCCGTGCACCGTGAACGGATCACCGTCGCGTACGCGGTTGAGCGCCGCGGCCGCATCGGTGTCGCTCACCCGCAGCAATAGCATGCCGCCCGAGCGCGGATCCATGGGCCCAGCCGCGAGCAACGTGCCGGCCTCGTGCAGCCCCCGCAGATACGCGCGGTGCTCGTCCTGGCCGGCAAGGATGTCTTCGAGAGGGCGACGATATCTGATGATGGCGATCGCGTACACGGTTGCGTCGGTTCGGGAGCTCCCATCCGGCGGGGATGGTCCGGGACTTGAGGCGTGCCCAAGAACATAACGCCCGGCGCGAAGGGTCGCCTCGTTGCCACGGCGTGCGGCGGCTGATAACATCTCTTCATGCGACCCTCCTTCCGCGCTCTCCTCCCGCTCCTCGCCCTCGTCGGCCTCCCCTCGGTCATCCGCGCCCAGTCGGCCGATGACGCGCGCACGGCCGACGCCCTTTCCCGCTGGATCTCGCTCTCGGCCGCGCCGGGCGCCGAAGATCTCGCGACTCCCTCCCTCGGTCAGTTGCTCGCCGGCTGGACCCGCGATCAGTCCGGGAACTGGATCAAGCGCGTGGGGCAGGGAACACCCCGCCGCGTGGTAGCCTGTGGCTTGGACGTCACCGCCTACGTCGTCAGCCAGATCACGGACCAGGGCTACCTGCGGCTCCACCGGTCTGGAACGACGCTCCAGCATCCGCTGGCGGATCAGTTCCTGGAGGCCACGCGGGTCCAGATCCATACCGCCGGGAAGCCCGTCAATGGCGTTGTGGCAATCGCGAACGGCCACTTTACTCGCCAACACCGCGCCGACACCACAATTGTCGGTGTTGATCAGCTTTGGGTGGACGTCGGGGCGTCGTCGCGCGCCGAAGTCGAGAAGCTGGGGATCGCCCTGCTCGACCCCGTCATTCCTGACCGCGCGCCCTGGACTTGGGCGTCCTTTGCCTCTGGCCCCGGCGCGGCAACCCGTGCGGGCTGCGCCGCGGTTGCGACGGCCGCCCAAGGGACGGTTGGAACGGGAGAGACCATTTTCATCATCTCTACCCAACATGTGTTCGGCTGGAACGGCCTGACCGGCGCGCTGCGTCGGGTCGGCCCGGTAAACGAGCTTTCAATCATCGACGTGAGCACCCGCACCACGGTCGCACAGGCTAAGGTGATTGTGCCCAAGTCGCGCTACACCGGCTCGCTCGTGGAGTCGGTGAGCGGCGCGGACGCCCGGGCGCTGCTCCAGAGCGTTGCCCAGGCGGCGGGGGTCACCCTGGCCGCGGACGTCGCGTGGATCGCCCCAGCGGCCGTGCCGCCGCCGGTCCGCGTACCCCGTACCGATGCCTACGAGGCCACCGAGAAGCTTGTCACCACACTCCTCGACCTCCCGGGCGTCCCAGGCCACGAGTGGCGCGTCCGAAACGCGATCCGCGCCTCGCTCCCCAAGTGGGCGGCAGATCGCGCGGTCGTCGACTCAGCCGGCAACCTGATTGTCGCGGTCGGGCCAGACAAAGACTCGGTGGCATTCGTGGCGCACACCGACGAAGTCTCCTTCGAAGTCGACAGCATCCTGCCCGATGGCCATGTGACGCTGACCAAAAAGGGCGGAGTCATTTCTTCCGCCTGGGAAGGGCAGCCGGCGATGCTGGTGTTCGATCCCGATGCGACCGGCAACACCAACGAAGCGCTCCGCGGGGTCTTCGTACCGCGCGAAACCGCACGTGGCAAAGCGCCGCCCCGACTCCTGGCCTGGTTTGGACTCGACGGCGCAGGCTTAGCCGCCCGCGGCGTAAAGAGCGGCGCTGCCGTGCTCGGGCTCAAGCGCGCGGCACGCCTTGCCGGGACGCGAGTCACAGGGCGTTCCTCCGACGACCGCACGGGTTCAACCGCGCTGGTCATGGCGGCCCAGAAGATCGACCCCGCGAAACTCAATCACAAAGTGATCCTCGTCTGGACCACCGGTGAAGAAGGGGGGCTCCTCGGTGCGCGCGCTTTCGCAGCGCGGAGCGGCGCTGGACTCCGGCGTGTATACGCCATCGACACCTTCGTCTCGAGCGACACGCCGTTGGAAGTGCCGACCTTCGCCTACGCACCGCTCGGAAAGGGAGCCGTGCTTCGCGGGCTAGACGATGGATCCATTGCGCCCCGCGCCGAACGCGATCGCGTGATGCGCGTCGCGAAGGCCAACAACATTCCGCTCCAAGTTGGGACGACGCATGGAAGCACAGACGGTTCTGCCGTCGGCGCCTACGGCGCACCCAACCTCGGCATTAGCTGGCCCGGGCGTTACTCCCACACCCCGGGCGAAGTGCTCGACCTGCGCGACGTAGATGCGCTCATCCGTCTGATCGCTGCGCTTGCTATCGCGCCGTAGTCACAGCGCTCTCGTCAGCGCTCGCGTCAGCGCTCGCGTCAGCGCTCGCGTCAGCGCGAACGACCCCTGAGCGGCGGTCCGCTCAGGGGTTGAACCACCACGACAGTTTCACGACGAGCGTGTTATCGGGATGTGTGCTGAAGAGATCGCGCACATCCCGTGGGGCGTTGAAGTCGCCAAGGTTCATGTTGCTCTGCGCGCGTCCCTGCTGCCAGACCACGAACAGCGCGCTGGCGGGGCGGTACTCCCAGCGGATCACGATATTCGAATTAAACTGTTTGACGTTGAAATCCTTGAGAATCGCACTCGGTCCGCTGAACGGCCGGAATCGATCCGCGTACAGCGGAGCACGCGGGTGTGCGAGTTCGCGCCAGTCACTGAAATGCCCAGTCGAGACGAACGGCTGTGCGTAGAGCTGGAACGACAGGGTCGGCGTTACGGTGAGGTTCGCGCGCCCCGTGATCGTCATGATGTTCTGCTCAAGACGCGCGAACGTGTAGTGCGTAGTGTCGCTTCCCATTGCACCGAAATTCGCGGCCCACTGCTGGTCGTTCACCACATGGTCGAACGACGTTGTAATCCCTGCAGAGTAGCGACTCGACACGCGCACGTCCGTGCTGAGATCGCCGCCGCGGTACCACGACCGCCCTTCATCCGATCTCCCTAAGCGGATGGCCGCTCGCGGCACCCAATCAGGGCGCGGATCTCCAATGAGATCAAACCGAATCCCAGTCTCCGGCGACTGCGTCAGCGCCGGCCCGCCGCGCGCAGCGGCTTGCCAACTATTGCGGAACGTGACTGAGCCGTGTGCTTGTGCAACACGAGCCGTCGGTAGTCCACCGGTCGTCCAGTGCGCGTCCATCGACACATAACTACTCGCTGCACGCAGCCAGCGAGTTGGCGTGACTTGGAGGAAATCGAGTCGCTGCGTGATTTGCTCGTCATTGACCGTATTCACAAATCCGAAATCATTGAGCTCCAGTCCACCATCAGCGCGGCGCAGGTTTGTATTCGAACGCCACCACCCTTTGAGCTTGGTTAATTGTGCGGAGTAGGCCATTCCGCTCAGTGAGGTGAGCGTTGGGTCGTACCGCGTGTCGCCATCTGGGCGTTGGAAATAGTGCACGCTGCTTGTCTGCGTCAGTGCAATCGATGACGCGCTCCCGCTGACCTGTCCGTTCGCTGTGTAGGCAAGCAGTCGCCACGCGTCACCAATATTGATATAACCCTGGAGCACCACCGTCGTCGCATCACTTCGCAACACGGGCGCGGTGATTGCATCCAGTGAACGCCTGACATTCGTAATCTGTGTGCCGAGTTGCGCACGACCGCCATTCCACTCCTGCACAGCACGGGCCACGAAATAATTCGTCTGCGGCTCGATCGTGGTTCCTGCGCCGCCGACCACACGCTCCGTAATGGCGTCCACCAATCCAATCGACAGGCCATTCGCGAACTGCCCGGTCAGTTTTGCGGCACCGAGAATCGGCGTGAACGCTGGGTCGTTGCCGCTGCGAAGCTGCGGTGTCCGCCCAATGCGGCGTGCGTAGAAGAGTCCCTCGCACGGTCCAGAACAACGGTACAGTCCAGCTCCTTCTTGGAAAAATGGGCGCCGCTCGTCGAGCCTGATCTCGAACGCGGAGAGATTCAGCATGGCGGGGTCTGCCTCAACCTGACCGAAATCAGGATTGATGGTGGCATCCATCGTGATGTTTGGTGTGAGCCCCGCTTTCACGTCGATTCCACCGGATAAGCGCGAGCGCATCGCCGGTCCACCCGTAGCCGAGTACGAGTCCGATTTTGCCACCGCGTACGGGAGCACTTCCAGACGGCGCGGCTTTGCAATTCCGCTAATGCCGCTCAGCGTCCCAAGTTGCGACATGAAACCGATAATCGACCGACGATACACCGGCCACGAATCACGCTCGTTGAGTCGCGCTATATCACGCCAAATCCCGAATCCGAATTCGTGCACATCCTGATCCTTGTAGCGCAACTGACTAAACGGAACACGGAACTCCGCCACCCATCCCAGTGAATCAACGCTAGCCACTGCGTCCCACACACCGTCCCACGTGGGGTCCTCGGTGACGTCACCATAGATCGAGTAGTCCCGCTTCACCCCCGCCGGGTTGATCGACATCTCGACGCCTGTGCGCCGATCGTGAAACGCATCAATCACGATCTTCAGTTGATCGCTCGACGTCTTCACGTCGCGACGACTGAGCAAACGTACAATGCTGTCGGGATGCGGATCGAACGCGCGGACCACGACATACAAGTAGCGGTCGTCGTATACCACGCGTGCTTCTGTTCGAAACGCGGGGTCGATGTCTTCCCCGGGATCAAACTGTCGAAAATCCCGCAGCGGTGGCGTGAGCAACCACGCGTCATCGGTGTCGCGCCCGTCAATCACCGGTGGGCGAGACACGCGCACCGCACGCGCCGATGTTGGCCCGCCCCCCTGCGCGCGGAGACCAGACGCTGCCACCACGGAAACGAGCAGTGCAATCAGCGACCGCCACGATAAGTGCCCAGCCCTCACTCTGGCGTCACCATCACATCAATCCGGCTCAGCTTCGCCGGTGCGGCATAAATGCGCATCGTCGCCTTCACAAAATCCTCGGTGCGGGCTTCAAAGATGTTCGGCACAAAGGTCTGCGGATTCCGGTCCGCGAGCGGGAACCAGGAACTCTGCACCTGCACCATAATCCGGTGTCCCTTCTTGAACGTGTGGTGAATCTCCGGCATCTCGAAACGCAGCGAGTCGGGCTGGTTCGGCACAAAAGCGACCGGCCGCTCGAAACTCCGACGGAACCGCGCGCGAAACGGCTCGCCGCGCACAAGCTGCTGATACCCCGCGACCTTAAACCCGGAACTATCGCCAGGCCAGTTCGGCGCGTTCTCCGGAAATTCATCAATCAACTTCACCACAAAATCGGCATCACTGCCGCTGGTCGAGACATGCAACACCGGGCGCACTGCACCGCTAATTGTCACATCCTCGGTTAGCACCGCCGTCCGATACGTCACGACATCCGCGCGCGCCGATGCATACCGCTGGTCCGCGGTCATGTAGGTGCCCGGCATTCCCTGTGCCGTCGGTTTCTCTGACACTGGCACCGGATTCGCAGGGTCGCTCACATATTCTGTGAAGGCTGCCGCTCCCGTGCGGCTCGTCGCGGTCGGCGCCGTGAACGCCAGCCCACCACCGGGTTGGAAGTACAACGACTTCGCCTGCGCATTCTTCGGCGGAAAAACATCGTACCGATCCCATTTCTCAGCCCCGGTGCGATACACGAGCACCTTCGGCAACTTGGCGTCAGGTCCATTCTTGAGGTGCTGCAGCCAGAACGGGAACTCAATCGAGTCGCGGAAGAAGGGTGCGGTCTTGCTCTCCCACCGCAGTGCTCCGAGCGACGTGCCATCGCCACGCGACCACCCACCGTGGGACCACGGACCAATGGCAATATGATTGCCCGCGTTCTTTCCCTTCGACAGCTCCTCAATCGCGCGAAACGTCCCCCACGGACCAAACAGATCCTCGGCGTCGTAATACCCGCCCGTCTCCAGCATCGCCGGTGCGACCTTATTGAGGTGGGGACGAATATTGCGCGACTGCCAGAAACTGTCGTAGTTCGGATGCTGCATCACCTGATCCCAGAGCGGCGCGGTCTCCTTGGGGAGCCACTTCCGCGAACCTAGGCCAACGGGGCCCATCTCGAGGAAGAACTTGTAGGCATCGCCTCCCATATTCGGCCGATCGTACTGCGGATCTGGGCCAAGACCCGGACTCCGGGGCGTCCGCCCGTAGCCCTGATAAAACGAAAAATTTGCGCCCAAATAAAACGCGCCATTGTGAAAAAGATCATCACCCTTGGCCACGTCGGTCATCGGCGCCTGGGGCGCACAGGCCTTGAGTGCAGGATGCGGGTCAATGCAGCTCGCCGTCGTGTAAAACCCCGGATACGACGTCCCGTAGATCCCCACCTTTCCATTGTTCTGCGGGACGTTCTTGATCAGCCAGTCAATCGTATCATATGAGTCGCTGCTCTCGTCCACATCCGCGGCGCTTGTCTTCACGTCCTTATGCGGCGTCATCTCGGTGTACTCCCCTTCCGAGTTGAATCGCCCGCGCGCGTCCTGATACACGAAAATAAATCCCGATTCCAGATACCGCGTCCCGTTCGGGCCGAGTGAGGTTCGGTACGCGTCCGGGCCGTAGGGTGCCACACCGTAGGGCGTACGATCCATGAGAATCGGCCACGCCTGCGCGCTGTCCTTCGGCACATAGATGGTGGTGAAGAGCTTCACCCCGTCGCGCATCGGAATGCGCACTTCAAGCTTGCGATATCGCGCCTTCACCGCCTCGGCGGCTGCTCCCGACGGTTGGGGGCGCTGGGCCTGGACAGTGGACGCGAGAAAAATCGCTGCCAACAGCGTGCGAACAGTGAGACGCGACACGACGAGCTCCGAGTGTACGGGACGTTGAATTATAGGGAGCGGTAGGCTTCGTCGCGCGGCATCACTTACGGCATCACTTACGGAACCGTCGGCTTCGGCGGCTTCGCCGGCTTGCTCCCGTTCATGCGCGGGCGTGGGCCGTTCCCAACCTCTTCTACCAGCTTCTCGATATAGTTGGTGATCTTCGCATAATGCGGGTAGTCAATGAACTCCGGTTCGTCCGTCTTCTGGTGGTAATCACCGTGCAGCCCGGTAAAGAAGAACGCGATCGGTACCCCAACCTTGGCGTAGTTATAGTGGTCGCTACGGCCATAAATATTGTTGTAGCCGCTCCAGGACAACGAATCATCAAACTTGTAGTCGAGCTGCAGCGGATTGGCCTGCTTGACGTTCACCGACTTGACGACTTCACCAAGATCCTTGGAATCGAAGTACGAACCCACCACGCCCAAGTAATCTGGGCTACCGCCCGGAAGATCTTCCGCGCGCCCACGCCCAATCATGTCGATGTTGAGCTGCGCGACCACAGAGTCGATCGGCACCGTGGGGTTGGCCGTGAAGAACGCCGACCCAATCAGCCCACCTTCCTCGCCCGTGTGCCACACGAACAGCGTCGAACGCTTCGGCTTCACCTTCATGCTCGCCATGTACTCGGCGATCTCCAGCACACCCATCGAGCCCGAGCCATCGTCGTCGGCACCGTTATTGATCGAGTCGAGTCGTGCCTTCGGAACAACCTTGCGGATGCTATCCATGTTCACCCTGATCGCGGCGAGCTGTGCCTGCGTCAGAGCAATCATCTTGTTCTCAAGCAACATCTTGTTGCGGATGTCGTTGAACACCTTCAACGAATCCTTGTCTACCGGCACCCCCGTGAAACCGACGTGGTCGTTATGCGCGCCGATCGCGACATACTGATTCTTCAGCACCGGATCACTCCCGGGGAGAATCGCCACCACGTTGCGCGCCCACTCGGTCGGGAGCTCCACAAAGTCGAGCGAGGCCGACACCGTGCCGCCACGCGTACCAGCCGTCATCCCGTCGATTCCACGTCCGCCAAACAGCTCGGCGGCCGCAGCCTTCGTCACACGCAACTGCGCCTGCGGCGTCAGCTGATCGATCTGGCCACGAAGGATCGCCAGCGAATCAATCGGCGCGCCCGCACCACCAGCACGCCCGCCACGCCCGCCACGCCCGCCGGCACCACCCTGAGCCGCAACAGTCGGCACATTGATCGCCACCCGCTGCGCATCCGTCAGCCCATCCAAATCAACCGTCGCGACGGCCACAGCCCCAGCAAAACGCGACGGCGACGGCGCCGCGAACCCACCGCGTCCACCGCCACCGCCCGGGCCACCCGGGCCACCACGACCGCCAGCAGCCGCAGCAACCGGAGCGGCCGGGAGCACGACCACAAACTTCCCGTTCGCCAACGCGGCGGAAATCTGCTTGGTCGTATCACCCTGCGTACCGCCGAAAATCACCTCAACATTGCTGATCGACTTCGGCGCTGCACTGCCCGGCACTGCTACCCAATCCTTGTTCCACGCGAGCGGATTGCCATTGGCCGTCAGCCGCGAATGGTTCGTGTACTGCTTGGTATGGAACGGGAGCACCTGGAAATAGGTGCCGTTGTCCCCAGCCGGAATCAGACCAAGGCGCTTCACCTCGGCGGCGATATACGTCGTCCCCTTCATGTTGCCGATACGCCCAACCTGACGACCGAGCATTGAGTCGTCCGCAAACTGGTACAGGCGAATCTGGAGGTCCTTCGGGGTAATCGCGGCCGACGTCGGAGTCGGCTTCATCGTCGAAGGATTGCCGAAACGATTCAACTTGCCGGCACTCTGCGCGCCCAGCAAGGCGGGGGCCACGGCGAGACCGAGCAGGATGGCTCGGGTAGGAATAAATGGGGAACGCATGGAGGCTCCGTCGAAAAGTGGTCGTCTCAAGGCTGGGACCGCAGGACTGGGACCGCAGGACTGGGACCGCACCGGTCCTGCCTAACATTAGAATACGCGCCAGACTGGCCGGACGCTTGGAGTCCCGTCGGTAATGGCTAGTTTCAGGGGATGGAACTGGGACTCTCCCCTCGCTGCGCTCGGCGCCTGACGCTATGAACATCGTCAACGTCGGCTACACATCCACCAACTACTTTGCCATCGGAAGCACCGGCACGCCGTTGCTCGTGGATTGCGGGTGGCCGGGGACAATGCCCCTGCTGCTCGCGACTCTCAAGCGGTTCGACATCCCGCTCTCAGCGTTCCAGTACCTCTTGGTGACGCACTTCCACCCCGACCATGCCGGACTTGCCCAAGAGCTCAAGCAGGCTGGGCTCACCTTGCTCGTCTGTGAAGGGCAGGAACCTTTCATCCCACAGCTCAAGCAGTGGATGAAGCCGGAGATGCACTTCCACGACATCACCCTCCACGACAACCGCGCCTTGCCACTCGCCGAGAGCCGCGCCTTCCTCAAGGCGATCGGAATCGACGGCCAGGTGATAGCCACGCCTGGCCACTCTGACGACAGCGTCAGCCTGATCCTCGACAGCGGCGACGCCTTCGTGGGCGATCTCACCTCACCGGTCGCAGTGCCTGAAGAGCACGCGGCCACCGTCGCCGCGAGCTGGGAGGCAATCCGGTCCGCCGGCGGGCGCACCATCTATCACGCCCACTCGCCGCTCCGCCGCATCTGACCGCCGAGCACCCTGATACACAACGCCCCGACGCTCGCGTGAGCATCGGGGCGTTGTTACATCAGGTGCAATCGCTTACAGCCTCTAGCAGCTCTTGCACTTGTGGTTGTTCTTCGAGCCGAGCTTCTCGAGGTGCGCCAACGTTTCCACAAAGGGCGGGATACGCTGCACCGGCCCGTTTGCCATATCTGCGGTCGTCTGTCCCTTGCGCGAGACGGCCATGACATCGACCCCCTTCGACACGAGATAGTCAATCAGCTGATCGTCGCCGCGAGCGGCGGCATGATGGATGGCGTTGTAGCCGTTGAAGTCCCGGGCATTCGGATCGAGATGCAAATCCTCAATCAGATACTTGACGGCGGCGAACCACGAATCCGGCGCATGCATGTGCGCATTCGCGGCGTAGCCCTCACCGTACCCAACGCCGCTCGCTGCATGGAGCGGAAATACACCCGGGCCACCTGCTGGAATCGGCGGCAACCCTGATTTGTCACCGGCAGTACTGTCGGCATCTGCGGGGCTTGCATCATCACCGAGCGTGCGTCCCACCGGCTTCTCAGTCGGAATATTCGGATTTGCGCCATACTTGACGAGCAGCTTCATCGCCGGGACGTCGAGCCCGTAGGCAGCACGCCAGAACGGTGTCGATCCCTGCATGTTCACGCCGAGCAAATCGAAGTTGTACGACATGTACCAGAGATGCTTCTTGAGGCGCACATTCGGATCGGCGCCAGCCTTCAGCAGCGCCTCCATGAGCTCCAAGTGGGTCGTCTGCTGTTGCTGCTGTGCCACCGGCTGCGGATACAGCGACTTCGGCGCCCACTGCACGTTGATGGTCGCATACAAGGGCGTCGCATTGGCGTCGCTCGCGAGCTTCGGGTTCGCACCCTTCGCCAAGAGCATCTTCGCCAGATCAAACTGCCCGTTGATCGTGGCCATAAGCAGGGGGCTGGTGTGATCGCCCGCGCTCACCTGATTCACATCAGCACCGGCCTTCAGCAGCACATCGGCGGTCTTCATGTTCCCTTCGCGCACGGCGAACAGGAGCGGCGTGAGCCCGCCCTTGTTCCCCACGAGATCGCCGTAGCTCGCGCCACGCGTACCAATCGCCATGCCACCGCTCGAGTCGGACGGCGAACCGCCACGTCCACCGCGGCCACCACCACCAGCGCCCCCTGCGCCACCACCGCGCGGCCCAGTCGCCGCGATCGGCGCGGCCGCAGCCTTCTTGGCCTGGGCGCTATCCTCAGCCGTCACCGGTGCAGTACCAGCGCCGCGCCCGGCGGGAGCCGGAGGCGCCTCGGCGGCTTTCACCGCCGCAACCTTTCGCGTGCGCAACGTCAGCGCCGCGCGATCGGTCTTCTCTCGGGCTGGGACGTCCTCAACCTTCGACACCACCTTCAAGTCCGCGCCGCGAGCCGCCAACAACTCCACCGCCGCAGCCCGATCGTACGCCGCGGCCCACATGATCGGCGTCTGACCGAACGCCGTCTCTTTCGCATCAACCGGCGCGCCCTTGTCGAGCAGTGCCGCGACAATCGCCTTATCGCCAAGCGACGCGGCGAAGTGGAGCGGCGTCGTGCCACCCGACGACGTGGCCGCCTTTACGTTGGCGCCCGCATCAAGCAATACCTTGACCGCGGCAACACTTCCGCTGCGCGCCGCCAGATGCAACGGCGCATAGCTCCCATTGCGCGTCACGGCTTCGAGTCGCGCGCCAGCCGCGACCAGCATCGTCACCGTTTCGGCGTCGCCCGACATCGCGGCCCAGTGCAACGCCGTCATGCCGTCACCCTGAGCCGCGTTCACATCAGCACCCTGACGCAACAACGCCTTGAGGCGGGCCGCGTCATGCTTCATGACCGCATCAGCGACCGGCGCATCGACGGTCGTAACCGCCGCAGGTGCAGAGACCGCGACCAGCAACAGCGCCATCGCGATGAACACAGCCTTACGCATGAGACGAGAGGTTCAGGGTTCCGGTGCTGTCACCAAGCGACTTCATGTCGTTGACGCCGAGCGTGTGCATCATGCTCAACATCGCATTCGCCATCGGCGTGCCATCCGGCGCCTTGATGTGCACGTTGCCTCCCATGCGGCCGTCGGCCTTACCCACCACGATCAGCGGGCAGCGGCGATGGCTGTGCAGGTTGCTGTCGGCCATCGGCGATCCGTAAATGATCATCGTCTTGTCGAGCAAGTTGCCATCGTTCTCCTGAATCGCCTTGAGCTTGTTCAGGAAGTACGGCAACTGCGCCACATGGTACTTGTTGATCATCTGGAAATCGCTCACGCCCTTCTTGTTGCCGCCGTGGTGCGAGGCAGGGTGGAACGGCTTGTCGGTGCCGCTCTCAGGATACGTACGCGCCGAGCCGTCGCGGCCCATCTTGAACGAGAACACGCGCGTGATATCGGACGCAAAGGCCAGCGCCTGAATGTCGAACATCACCGCCACGTGCTCCGAGAACGAATCCGGCACACCGGCCGGCGCTTCGGGCATGTCGCGCTGTTCGCCGCTGATATTGCGCGTTTCGATTGCCTGAATGCGGCGCTCGACTTCGCGGATGTCTTCCAGATACCGGTCGAGACGCGTCCGGTCGTCAGCGCCGAGCGAGCCCTTGAGCGACACCATCTCGCTCGCGACCCAGTCGAGAATGCTGCGACGCGACTGCCGACGGGCAAAACGCTCTTCCGTCGACCCGCCAACCCCGAACAACTTCTCGAAGGCCACGCGCGGGTCGCGAATCACGGGCAGCGGCTCCGTGGGCGAGGCCCACGAAATCGAGTCGGTGTACACGCAGGCATAGCCATACGCGCATCCGCCCGCCTGGTCCACGTTCTCAATGCACAACTGCATCGACGGAATCGGCGTCGTCTGTCCGAACTTGCGGGCGTAGATCTGGTCAATCGACTCGCCCACATGAATGTCCGACCCTTCCGTCTGCTTGGGGTGCGATTGCGTCAGGTACACCGCGCTCGACCGGAAGTGATCGCCACCGATCTCCTTCGGGGCGTTCGGTTCGGCTTCACGGCAATCCGTGTTGCTGATAATCGTCAGGTAGTCGCGGAACGGCTCGAGCGGGCTCAACGCCGATGGCGAGAGATCGAACGCGCGTCCGGTGGCTGCTGGCGACCAGTAGTTCAGCGATGCGCCGAGTTCATTGCAACCCGCCGCGCCGTGCACCATCTCGATCGCGACCATGCGCGGCGCCTGCTGCGACGTGATCCGCCACGTCGGCTTGCCCGCCGGGAACATGGCGTCGAGGAAGGGGAGTGCGACGGTCGCACCCATCCCTTGCAGGAAGGTACGACGCGGAAGTGCCTTGCCACTGATGTACGTCATCGAATTCCTCGTGCTACGGGGTTAGCGGGTGCCGCTGGAGTTGCGTGTCGCAGCGTCGGCGGAAACTGCCGCCGGCACGCGACGCATACGGAATGCATCGCTCGATACGATGCCCATCACAAACCGGTCAAACTTGTAGCCGCTGGGCTCAGCATCATGCTGAATCTTGCGGATGGTCGGCTGGTCGTAGAACTCCACGCGGCGCCCGAGGGCGTATGCCATGAGGTTCTGCGTGAAGGTGCGAATGATCGGCGTGGGGTGCTTGAGCAATGCGGCCCGCAGCTCCGGCAGCGACGACACCGCGGAGCCATCATAGAGCTGGCCTTGCGTGTCGAGCGACGCGCCGTTCTCGCGAATGCGCCACTGGCCGGTCACGTCAAAGTTGTCGAGTGCCAAGCCAATGGGGTCAATGACCTTGTGGCACGACACGCACGCCGGGTTCGCGCGGTGCATTTCCATCCGTTCGCGAGTGCTGAGGAAATGTCCGTCCTTGGCCTCGCCCGTCTTTTCCAGGTCCGGCACATTCGGCGGCGGCGGTGGCGGCGGCGATCCGAGGATCACTTCCATGACCCACTTACCGCGGAGCACAGGCGACGTGCGATTCGCATGCGAGGTCAGTGTCAGAATGCTGCCCTGACCCAAGAGCCCGCTCCGGCGATTATCGGCATACTGCACCCGACGGAAGTTGCTCCCCGTGATCCCGGGCATGCCGTAGTGCTGGGCCAGCTCGTCGTTGACGTACGTGTAGTTCGCGGAGAGCAGGTCGAGCACGCTCCGGTTCTCGCGCACGATGCTCATGAAGAACAGTTCCGTCTCGTGACGCATGGCGTCGGCGAGCTGCTGACGGAAGTTCGGGAACTGCAATGCATCCGGATGCACCTTCTCGATGTCCTGCAGGCGCAACCACTGGGCAGCGAATCGCGTGGAAAGGGCGTCGCTCCGCGGGTCGGCGAGCAACCGCGCGGCCTGCGTCCGAAGTCCTTCCGGCGTGCTCAACCCACCAGCGCGGGCCACCGCCATCAACTTCTCGTCCGGCGGCGTTCCCCAGATGAAGAACGCAAGCCGCGTTGCGAGATCAGCATCGCCGACCGCGACCCGTGACCCAGCCTTGGCGCCCTTCGGAATCTCTTCAACGCGGAAAATGAAATGCGGGCTCGAAAGCATCGCCTCGAGCGCGCGACGCACGCCGATCTCGAAGCCTCCTTCCTTGGCGCCGCGATCGTAGAACTTCATCAGCCCGGTCACGTCGTTCGCGTTCAGCGCCCGACGATACGCGGCGCCACCGAGGGTCGCCACAATGCGCTCCGCACAGGGCCGCGCCTCTGCCGGCGACAACGGACGGCAGCTGAAAATCCGCTTACGGCTCGGCGTGTCCGACACGCCGGTCGCGTTGAAAGGACCCGTGACGGTCACTTCGCGGAGATGCGCCAGCGCGGTCACACCGCTCTGCGACCCAATCTGGGTGTCGGCAATGCTGTTGGCGATCGGGGCAAGGTTGTCGTTCACCGGCCCATCAAAGGTGCGGACGAACGCCGCGGTCACACGCTGCGGGCCAGCACGGAGCTGGATCGGCGGGGTCTTCACGTCCATGCCGGTCGGATCGGCCTGCGACATCCCGCGGTCGACGGGGATCATCGCGACCCGCTCGCCGTTCACGGAGAACTCAATCATCTCGTCAAACGGCGCGGCGGAACCAAAAATCTGGCCGGTCGGAATCGAGTGCATCATAGTTGACAGCACGTACTGACCGTCGGCGGGGAAGTTGTGCATCACGCTGATCCCACCACGTGTGCCAAACGGCGCTCCGTCCACCTGATCCATTTGTGACGCAAGCCGCGGAATCTTGTACGTCTTGGCGGCACGGGTGGCCTTCGGGTCGCCCACGGCCATGCGACTCACTTCCGCAGCGGCGTCCATGTACGCGTCGAGCGTCGTCGCCGAGGGGACCTGCACGTCGGAGATGTTGTCGAAGTTGTTGCTCTTGGTGTCGAGCGGGAGCCACGAGCCGGCGTCAATATCGAGCGTCAGCAAATCGTGCACCGACTTCTCGTACTCGGAGCGGTTCAACCGCTGGAAGCTGCGGGACCCCGGGTTCGGATTGATGATGGCGGCCGCGTCAACTAGCCGTTCAAGCGTTGAGGCCAAGGCCGCGAGCGTGTCACCACCCGGCTTTTGCCACCCCGGCGGCGGCATCATCCCTGCGCGGAGCTTGGCAATGATCTTTTCCGAGAGTGCTGGCGACTTGGCCGCCGCCGCCACATCAAAGGTCTCAAGCGAGAGGTCGCCGCGACGTTTGTCGTCGTTATGGCACTCTGCGCACCGCTTCTGGACGACCGAGGTGAGCGCCTCCGGGGAGACAATCAGCGCATGCGTGACAGGCGCGCGCGCGGCGACCAGCGCCGCAGGACGCACGGCGTAGGCAACACAAACGGACGCGAGCAACAGTCCGGAAACCGTTGCAACGGTGATAGCTCTCACGTGATTAACTCTCAGTTATTCGCAGGCAGGAACGAAATCGCGCCCTTCTATTGTATGGACGCGCACATAAGGTGGGACGGAAACCACGACCCCGCAAGTACTGTCGAACCAGCCCCCCGGGAGGGGGGCATAACGAGCGGCACCCCTTGCCGAGTTCGGTCGTTGAGGCGATACTCGCCGTCGACCGAAAGTAACCGCCCATTATTCCGGAGATTCCTGTGCGCGTTCGTTGGATTCCAATGCTGATTGTCATTACGCTGCCCGCTCTGCTAGCGTTGCATCAGGGCGCCCGTCACCTGAACCCGGTGGCCGAGCTACTGGCGCAGCATAAGCCGGTCTTCGGTCTTTATGCGCCCTCCAACCGTCGCCCCCGGGGTGATACCACCACGGTCCCGACCAAAACCGCGGCCCAGCTGGCCGCCGACGCCCTGGCGCATACCCCCTCGGATTTCGTCTTTGACGGCGGCATGGAAGGGGACTGGGACAAGGGCTACGCGGGCTACTTGGACTTCGTAAAGGGGATGCAGGACGGCGGGACTCCCGCTCAGCGCTGGGCCCACCCCCTCGCCGTGAAAACCCATAAGATCGCCGAGAACCCGACCCTCGCCGCAGAACGCATCGGCAAGGCGCTAGACCTCGGCGTGACCACCGTGATGTTCCCCGAGGTGGAGAGCGCGGCGGAGCTGAAGGTCGGGCTCGCAGCGATGCGCTTCAAGGCACAGAGCGGAACGCGCCCCGACGCGGTGGGGAACGCCCCCGCCTACTGGGGGGTGTCGGATAAGGAGTACAAGGCGAAGGCCGACCTATATCCGCTCAATCCAAACGGCGAACTCACGAACTGGACGATCATCGAGAGCAAGGAAGGGCTCGCGCACGTTCGAGAAATCGCTGCGGTGCCAGGCATAGGCGTGCTTTGGCCCGGTGCGGGGACGCTTCGCGGGGTGTTCACGACGACCGACGCCGACGGCAAGCGCACCTTTGACGAGAAGGGTTGGGAAGGGGCAATCCAGCAGGTGCTCGCCGCCTGCAAGGAGTTCAAGATCGCCTGCGGCTTCCCGGCAAACGCCACCGACATCGAGATGCGGATGAAGCAGGGATTCTCCGTGTTCGTGATGAACTGGGGGGACCCAGGCTTCAAGGCGGTGGAGATCGGTATGAAGGCAGGCGGTCGCTAAGACCCTGTAGAATAACGAGATACAAAAAGGGCCGCGCAGATCGCGCGGCCCTTTTTTGTATGAGGCGTCCGGTACCCGCTTATTTCGTCGGCGGCGGAATCAGTCGCTGAATCTGCCGAATACCGTATTCCATCTTCAAATCAAACATCCGTTTACCGAGCTCGGCCGTCGACCTCCGCGCGTCGCCGGTGATGCCGTTGTTCAGGCGCGTGGCATTTGGATCACGCGCCGCCCCTGGGGCCTGAACGGGGTCGCCCAACGCGGTCGACACGAGCTCTTTCCGCACGCAGACATCGGCGCACAGGTACAGCAGCTCCGACGTGTCAATAAGACTCGCGTGGCCGCCGGTCGGGTAGCCGTTCTTGGCCAGCCATTCGTCAAACGCAGCCTGCCGCGGAGCGTAAATCGAATCCGCGAAAAACACATGCACGCCCTGCGGCGCATACTTCGCGTCAAGCTTCTCGGCCACGGACTTGTAGGCGTTCGGCTGCCCACCCCCATGGTCTCCCATCAGCACGACGTTCTTAAATCCAGTCTTGATGGCTTCTTCCGACATGCGCTCCAGCATCGCCGAGAGCAGCTCCGGCGTGAGCCCAATAGTCCCGGGCAGCTGAGCACTCGCATTATTCGGCGTGTAGGCGAGCACCGGCATCGCGATCGCGTTGCCGAGCCGGACGGCGAGCTCCTTCACCGTGGCCTTCGCCATGTAGTTGTGGCCGCCGTTGATGTTCTGCGGCCCACGCTGTTCGGTGCCACCCGTGTAGAAAAGCGCCGTGGTCTTCCCCGCGGCAATCGCAGCCTTTACTTCGGGCCAGGTCATGTTCTCGAACTCGACCAATGGTGCCGCCGACTTCGTTTGGGCGTGCGTGACAATCGGTGTCAGCAACAGCGTGCACAGCGCGAGTGCGGTCCGACGCGCGAAAACTCTCGACATGGGAATCCTCAGGAAAAAGAAACGGACGATGATTGCTCATCGTCCGTTTCTTCGTGATTGAAACGACGACTTCTTACGCCTTGCGGTCGAGGCAACCCGTAAAGCTCGGATTGTTCTTTTCCGTGATCGGCACGATCATGTTGACGTCGGTGCCGTAGTTGTTGCCAACTCGCACATCCACCGCGCCCGTCGGGAACACGGCTTCTGCGTCACGGCCATACTGACGGACCAAGCGACGCAGATCGCCGAGGCGATGCCCGGTGAGCCACAGCCACAGGGCGCGCTCCTTGAAGAGCATGTCGACCGCGGCAGCCTGCGTGGTCGGCGACGCCGCAAGCGGCGTGATCGCAGCGGCCAAGCCGGTGGCGCGAAGCACATTGAGACGCGCGAAGACCGAATCGCGATCCGCCTGCGCCCCACCCTGCAACTTGGCTTCGGCCTCGATCAGGCGAGCCTCGATGCCGTCGGCCAAGATCACCGGCGAGTTCTGCCCCGTGTACTTCTGCTCGATCGGGAGGTTGCGGTTCGTGCCGTCAAACCCCGTACGGGTTGTCGACGCAAGCCACGGGGCGCGGGGATCCGCTGGCGTGGTCAGGTAGGCGAGCCCGTTGGTGCCTTCGCTCGTGCCCACGGTGTACCGCGATCCGTTGACGAACGTGGCATTGTAGATGCCGTTCTGCTGACGGCCTGTCGCCACCGAGTGGAAAATGGTGTACTTGTACGTCGTCGGCACCGCAGCCACCGCGGCCGCGGCCGCCGAGAACTGCCCCTGGTTCAGCAGGGCACGCGCCTTACCAATAGCCGCGAGGTACTTGGGGTTGGTCCCCGTGGAGAGCGTCGTGGCGGTGTCGAAGGACGCAGAAGCCGTCGTGAGCATCTGCGTGGTCGTCAACGGCAAGCCGTAGACGAACGATCCGTCAGCGGCAACCGAGCTGAACGGCACGCCAGAGCAATACGCTTCGGCAAAGAAATCCTCCATGTACCCACGCACCGCGTACATCTCGGCGAGCGAGTCCTTCGCTGCCGTGGTTGCCGGCTTCACCTTGCCCCAAGCAATGATCGAGGTCGATAAGCCGGCCCGGGCGAGATGCATAGCGTTGTACATCGTGCTCGCGGCGCCGCGCAGATTTTCATTCTGGCGACGTTCGTTCGTGAAGTAACGATCCGCGAACGTATCCACGGTCTTGATCGCGTCGCCCATGTTTTCGGTCGACACGAGGTACCCGTCGATAGTGCCCGAGAACGCGACGACGAAATCCTGATACGCACCGTTGCGCATCGTGGTCGCGCCGAGGCTGCTGTTGAGCACCGACGCCGACAGCACGTCGGGCGTGGCCACGTTCAGGATGTCCTTGCTGCAACTGGCCAGCACCATCGCGGCTGCTAGAGCGCCGACCGGCCGAAGGGCGCGGCGCGCAGAGATAAAGTAGTTCATATATGCGCTCGGCTTAGAAAGTAAAGTTCATGCGGAGCATGAACGTGCGCAGCGGCGGCGTCGAGAAGTACTCCTCGTTACCGCGCTGGTCGCTGTTGGACTGCGCTGCTTCGGGATCGACACCGGTGTAGTTGGTCTTCACGCCGAGGTTCCGGCCGGTGAAGATCACGCTCCAGCGCTGAGCGCGCACGAGCGAGGCCCACGCCTGCGGCATTTCGTACGAGACCGACACTTCACGCCAGCGGGTGAACGCGCCGTCTTCGAACATGCCGGTGTACACGGCCTGCGTGGTGGCCAGGGCGGCCGCCTGCATCTCGAGCGGGGCGCTGATGTCATAGCGGCCACGGCAGGTGACGCCGTTCTGACACTGGTGACGCAGCGTGTTGTTGAACTTCTTGAAGCCCCACTTGCTGTCGAACTGCGACGAGATGCGCAGCTTGTGGTTGAGCAGTTCGATCGACGGGGTGAACGCGAGTTCACGGGTCGGGAACGTCGCACCCTGGTAGACGGCCGTGTCGCTGAACGTGAGCTCGTTCAGGGTGATGATGCCGTCCGTGTTGAGGTCGTTGATCTTGTAGCTCTTGTCCCACAACCCGTACAGCGGATACCCCGGCAGGTTACGCTGCGTGCCGCGGTTACCGCTGGCGATCGGCAGGATGCCGGCGCCCAGGGTGAGCATTTTGTTCTTGTTCGTGGAGGCCGTCAGGGTGAAATCGACCGCGAGCTGGCGGCTGTCAAACACCTTCTGGTTCCACGTCAGTTCGACACCGGTGTTCTGAATGCTGCCGATGTTGACGAACTGGTTGGCCAAGCCGGAGACAGACGGCGCGATTTCCTTGTTGATCAAGGCATCGGTCGTCGTCTTGTCGTACGAGGTGACCTCAAGGCTCGTCTTGCCAGAGAACATCGCCAAGTCGAAGCCGAACTCCTTTTCCGCCGAGAACTCCGGCTTCAGGATGCTGTTGCCGAGCGAGCCAATCGACGCGCCTGGCGTGTCGCTGCCGGTGGTCAGCGTGGTCGGACCGGCCGAGTAGTAGAGCACGGCGTCGGTTGCGCCCGGAATCTGACCGGAGGCACCGTACGTGCCGCGCAAACGCAGCGAGGTGATGTACGACGGCTTATGGAAGAACGACTGCTCAGAGATCAACCACGAGGCGCCGAACTTCGGATACAACACGGCGTTGAAGTTCTTACCAAAGGCACTCGCCGCATCGCGACGCACGCCAGCGGTGAGGAACAACTTGTCGTTGATGGTGAAGAGTTCTTCGGCGTAGTAGCCGAGGGTGCGCTTCTCCGAGAACGTCTGCGTGCTGCTGCGCGTCGCAGCGGCCGAGACCGTCACGCCGCCCGGGGGCAGGCCAATGCCGGTGCCCTGCGTGGCGCCCGTGGCGTTGCGGATGTACTGCATGCCCACCGAGGTGCTCGTCTGGAGCCACGAGAACAGCTGGGCCTTGGCGGTGGCGCCCATGTCCACGGTCTGCTGATTGATATTGAATGCCGCGCTCGTGATGTTGCCCGAGCGCACGGTGCCGGTGTTCGGACCTTCGCCAACCTTCGAGATGAAGAGGTCGTTACGGACCGTGAAGTCCGACCCGACCGCAGCGTGCATCGACAGCCACTCCGTCGGGTTGTACTGCGAGGTGACGCTGTTGATGAAGCGATCGATGTTCTGCGTGGTCGTCTGCGCCAGCACGTCGCCCATCATGAACGAGCGATAGCCACGCAGTGAGTCACCCTGCGCGTCAAGCAAGTCGCCGCGCCACGGGCCGCCAAGCGCATCCACCATCAGGCCGTTGCCGTTGTCTTCGTTCTGCGGCAAGCGGGTCATGCTGTTCACGTACGACGACGACACCTGCATAAACCACTTCGGCGCGAGCTGCGCGGAGAGGTTCGCGCGGAGGCTGTTACGCGCGAGGGCGTTCGGCCGCATGATGTCGCTCGGCAGGGCGGTCACGCCGCGCTGCGCCGTGATACGCGCGACTTCGCTGTTTGGCATCTTGTAGATGCCAGTCTCCTGCTCGGACTGCGCCGCGACGAAGAACTGAATCTTGTCGGTGCCGCCCGAGGCCTGGAAGTTGTAGCTCTTCCGGTCGCCGGTGCCGATGGGCGTCAGGTTCGCCATGTTCAGTACGTTGCCGTGCGAGAGCGAATCGACGGCGCAGGTCTTGGCCGAGACGGCCGAGAGCAAGCAGATCGCGGAGGTCGTGGACGGCGAGGTCTTGCCCCACAGTGACCAGAGATCCGGATACTTGGCCGTGTTGTTGATCTGCCCAGTTTCCATCGACATGCTGTACTTGGTCTTGCCCGACTTGCCACGCTTGGTGGTGATCACGATGACGCCGTTGGCGGCCTCGGTACCATAGAGGGTCGCGGCCGACGGTCCCTTCACGACTTCGATGGTCTCGATTTCGGCGGGGTTGATGTCGTCGAGGCGGGACGGGCCCGAACCACCGACGCCGAGTCCGTTGTTCGTGCTCGCCGTGGCGCGCACACCGTCGATGACGACGATCGGGTCATTGCTCAGAGAGAATGAGTTCTGACCGCGGATACGGATACGCGAACCCGTGCCGGTGGCGCCGGTCGAGATGACCTGAACGCTCGAGGCGCGACCCGAGAGGAGCGTTCCCATGTCCTTGATGGGGAGGTCTTCCATCTTCTCAGCGACCGAGATCTGCGTCGTGGAGTTCGCGAGTTCGACCTTGCGCTGTTGACCAGTCGCCGTGGTGACCACGGCCGACAGGGAGTACGTCGCTGCGACCATCGAGAAGTTCACTGTGGCCGTCTGGCCAGCCGTAACCGTGCTCGTGGAGCGCAGGGGCTGATACCCCAAACGGACGACCTGCAACTCCACCGCGCCAGCTGTGACGCCGCGGATTGAGTACGCGCCATCAGTGCCCGTCAGTGCTGCGAGTTGTGTCCCGGTGACGGAGACTCGTGCTCCGACCACAGGCGTTGCAGCGGCGCCTTCGGTGACCTTGCCGGCAACCGTGCCGGAAGTCCCCTGTGCCTGAGCGCTCTGCAACACGCTTCCGAGTAACCCGAGCCCGGCGAGCAGGCGGACACTGGTACGGCGAGTCGCCGTACCGTATGCCGCCCATCGCCGCCGAAATGAACCTGGCGTTTCTCCCATCATGCGCGATCTCCCTGGTAAAACTATTTCCCGTGGCGGTGGTGCCATCGGTGTGTAAAACCACTGCAGCGGCTCGACGACCGCCGCACTCAAAACGCCGGCGCGACCCTGCCCCGCTAGAGGCCGGTCACTACGGCGACAAGTCACCCAATACGTCAAAAACGTAACAAAGGAGTAACTAGGAAACCAACTATACTGCGACACATAGCCAGAGTCGGCAAGTAGTCCGAAGCAATCTGTTACAATGGGACAAGTGCGAGGGGCTTGCCCCCCCCGCCCAGACGCGCCCACTGGCTATGGGCTGGACCATGAGCGATAATCTGTGACTGTCGTTCCCCCTCTTCACGCTGCGCCCGTCTCACGAGGTTCTTGTGTACTCTCCCGACGAACTGCTCGAACAGGCCCATCTCGATCTTGCCCGCGCTGATCACGATGAGGAGGCGACAGGGCTTGATCGCCGCCAGTTCATGTTCTACTCCCTCGTAGCAGCGGCAGCGAGCACCTTTGGCGCCGATAAACTGCGCGCGCAGGGGGCGACGGGCACACCGGTGATTCCCGCTGGTGGACGCGGCGGCGCGCAACAAGCGCAGCAGGCCGCCCCGCCGGCCGCTCTCGGCAATGGCGAGGCCCCCGCACTCCAGTTCCAAGCCTACCCCGGCGGTACGGGTGCGCTGATGGAAAAACTCGCACGCGAACGCGGTCGCGCCGCTTTTGACCGTGCGCCTTGGGTCGTCGAGAAGTGGACGGGCCCGGTCCCAACGAACGCCGAGGATATCGCCTTCCTCCCCGCCCATAAGCTCTCCTCGCTCATCAAGGAGAAGAAAATCACCTCGGTGAAGCTCACCGAGATCTACCTCGAGCGCCTCAAGCGCCTGAACCCGACCCTCCTCTGTGCCGTCACCATCACCGAGGATCTGGCCCGCGCACAAGCGACGCAGGCCGACGCCGAGATCAAGGCCGGGAAGTACCGCGGACCACTCCACGGACTCCCCTATGGCGTGAAGGATCTCTTCGCGACCAAGGGAATCCCGACCACGTGGGGCGCCGCTGACTTTGCCACACGCATTATCGACGAAGACGCCGAGGTCGTGGTGCGACTTCGCGATGCCGGCGCCGTGCTCGTCGCCAAGCTTTCCACCGGTCTCTTTGCCCAGAACGACCAGTGGTTCCGCGGCCGCACCAACAATCCGTGGAATCTCTCGCAGGGCTCCAGCGGTTCGTCCGCCGGCCCGGCCTCGGCGACCGCCGCAGGTTGCGTGGCCTTCAGCATCGGCACTGAGACGAGCGGCTCGATTGTGAGCCCGGCCACGCGCTGTGGTGTCAGCGCGCTCCGTCCGACCTTCGGCCGCGTGAGCCGCTCGGGCGGCATGGTGCTCGCCTGGTCGCAGGATCGCGTTGGACCCATCACACGGTCGGTCGAAGACGCGGCAATGGTGTTCAACGTTATTCACGGCTCCGACGAAAAAGACCCGTCGACGCTCACCACGCCATTCCAGTTTGATCGCAACCTGAAGCTCGCCGGCCTCCGGATTGGCGTGGATCCGAACGGTGCGCCGAAGGAGTTCGTCGACAAGCTCCGCGACCTCGGCGCGAAGACCACAGATATCGGTGCCCGCCCCGCCGTGGGCGGCGCCGCACCACTCGGCGGCCTGAATAGCGAGTACGCAGCAGCCTTCGACGAATACGTCCAGCGAAAGGCCAAGGAGATCGGCCTCGATCTCAACAACCTTCCCACGCCACCCGCTGGCGGCGGACGTGGTGGGGTCTCGCCCTACGGCATGACCGCGAACCCCGACAATGCGATGGCTCCGGCCGACTGGAACCCGCGCTTTATCTCCGGGCGCGCGATCAAGTCCATGGACTTCATCAATAATCAGCGCCGCCGCCTGATCCTCACCACGAAGTGGGGGGAGTTCATGAAGGATCTCGACATGTTTATCGCTGGCCCCTCGACCGATGTCGGGATTAACGCGCAGACCGGACATCCCTGCGTCGTGGTGCCCTACAAGTTCGATGTGCCGGCTCAGCAGGGCGGTGGTGGTGGCGGACGTGGTGCCGGCGCGGCTGCTCCTGCTCCTGCTCCTGCAACGCCAGCAGCGCCAGCACTCAATCCGCAGCCGATCTGTGCCACGATCATCGGCGCACTGTTCAACGACGACAAGATTCTCAGCGTCGCGCATCAGTTCCAGACGCACAACGACGTCGCCAGCAAGCGCCCCACGGTCTAAGCGGGCGGCAGTACAGAAAAGGGGGGCACGCCACTCGGCGTGCCCCCCTTCTGCATGTCGACGCCCAATCAGGCGCGAGCTGCCATTTCCGCAATCAGCGCAACGCGCGCCTCGACCATGATGACCCGCGTGCGCTCGTTGAGCTCCATCAGGTCAGCGTTCGTGAGTCCGGTGGTCGGAATGGGTTCGAGGACCTTCACCCAGGCCCGAGCCCGCTGAAACTTAAAGGTGCCCTTGGCCATGCACGACCGAGTTCCTGCTATCACAAGTGGCAGAATGGGTGCGCCCGTCTCAATGGCGAGCTTGAAGGCGCCGTTCTTGAACGGAAGGAGTTCCCCGTCGCGCGAGCGCGTCCCTTCAGGGAAAATCATGACGCTCACTTTCTTGGCGAGCCGATCACGGGCCGATGCGAGTGCATTCACGGCGCTCCGCTTGTCCTCGCGGACCAAGCGGATATCCCCCGCCATGCGCATCATCCAGCCGAAGCAGGGGATGTTGAACATCGCCGCCTTCGACATCCATTTCATCTCCCACGGCAGGTGCGAAATCAGAAAGATGTCAGCGTACGACTCATGATTTGAGACCACGACATACGGACGACGCGGATCGGTGATGAACGGGCCAACGGTCGTGAAGTCCCAGAGCGGGTTAAGCTTGACCGCGGTGACCCCGACAATGCGGAGAAAACGTCCCGCTGCGTAGCGTCCCGCGTCGAACGGCGCCGTCAGGCAGAACAGCACGACCATCACCGGCGTGCCGAGAATCACCAGGGTGATCGACGACACCCAGGCCCACACGTTGAGAATCGAATCCATCAGGTGCCGAGTTTCTTCCTTGCGAGCGGTCGCGCGTATGCCGCTGGCGGATTGTGTGCCGTCGAGAGGTCGTACGCCTTTTGCCAGAGCGTTTTTGCCTCGGCGGTCTTCCCCTGCTTCTCGTACGTCATCGCGAGGAGTGACGTCATGAACGGATCCGTGCCGTTCCCCTGCACGGCGAGCGCCTTTGTGAGATTCGCTTCGGCACCGGCGAGATCGCCCGTGTAGAGCGCCACGTAGCCCTCGAGGTACGGCAGAAAGCGTTCCTGTGCCACTGCCATCGCCGGATCGCTCGCCAGGATTTTCCGCGCTTCCGCGATTTGCTTGGCGGCTTCGGCCGTGTTGCCGCGCCGTGCAGCGAGTCGACCGAGCGCGTGCGCCAGACGATAGTCCCAGAGCGACTTCGGGTGGGTCTTGGGAGTCGGCTCCTTCAATCCGAGTTCCGTGCCCTTGCGATACCACGTTTCTGCGACGTCAAGGTTCCCTGCGTCGATACAGACGCGTGCGGCCTCGTTTGCCATCTCGCCTTGCTGATAGAACGCGTTTTGCGGCTCGGCGCTCTCGCGCGTCACCCAGTACGCGATCACCATCTCTTCGTACTTCACCGCGTTCGCGCAGTCGCCGTCGAAGGCATAGGAGATCGCCATCGCCCGTTGCGCGGCCGACTTGGCGGCGGCGTCAGGCGCGTTGTCGATCTGTGCTTGAAACATCGCACGCGCCTTCGTGGTCTGTCCTTCGACGTCTAGGCGCGAGGCTTCGCGGGTGCTGTCAGCGCGCGGTGTGCGCGCGGCCGCCCCGCCCTGCGCCGTGATAGCACATGGGGCCACCAGCATCACGCCAACGGTCCCGAGTATCCGGACAATTATCATGCGCGGCATCATCGTCTCCTCTGTGGATTAAGTGTTGAGAACAACCAGTTGTTCGATACCCGGCCACGATGCGGCATTGTACGTCGTGATCGTCATCAGATAGTGCTCGCACGCCTCGCCGAACTGCGCACGCACCGCCTGCACAGCGTTCGCCGTGTTGGCATGGTCACCGTACGGAGGGGCTGAGTCCTCTGAGATGTGCCCGTCTTTGTGTGCCACACCGGCCGCGTCGAGGAACGCGATCTGGATGGATGGCTCAAGCTCCACATACAGGTGCAGGAGCATGTCGAGCTCGTCCTGCGGCTGCAGTGCGTTGAGGCGCACGACTTCCTTGGCCAGCTTCTCGGGCGACCACGTCATGAGTGTCGTGGCGCGGAATCCGCCGCCCTTCTGCGCAATACGTGCGGCCAGTGCGGTGCGCACTTCTTTGTGCTGCTTGGCCGATGCCATGATCACGGCGATACGGCGTTCGGCGGGGAGCGCCCGCCAGGGAGTCAGAGTGGCCATTAGCTCTTCTTGAGGAATTCGATCTTCAATACGACAACGGTGTAGGCATGCAAGTTAAGGATTGCAGGGCACTCGACGCTAGGCGAGTCCCATCCGATCTCGCGTGGTCAGCAGTGCCACAATCAAGGCGTCCACATCGTCGGCGTCGTTGTAGACGTAGAACGAGGCGCGCGTCGTCGCTGTCACCTTGAGGGCGCGCATCAACGGCTGGGCGCAGTGGTGCCCCGACCGAACACAGACCCCTGCCGAGTCGAGGACCTGTGCGATGTCGTGCGGATGTACCTCATCCAGCACGAATGACACGACCCCAGAGCGCTGTTCCGGCGGCGGCCCGAGCACCGTCACACCGGATACTTCAGTCAGGCGCGCGGAGGCGTACGCGAGCAGCGCTGCCTCGTGCGCACGGACCCGCGGCATACCAATCACGTCCAAATACTGCGCCGCCGCCGCGAGTCCCACCGCGCCCGCCACATTCGGCGTGCCAGCCTCGAACTTGTGGGGAAGCACATTCCACGTGCTGCGGTCGTCGCCGACCAGCGCAATCATGTCGCCGCCGAACTGATACGGCGGCATCGCCTCGAGGATCTCCCGACGCACCACGAGCCCGCCGATGCCCATCGGGCCGAGCATCTTGTGTCCGCTAAAGACATAGGCGTCTACGCCAAGCGCATCCACGGCGGCATCAAAATGCGGGACACCCTGCGCGCCATCGCACACCACGAGCGCGCCAGTCGTTCGCGCGATGCGCACAATATCAGACACCGGATTGATCGTCCCAAGGGCATTCGACACCTGTCCAAACGCCACGACCTTCGTGTTTGGGGTGCAGCACTGCGCGAGATGATCCAGGTCCAGCACACCACCCGGCGCCAGCTCAGCAATCACAAATTCCGCGCCCACCGCGAGCGCTAACTGCTGCCACGGAATGAAATTCGCGTGATGCTCCATGCGCGTGACCACAATCCGGTCGCCGGCCTTCACATTGGCATGACGCCACGCCGTGGCGAGGACATTCAAACTTTCGGTGGTGCCGCGCGTGAAGATGAGGGTATCAACATCGGCGACGCCGAGAAATCGCGCGATCCGCTGCCGCGAGCGCTCGTAGGCCTCCGTGGACTGCGCGGAGAGTTCATAGGCCCCGCGATGCGGGTTCGCATTGTGCTGCTCGTAATAGCTTTGCATCGCCTGCAAGACCGCGCGCGGCTTCTGCGTGGTCGCGGCGCTGTCGAGGTAATGCAGATGATCGCGTTCATCGAGCAGCGAAAAATCGTCGATGTCGACAATCGGTCGTTCGCAGTCCTTCCGGAGAATCGCGAGCGGGTTCATGGCGCGGCGTTGTCGAGCGCCGCCTTCATGGCATGCCATCCGAGCGACGCACACTTCACGCGCAGCGGGAACTTGCTCACGCCCGAGAGCGCCTTCATCCCTCCGGTGATCCCTTCCGCGCCCTGCCCGGTGACCATCGCATGAAAGCGGTCAAAGATCACCTGCGTTTCGGTGAGCGTCTTTCCCTTCACCGCCTGCGTCATCAACGAGGCGCTTGCTTTGCTGATCGCACAGCCTTGCCCTTGGAAGCTCACGTCGGCCACCCGGTCTCCGTCGAGCTTGATCCACACCGTCACCTGATCACCGCAGAGGGGATTCAGTCCGTCCGCATGACCGGAGGCATCCTCCATGACGCGAAAATTCTGCGGCCGGCGATTGTGATCGAGAATGATGCTCTGGTAGAGCTCTTCAAGCTCGGCGGACATGGGTTACCGCTGCCGCGTATGGGTGAAATGCTCAAACACCCGTTCTTCGAGCCCGATACGGAGCGTATCGATCTCGATCAACTCTAATGCCTCAGCCGCAAAGGCATAGGTCAGCAACGACCGCGCGTTCTCTGCGCCAACGCCACGGCTCTTGAGGTAGAATAGCGCCATATGGTCGAGCTTGCCCACGGTGGCACCGTGCGTGCACTTCACGTCGTCGGCAAAGATCTCGAGCTGCGGCTTGGTGTCGACCTTGGCGGTTTCGCTCAGCAGCAGCGCGTGATTGGTTTGTTTGCCGTCGGTCTTCTGCGCGATCGGATCCACATAGACCTTGCCATTGAACACGCCGTGCGACGATCCGTCGAGAATGCCCTTGTACAGCTCGCGGCTCGCGCAATGCGGGGCGAGATGCTCGACAAACGTCTGATGATCCGCGTGCTGCGTGCCGTCCATCATATACAGCCCGTTCAGGCGCGTTTCGGCGTTCTCGCCGCTCAGGCGTGTGTAGACGTTCGTGCGCGACAGCGCTGCACCGGTCGCGAACGAAAATGAATGAAAGCTGGAGTCACGCGCCTGCGACACCTGAATGGTGCCGACGTGGAACGCCGACGTGCTCTCCTGCTGCACCTTGTAGTGCTGCACGATCGCATTCGGGCCCACTTCGATCTCGGCGACCGCATTGGTGAAGTAGCTCTCGCCGCCCGTGGCCACATGCGACTCAACAATCGTCACCTGCGCGAACTCCTCAGCCACGACCAAGAGGCGCGGGAAGATCGCCCCACCCTCGGCATGCGCATCCGCCACGTGCACGATATGGATGGGCTCGTCGATCACCGTGCCATTCGGAACATGAATGACCACACCGTCCTGAACGAACGCCGTATTCATCGCGGTGAACGGCGCATCGGTCCATGCGGCAAGGTTGCCGAGTCGCTCCATCACGAACTCAGGGGTGGTCTTGAGCGCTTCGGCCAGCGTGAGCACCGACACGTCGGCCGGCAGCCCTGCATAGGCGGAGAGCGCCGGTTCGAAGTGCCCGTTCACAAAGACCAAGCGATGCCACGACGAGTCGCCAATGGCGAGCGCGGCGACGTCCATTGCGCTCAGTCCGGTGACCGTCTTGGCGCCACCCATCGGACGGAACGCTTTCTCGGCGATCGGTGTGACGCTCGTGTAGTGCCAATCTTCGTTGCGTGTCGTCGGGAACCCGAGCGTCGTGAAGCGATCGAAGGCCGCGCGCTTGAGCTCGGGCAACCATGCGTTCCCCGTGCTCGGTACCAGCGCTGCGAACGCATCTGCATACGTGGCCATTACGCGGTCTCCAACACCCAGTCGTATCCCTTCGCTTCGAGCTCGAGGGCCAGATCCTTGCCGCCGCTCTTGACGATCGTTCCGCCCGCGAGCACGTGTACGAAGTCCGGGACGATGTAGTTGAGCAATCGCTGATAGTGCGTGACGACGATCGTCGCGTTGTCGGGGCGCTTGAGCGCGTTGACGCCCTCCGCCACGATACGCAGCGCATCGATGTCGAGGCCGGAATCCGTCTCGTCGAGGATCGCGAGCTTCGGCGCCAACACCGCCATCTGCAGGATCTCATTGCGCTTCTTTTCGCCGCCGGAGAAGCCGGCGTTCACTGACCGCTGCAACATGGCGGGATCCATGTCGACGAGCTTCAGTTTCTCTTCCATGAGGTCGAGGAACTCCATGGGATCCACTTCGTCGAGTCCGTTCGCCCTGCGCACTTCGTTGTACGCCGAACGGAGGAAGTAGGCGTTGGTTACGCCTGGGATCTCGACCGGATACTGGAAGGCGAGGAAGACGCCGTGCTGCGCGCGCTCTTCGGCCGGGAGGGCGAGGAGGTCCCGGCCGGCGAAGGTCACAGAGCCACTGGTGACGTCGTAGCCCGGGTGGCCGGCAATGACTTGGGCGAGCGTGCTCTTGCCAGAGCCGTTGGGCCCCATGATGGCGTGTACTTCACCCGCGTTGACGGTGAGCGAGATCCCCTTGAGGATTTCCTTGTCGCCCACGTTCGCGTGGAGCTTGTCGATGGTCAGCATGTGCGGTGTTTCCTATTGGTCTCGTGGAGCGGCGGTTGCCGCTCCGAATGATGAGCAGATATCAGGTCGGCGTTAGCCGACCGATCCTTCGAGTGTGATGCCGAGCAGTTGCTGCGCTTCGAGGGCGAACTCCATGGGCAGTTCCTTGAACACTTCGCGGCAGAACCCGCTGACGATCAGCGAGATTGCCTGCTCGGTGCTGAGGCCACGTGCCTTGCAGTAGAAGATCTGATCTTCGCCGATCTTGCTCGTGCTGGCTTCGTGTTCGAGGGTTGCGCTGTTGTTGGCGACCTCGATGTACGGGAACGTGTGCGCCCCGCACTTGTTGCCCACGAGCATCGAGTCGCACTGCGTGTAGTTGCGTGCGCCGGTGGCTTTGGGCAGGATCTTCACCTGTCCGCGGTAGGAGTTCTGCCCCTCGCCGGCGGAGATCCCCTTGGAGATGATTGTGCTTTTGGTGTTGCGGCCGATGTGGATCATTTTGGTGCCCGTATCGGCCTGCTGCTTGTTGTTGACGACCGCCACCGAGTAGAACTCGCCGGTGGAGTTGTCGCCCTGCAGGATCACGCTCGGGTACTTCCAGGTGATCGCGGAGCCGGTTTCGACCTGGGTCCAGGAGATCTTGCTGTTCGTCATCGCCTTGCCGCGCTTGGTGACGAAGTTGTAGATGCCGCCGACGCCGTCCTTGTCGCCGGCGTACCAGTTCTGTACGGTCGAGTACTTGATGCTCGCGTTGTCGAGCGCCACGAGTTCGACCACGGCGGCGTGCAACTGGTTGGTGCTGCGCTTGGGCGCGGTGCACCCTTCGAGGTAGCTCACGTAGGCGCCTTCATCGGCGACGATCAGTGTGCGCTCGAACTGCCCCGTGTCGGCGGCGTTGATGCGGAAGTACGTCGACAGTTCGATCGGGCAGCGCACACCCTTCGGCACGTAGCAGAAGGAGCCGTCGCTGAAGACCGCGGAGTTCAGCGCCGCGAAGAAGTTATCCGAGTACGGGACCACTGAGCCCAGATATTTCTGGATGAGCTCGGGGTAGCTGTGGACGGCTTCGGAGAAGGAGCAGAAGATGACGCCGTGCTTGGCGAGCTCGTCCTTCATGGTCGTGCCGACCGACACCGAGTCGAAGATCGCGTCGACGGCAACGCCGGCGAGGAACTTCTGTTCGGTGAGCGAGATCCCGAGTTTGTCGTAGGTCTTGAGGAGCTCGGGGTCGACGTCGTCCAACGATTGCAGCGGCTTCACTGACTTGGGCGCCGAGTAGTAGCGGCTGGCCTGGTAGTCGATGACGGGGTATTTGACGTTCGGCCAGTGCGGCTCGGTCATGGTCAGCCATCGACGGTAGGCTTTGAGACGCCAGTCGAGGAGCCACTGCGGTTCGTTCTTTTTTGCGGAGATCAGGCGGACGACATCTTCGCTGAGTCCCGGCGCGATGGTGTCTGCGTCGACATCGGTAACGAAGCCGTACTGATACTCTTTATTGACCAGCGCGTCGATTGAGGCGCTCATAGACTCGTACTCCAGAAGTTGCTATCCAGATAAAAATACTCGACTTAGCGTGTGATATCAACGCAGGCGGTCTCGGAGAAGTGCCATTTAGGCCGAGATGTGATCCAGGAGCAGGGCGGGACGTCGGGGTATTTCGGATTCTGGGTGTGCGCAGGTCCAGCGTGCTCGTGGATGCGCTTCGAGAGGCGGCACGCAAACATATGAATATAAAAATCTTATAAACTATTGTAATGTATATGTTTGCATGTACTCAATAAAATGAAATCTTCGCGCGCCTCGTGAACCCGCACGGCCCGGAATACGCGACGCCATACCCACCCCCCCCCGCGAAAGTCGCCCTCGGCACGTGTTGCGACTGCGTGTGACTTCCACGATTCTTCCTGCTGACATTTCATCGGACTCATCGCCCCTCACGGCCCCTCACGGCCCCTCACGACGGGAATCAACGTTTGCTTTTCTTGCAGGAACTGTGGCCCCCAATCATTGCAACCGCGTGTACCGTCTTTGTGCTCGCGGGGCTGGCGCGGCGGACCCTCCACGGGCGTGAGTGGCGGCAGCTTCCGCAGCATGAGGCGGTCAAGCAGGCGCTGCGGATCGTTCCGTCGACCCCGGGCCTCTACATGCTGCCCTTCACGGTCGGCCAAGACTTGGGGCGTGCGGATATGCGGATCGCGCTCGAGCAGGGGCCGGTGGCCTACATCACGATCGCCAAAAACGGCGTGCCGTCGTTGTCCGGCCGCCTCGTGGCAAGCTTCATCTTTTATCTGGCCGTCAGCACCGTCGTGGCCTACGCCACCTGGCACGGGTTCAGCACCCAGAATGCCGGCGTGCGCCACATGCCCTTGGGGATCCCCTTCGCGCACGTGGTGCGCGTCGTGTTCGCCACCACCGGACTCGCTTACGCGGGTGCGGCGTTCCACGCGAGTGTCTGGTTCGGGCGTCCGTGGACGAGCTTCCTCCTCACACTCGCTGAGTCGGCGGTCTACGCCATCACCACCGCCGTCATCTTCGCCTGGCTCTGGCCAGTCTAATCAGCCGGCGCTCATCAGCCGGCGCTCATCAGCCGGCGCTCATCAGCTTGCGCTGATTTCCGCAGGAAAGACAATCCGGAATGTGGATCCCTTCCCGATGTTGCTCGTCGCGATGATCGACATGCCCATGAGCGTGCACAGGCGTCGCGAAATGGTGAGCCCGAGCCCCGTGCCGCCGAACGCGCGCGTGGTGCTGGCGTCGCCTTGTTCAAAAGGCTCAAAAATTCGCTCGAGTCGCTCGGCGGCGATTCCAACGCCCGAATCTTGAATCTCGACCCACCGCAGACTCGCGCCATCGGCACCAACGGCCGCACGCACCGTCACGTGCCCGCCGCGCGGTGTGAACTTGAGCGCGTTGCCGACAATGTTCATCATCACCTGACGGAGCCGGAACGGATCGGCCATCACGTCGCTAATCCGCGATGGGAGCTCCAGCGACAATGTCACGCCGTCTTCGTCGGCGCTCCGCTGGAACGTGGTGATGAGTTGCTCAAGGAACGCCCCAACGGGAACGCGCTCCGGCGCAATGTCCACCTTGCCGCTTTCGATCCGCGAGAAATCCAAGATTTCCGAAATCAGCTTCAGTAGATGACTCCCCTGCCGTTCAATCTCGGTCAGCGACGAGGCTTGGTCGGCGGTCACCGGGCCATACAGCTCCTCCATCACGGTCTCGGCCTGTCCGAGAATCACATTGAGTGGCGTCCGGAGCTCATGGCTCATATTCGCCAAGAAACTACTTTTGGCGGCGTTCGATGCCTCGGCGCGTTCCTTCTGTCGCCGGAGCTCAATCGTGTACGCCGCAGACGCCACCTCGGCTTCTTTGCGTTCGGTGATGTCCCAGCCGAAGCCCAGGAGGTGCGTGATGCGTCCTTGGGGATCGCGCACCGGGGCGATGTTCCGAGAGAAGAACCGTGGCGATCCCGTGCGCGGGGTAATCGTCTCCTCGAACGCGAGCAGTTCACCTGTCTCCAGGACTGATCGGAGTCTGCTCTGCCGCAGTGCGCCGACGGCGAGGGGGGACCCGCGATACTGGCCGTACTCGACGTCATCGCGACCGATAATCCACTGTCGCGTGGCGGGGTCGACGATTGCCCCAGGCGATACATACACGTAGCGGAGGTCGCGATCGAAGATCGCCAACTGGAGCACCGGCATCGCGTCGAGGACGAGATGCAGGAAAGCCGCGCTGTCCACCGCTGACGTTGCCGCTGCGGCGAGGCCGGAAAACTCGGAGGGGCTGCCGGTAAAGCGTTTCGCCGCGAACGCCAACCGGTTTTCGTCCTCAATCCACACTAACTCGCCGGTCACGACGAGCTGGCTCTTGATCGTCCGCACCACAATCTGTCGCCCTTCGAGCGCGCGCAGCATTGTCAGATTCGTAATACTGCGGCTGCCGGGAAACTCGAAGAGTTGTCCGAAATGCATCCCCACGCGCATTTCGGGCGCGGTCGTGGCCCACGCTGGACCCATACCCAACAGATATCCCCCGTCGTCCATGACGACGTAGTGCGGGAACAAGGTGGAGAAGAGGCCGGTGCTCATGGTGCGTGAGACTTGAGGCGAAGGGCAAATGTAGATGATACGGCGAATCGGGGATCCTCGGCCTGACCGGTAGTCCCCTGCGTGCCTTACAGTATCGGCGCCAGACGGTCAGCGCTGGAGTGTATCACGCGCTGGGGTCGGACTCTCCACCAACCGGAAGGCGCGGAACGCCATTGTCGCGCGGGGCGCGCAACAGCCCGGACTTGGTGTACAACAGGAGCTTCTCCCGGGTGTCCACGATGTCCATGTTGCGCATCGTGAGCTGCCCGATGCGGTCGAGCGGGGTAAAGAAGGCTTCTCCCCGCTCCATCGTGAGCCGCTCAGGGTTGTAGGTGAGATTCGGGCTCGACGTGTCCATGATCGAGTAGTCGTTCCCGCGCCGCAGTTCGATTGTCACGTCGCCGGTGATCGCACGCGCCACCCAGCGTTGCGCCGAGTCGCGAAGCATCATGGCTTGCGAATCGAGCCAGCGTCCCTGATACAGGAGCCGTCCAAGCTTCTTGCCGTTCATCCGGTACTGCTCAATCGTGTCTTCGTTGTGGATGCCCGTCACGAGCCGCTCGTACGCGATGTAGAGGAGTGCCAGCCCAGGCGCCTCATAAATGCCGCGGCTCTTGGCTTCGATGATCCGGTTCTCGATCTGATCGCTCATGCCGAGTCCGTGACGCCCGCCGATGGCATTGGCCTCGAGGAACAGCGCGAGTGCGCTCTCGAAGCTCTTGCCGTTGAGCGCCACCGGCATCCCTTCTTCAAATCGCACGGTCACCGTCTCGCGCGCGATCGTGACCTCGTCCTTCCAGAAGGCGACGCCCATGATCGGCTGCACGAGATGCAGCCCCTTGTTTAGGAACTCCAGATCCTTGGCTTCGTGCGTGGCGCCCAAGATGTTGGAGTCGGTGGAATAGGCCTTTTCCGTGCTCATCTTGTACGCGAAGCCCTGCGCGGCCATGTACTCGCTCATCTCTTTCCGACCGCCCAGTTCATCGATGAACTGTTGGTCGAGCCACGGCTTGTAGACGCGCAGATCAGGGTTCGTGAGCAATCCGTAGCGGTAGAACCGCTCGATGTCGTTGCCTTTGTAGGTGCTCCCGTCGCCCCAGATGTTGACGTCGTCTTGGCGCATCGCCGCGACGAGCATCGTGCCAGTCACGGCGCGACCAAGTGGAGTGGTGTTGAAGTAGGTCTGTCCCGCGGTGGTGATGTGGAACGCGCCGCACTGGAGCGCGGCGAACCCTTCGGCCACGAGCTGCTCGCGGCATTCCACGAGCCGCGCTTTTTCGGCGCCGTAGGCCATCGCCTTGCGCGGAATCTCGTCGTAGTCGGTTTCGTCAGGCTGCCCCAAGTTGGCGGTGTACGCGTAGGGAATCGCGCCTTTGGCGCGCATCCAATGGAGCGCGGCACTGGTATCGAGACCGCCCGAAAAGGCGATGCCGACTTTTTCGCCGACTGGGAGACGCTGCAGGATGTTGGCCACGGGGAAATCGTCTGCGGGGGTAAAACGGTGCCGACTCACCTGTAAAATACATCCACAACGGACGTTCCCGTATCCCCCTATACGGGTGCTCACCAACTCTCCCGAATAGGTGCAGATTTGTGTACGGTCCTGTTCAAGGCAGTCCGTGCTGCCGATCCGAGAGTTGTCGTTGGTGGTTCGACGCTCCGAAGTTGAGAAGACCGTTCACGCCAGGAGGCCCTGTGCTCATGCGTTCCCGTTGGTCCAGCGCTGTCGTAGGGCTTCTGCTCCTCAGCGAGAGCGCTGTCGTGCTCCGCGCGCAGAGCGCGCCGCCTGCTGTCCCCGACTCGAACTACACGTTCCACGAGTCGATGATTGCGATGCGCGATGGCACGAAACTCCACACGACGTATTTCGTCCCACGACGGCAAACGGCACCGCTCCCGATCCTGTTGAGCCGCACCCCGTACGGCGCCCCTGGCGCCAGTTTCTGGCCCTCGCGCTCCTACCCGGAACTCCACACCGAACGCTTCATCTTTGCCTTTCAGGACATTCGCGGTCGCTACGGGAGCGAAGGAACCTTCGTGATGCAGCGCCCGCCGCGCCCGGTGGACGCGGGCGGCGGCAAAGCGATCGATGAAAGCACCGACGCCTACGACTCTATCGACTGGATGATCAAAGGCGGAGTCCCCAACAACAACGGACGCATCGGGATGTTCGGCGTCAGCTATCCGGGGTGGACCACCGCCATGGCGATGCTCGACCCACACCCAGCGCTCAAAGCGGTGAGCCCGCAAGCCTCACCAAGCGACATGTTCCTCGGCGATGACTTCCACCACAATGGCGCGTTCCGGTTGGCCTACGGACTCGAGTACGCGTGGCTCACGGAGTCGTCAAAGGAAAATGCCGACTTTAAGGTCGACATCTACGACACCTACGAGTGGTACCTGAAACTCGGCGCGTTGTCGAACGCACAGACTGTCTTTCTGAAGGACAAGCATCTCCCCACGTGGGACGACTTCCGCGCCCACCCAAACTACGACGCCTTCTGGCAGCGTCAGGCCATGAAGCCGTATCTCACGCGTGTCACCATGCCGACGCTCAATGTGGCCGGCTGGTGGGACCAAGAAGATTTCTACGGCCCCGTCACGATCTACCGTGAACTCGAGAAGCACGACACGAAGGCCAACAATTTTCTCGTGGTCGGACCGTGGAATCACGGCGGATGGCGCGGTGGCCCCGGCAAGACACTCGGCAACATCGACTTCGGCAGCAACACCGGCGAGTACTATCGCGGACGAATTGAAGCACCGTTCTTCGCCCATTTTCTGAAAGACGCCCCAGGCGGCGCGCCCGCCGAGGCCACGGTGTTCGAGAGTGGGAGCAACAGCTGGCGCACCTTCAATGCCTGGCCTCCCAAAGAGGCGACCACGCGCGCCCTGTACTTCGGTCCCAACGGTACGCTCAGCTTCACTGCACCCACGGCCGCCGCTGGTGCCAATGACAGCTACGTGAGCGATCCCGCGCACCCAGTGCCGTATCGTAATCGGCCGATCGAGCCCACCTACGGGCGCGGCTCCACGTGGAGCACGTGGCTCACGCAGGACCAGCGCTTCGTGAACGATCGTCCCGACGTGCTCACCTGGCAGACCGCACCGCTCACCGAGGATTTTGTGGTTGCCGGTGATATCACCGCCAAGCTCTTCGCCAGCACCACGCAGCACGACGCCGACTTTGTGGTGAAGCTCATTGATGTGTACCCAGAAGCATGGGAGCCGAACTTCCGACTTGGCGGCTACGAGTTCATGGTGGCCAACGACGTGTTCCGCGCCCGCTTCCGGGAGTCATTCGAGCATCCCAAGCCGATGGTCCCCGGACAGGTGACTCCGGTGACGGTCGATTTGCATACGCAGAGCTATCGCTTTAAGAAAGGGCACCGCGTCATGGTGCAGGTGCAAAGCACCTGGTTCCCGTTGATTGATCGTAATCCGCAGAAGTGGGTCGCGAATATATTCGAGGCGCGCGACGCGGATTATGTGTCGGCCACACACCGCATCTGGCGCACGGCCACGGCGGCGTCGCGGATTGAACTCTCGACGATCGTTCCCTGAGCGTGCGCGCTCGCCGGCGCGTGTCCGTCCTCGGACGCTAGCCGGCGAGATCCTGCCGCGTGTCGATGTCGCGCAGCACCCCGCGATCCTCGACCGGGATGTGCATGACCGCACCCTGAACCGCAGCGCGTTGCGCAATCACGGCGCGCGCGCCGCCGTCAGGGACGGTGAGCAACTCGCGCCAGGTGTCCCGCGCAAAGTAGGCGGGATGTCCGCGCCGTTCCCCGAACTGTGGGAGCACAATCGCGGCTCCCGAGAGCCGTGCCCCATCGAGAACTGCGAGCACGCTCATCAGCGTGACGAACGGATGATCGACCGGCCAGAGTAACACGCCCACGCACGGCGTATTCGAAAGTCGCGCGAGGCCGAGTCGTACACTCGCGATCTGTTCGGAGTCCGCCCGCGGGTTTACCACCACTTGCACGCCGTCTGGAGCGGAAACGCCAAGCGGGAGCACCGCGATCACGGGGTCGCAGCCGGCCGCGAGTGCCTGCGCGCAGACGGCATCGAGAAATCGCCGTCCGTCTGGGAGCAACGCCGTGGCTTTTGGCTCGCCGAATCGTGTGCCAGCACCAGCGCCTACGATAACGGCCCCTACGGGGAATGCACGAAGTGCCACGCTGCCCCCGATGCGCTATGCGCGCGAGAGCGTGAACATCGCGTCGCGCAGCAACGATGCCGCCTGCTGCACCTTGTAGCCGTTGTGCGTCATCGGCGTGGCGTCGTACATCGCCCGTTCCGCGAGCGCCATCACGCTTTCTTCGTCGAGTGCGCCGCTGGCCACATCCTCTTCGATACTGGGGTTCACCCGCATCGGCCCGGCGGCGACACCGCCGAGGACGAGGCGTATATCGCCGTCGGCACGCTTGATGGCCGCGAGCGAGACGAGCGCGAAGTCCCACGCACCGCGCTGCATCAGCTTGCGATACTGCTGGGTGCCGCCAGCCGACGCGGCCGGGAGTTCGACGGCTACAATCCGCTCGCCCGATGCAAGCACGGTTTCGGCATGCGGGTTGCTCGCGGCACCCGCGTAGAAACTCGCCACCGGGACGCGTCGCGCCGTGCCATCAGTGCCTTCCAGCACCACCTCGGCCTCAAGCGCTGCGAGCGCAACGGCCGGATCGCTCGGATGCACGGCCTGGCAGGTGCCGTCGGAAAAGATTGCGTGGTACTGGTTCTCCCCCTCGACGGCGGCGCAGGAATCGCCCCCGTTCTTGAAGCATTCAACACCGCGCCGGAAATACCAGCAGCGGATCCGCTGCCCGAGATTCCCGCCGAGTGTGCCCATGTTGCGGAGCGCTGGGGTTCCGACGGACTCGCAGGACTCTGCCAGTGCGAGAAAGCGTTCGCGCACGTCGGTGTGCGTTGCCAGATCACTCAGGCGCACGGCCGCGCCAACGCGCAGACCGCCGTCTGGGAGCACGGTGATAGCGTCGGACCCCGGGAGATAGCGGAGGTCGACGAACTGCTGGGGGTGGTCGATCCCCTCTTTGACCAAGGGGAGCGCATCGGTGCCGCCAGCCAGGGCGCGGGCGCCGGGCTGTGCCAGTGCCGCGCGCGCGTCAGCGTCGGTCAGCGGTCGGGAATAGGTCGTGTCGTGAATCACTCGTGGAAAC
>JAPLKT010000152.1:0-19737 GCA_026387895.1 Gemmatimonadota bacterium | reverse complement strand
TCTTCCACTCCGCGCTCGTCGCGGCCGTCGCGCTCGTCGCGGCCGTCGCGGCCGTCGCGCTCGTCGCGGCCGCGATGATGACCGATGCCCGAGCGGCATCGGCGCAGGGCCCCGCGAGGCAGCGCCTGGTAGATTCGCTTGCCAACCTGATCACCTTCGTCCCCGCTGGCGAGACGACCTTTCTGGCTGCCTCGCGCGGCAATCGCCTCTTGCTCGACATTGGTCGCGTCGATGCCGAAGTCCGTCGCGACTCGGCGCGCGCCGCGGCGTATCGTGAGGCGGTCGCCAAACACTCGCCCGTAAAACTCGGCGCCCACTTCCGACTGCGCGCGCCGTGGGGGGAGGAAGATGTCACGGCCGGCGCGATCGACACGTGGAACGGTCGCGTGGTGTTGCGGCTTGCCGGCTCGGCCACGCTCGACTCAGCGGCCAAGGGAAAGAACCCTCTGGTAGCGGTTGCGGTGCTTCGCCCTGCACAGACGCCACCCCGCGCCGACAGTTGCGCGCACGTGCTTCCCGCGGCCAACTCACCCTTTGCGCTCCGCGTCGCGGCGCTTCGCGATTCGCTCGAGAAGGAACTGCGCACCGGGCCGCAGCCGCTGTACCCGCGTCTCCAGACGAAGCTCGCGATTTCATCGTCGCAGGTGGCGGGCTGTTTCGGTACCGGGCGCGTAGCGCTGCTCGTCAGTCTGCGCGCGGCGAATGTGGAATGGGTGCGCGAGAAGCTCGTGCTTGTGGATACGCTCGGAAAGGCGACCCCCGTGCGGATAAGCGATTTCCGCTTTCGCGCGCATGTGTTGATTCATGCGGTGGATGCCAATGGGGACGGCATCGACGATCTCGCGACGAAGGCGACCACGGAGCACGCGGGCGCCACAACCATCCTGGCCCTCGATCTCAAAGCGCGAAAGGCGAACCGCCTCACGGCAGGCTTCGCGTGGGAGGATCAGTAGCGCCGCTGGGCTCTGGGCTGTGGCGCCGACTTACTTGGGCTTGGCTGGCGCGAGGGTGAAGACCAGGTAGTCGCCCAGAGTGCGTTGCGAGGCGGCGTCGATTGTGTCGAGGTCGGCGACCGGCACAAAACTCACGATCATCACCCGTTTTCCCTCGAGCCGCTGACGGGCGCGTTCGGCGGTGCCCATGCGGTAGTCGCTGTGAAACGATCCGTTCACGTGCACGACGAGCGTACCGGCGGGGCCGTTCGTGATGGCGGAGGCGATAGCCTCGCCCATGGTTTCGTCTTTCACGCATTGCGACTGGTACATCTTCTCAACGACGACGTCGCGTTCGGCGGGCGTCTTGGGCGCGGTGGGACCATGACCGCTCATGTCGCCCATCGTGTCGGAGAACCGGTCGTAGTACTTGTCCTTGGGGCACTGGAACTGCAGGGCGGCGAGCATGCGGTCGCCGAGCGATGTGGTGTCGAACACGGCGAGCCCTGCGCGCGCAACGGCGCTGGCCAAGCGACGGGGCACATTCCCCGCGATGACCGGCCAGCCGCGGGACTTGGCGTACTCGACCATTGGGCGATAATCGGTGGCGTAGCGCGGCCACGGGCGAGAGGCGGCGAGGAAGTCGGCCTCGGGGATCGTCCCTGCGAGGTAGTCCGAGAGCGGGCGTTGTGCGTCGCGCTCGAACATCTCCATAGCGAGCACCACGTGGTCGCGTCGGCGGCCAATGCCTTCGAGCGTGGCGGCTTCGAGGGCGTGGGTGATCGGGTCGTCGTGCTGTTCGCCGAGGAAGAGCACGTCGGTTCGGGTCGCGTCGACGAGCATGGTTTCGAAATCGATGAACTGACCGCGTTTCGTGTCGTAGACTCGGTGGGGGGCGTAGGCAAAGCTGACCCCGGTCAGGGTCGAGTGCCCTGCGGGGAGTCCTGCGGGGAGTCCCGCGGGGAGTCCTGCGGCGGCTACGGATGCCGGGAGTGGCTGCTGGGCTTGTGCAGCCATCCCAGCGACGCAGGCCGTACCAGCGGCAGCCAGTATGCGCAATAAAGAAAAGTTAGACACTTGTTTTTCCTTTTGTATTATATGTTTTGCCGTAAGGTGTTCTGGGGCTTTCAGAAAAGTAAAAATACTGTATTATTATTAGTTATGACTGAATTTGTGGTAGGCCGGTTTGAGATCAGCGACATCGATTCTATAGCCAGCGTGCCACTCCGCGCGTTGGAGACCGCGGCGCTTGCGGTAGGTCGTCTCGACGCTCTGGGTCGAAGCGCCGAGCCTGGGCTGCAAGCACTGCTTGCCCTACGGTGTAGTGTGGTCTCCGCCGGGTTGCCCCCGACGCAACAGCTGGAGGGAATCATCGCCATTCTGCGTGCCGATGGCGAGGGGGGCGACGATGCCACCCGTCTGGCGACCACCTTGGCGGTTACCATGGACGCGACGTTGTCCGAGGGAGCGAGGCGTTCGCGCGCGGGCACTGCGCCAACGGCGCGTTGGGTGGCCGAGTCGCTCGGGGAGGGAGTCTGGGACGATGACGCAAGCCGCGCGTTGGATGAGGTGCTCCGTGCCATACGTCCGCCGCATCCCGGGGTGCTGACCGCGCTCGTCGCCGCGCGTCTTACCGCGCACGCATCCGTACTCTCGGCATCCGTGCTCTCGGCATTGATTCTGCACCACGCCGGATCACTTGGCGGCACGTGGTGTGCGGTTCCAGCTGGCACATTCCACGCGTCGCCGGACGCTGCGTTTTCGGACGCTGCGTTGCCGGTCCTCGCAGAATCCATGGCAACCGCTGCGCGTGAGGCCGCCCTGGCGCTCACGGCGGCAACCGCAGCGATGCCGACGCACGAGGCGCGGGTGCGTGAAGCGCACGGGCGCGCAGCGCACGGCGCTATCGCGGTGCTCCACGCCTTCCGTCGGTGGACCGTGCTCGAGATTCCTGCGACCGCCCGTCGACTTCGCTGCACTCGTCCGACCGTCGCGGCCGCGATCGAGCGACTCGAGGCGTTGGGACTCGTCACGGAGCTCACGGGCCGAGGCCGCGACCGTGCGTGGTGCTACTCCGCGCTCGCGGCCGCGATGCTTACGCCGCGGGCGTAGCGTCGTTTTCCATTGCGCTGGGAGCTGACGCGCTGGTGGCAGCGGCCGCGCGTTCAAGCAGCGCCACGATCTCGCGCACCGAACTTACGCCGCGATCCTTCACGTACCACCGACGTTCCTGCGCGACCCGCTCCGACGTCTCGAGTGTCGCCCATTCGCCCTGGACGAGTGCCTGGAGCTCGGCTGGGCGCGGTCCCCACCAGCCACGCTCGACGAACTGGTCGTCGTAGACAATCACCACGGGAATCGAACGACTCTTCCCGTTGGTGAGGTGCGCGTCGATCAGGTCGAGATTCTTGTCGCGGTCGAGGATGCGCAGGTCGAGGTTCGTTCCGCGTTCCGCGAGCACGTCGATAAACGGGATCGAGCAGGCGGCGTCAATGCACCAGTCTGCACTGAGCACCAGGAGGTGCAGGGGGACGCCCGTCGCTTCCACAGCAGCAACCGCGGCATCATCGACCGTGGCACGACGACGCGTTATGGTCCACAGATCCACCAGTTTCTGTGCAGCGCCGACCATTGCATCGTAACGCTGGCCAGCGACATAGCGCTCACGATTCATCATTGGGATCCGTGCGCGAAAAGAGGAATAATCCTGTTGATAATACCTCGCGTCGCAGGGGCCACGCGAACAGTCGGTGAACGACCGGGCACGGTTCAGGGTTTCCCTCACGGCCGTGACCACAGCACCTGCTCTGTCGTGTAGAGAGTGTGATGCGACGACTCTTCCTTACGCCACTCGTACTGGCGGCCGTGGCCTGCGCCCCTCCGCTGCGCCCGCTCCCGCCGATGGCGCCACTTCCCGAGCCGCCGGCCGAATCCCCCGTGCCGGTCATCGCGACGGCCGCTGAGGAACTGGAGTCTCCGGCGCGGTGGCGCGATCGTGCGTTTGAAGCGCTGCGGAGCCGCGGACTCGCGGTTCCCGTTGAGGGAGTGCCGGCGGGACAGATTGCCGATACTTTTCTCGCGGCTCGCGACGGTGCCAGGGTACATAACGCGGTCGACATTATGGCCCGCAAAGGGACGCCAGTGCTCTCCGCCGATGACGGTACCATCCTGAAGGTCGGGACGAATACACTCGGCGGTAATGTGATCTGGGCCTTCGATCCGTCGCATCGGTGGGTGTACTACTACGCGCACCTCGACCATTTCCGGGCCGGAATCCGCGAGGGACAGGCGCTCGCCCGCGGTGATGTTATCGGGTACGTGGGCACCACGGGAAATGCGCCGAAGGATGCGCCACATCTGCACTTTCAGTTGCTGCGACTGATCGACGGCAAGCACTACTCCGAAGGGGCGCCGCTGAATCCGCTCCCGCTCTTCGTGGGGACCGCCGTCTCGCACTGACGCCGCGATTTCGGCGGACGTAATCCCGGATGCGCCGAACCGCAGAAACACACACAGCAAATGTGGTGTAAGAAGTTTGTACAGTTGCGTGACGCGCTGCTTTAGGAAAATCTGATCTCAACTATTAAGTTGTTATCAGAGACATCCTTTCAGCCCGCTCCGCTCCCTATGATTGATTCGCCGCGCGACGATCTCCCCGTGGTCCTCATCGTCGACGACGATCCGCAGCTGCGCGGCGTGGTGTCGATAATCCTGGGCTCGAGTGATCGTGAACTCGTCGTGGCTGAGGATGTGAAGGAAGGGTTGGCCGTGGTGCGTGCGCGTTCCATTGCTGTGGTCGTCGCGGATTATCAGATGCCGGGGAAGAGCGGGTTGGATTTCTTGGCAGAGCTGCGCGACGCGGGATACACGATGCCCTTCATCCTGATGTCTGGAGATTCGCACGCGAAGGTGGATGCTGCCGCGAGTGGGCATACGCTGCAGGCCGTACTCACCAAGCCGGTCTCCCCGATTGAGTTACGCCGTCTCGTTGCCGACGCAATCGCCGCGCGCGGTGCGTCATGAGTGCAATCCGTGCGGGCGCACAGTTACTCGACGTACTCGGCGACGGCATCGTGGCCTTCGACGCGTCGGGGCACGCGACTTCGTGTTCGGAGATCGCGTCGCGCGTGCTCGGCCGACCGGTGTCAGAGATTGTGGGACACACACGGGAACACGTGCTTGGCCTGACCGTCGGGGTGGAAGCGCAGGGCATCTCGGTGAAGATCCACGATGTGTCGCACCTCAAGGAAGAGGTGCACACGGTTCTTCTGCTACGCGCCGCGAACGAGAGCCTTTTGGCGGAGCGCACCTCGCTTGCTGAACGCGTCGAGGACCGCACGCGGGCCTTACGGGATGCGAACGCCGAACTTGAACGCGCCTCTCGACATAAAGACGAGTTTCTCGCGGCGATGAGCCATGAACTCCGCACGCCGCTGAACGCAATCTTGGGCCTCACGGAGGCCATGCAGGAGGGACTGTTCGGACCGGTGACGGACGCGCAGGGACGGAGCCTCTCTGACATCGAGTCGAGCGGGCGGCATCTCCTCGCGGTGATCAACGATATTCTCGACTTGTCAAAGGTGATGGCCGGGAAACGCGAGGTGAACTCGGCACCGGTTGTGCTCACGGATCTTGCGAATGCGAGTGTGCGCATGGTGCGCCAGTTGGCACTGAAGAAGCGCATCGACCTCCAGCTCGACCTGTCCGGACTTCCCGATCAGATCGAGACGGACGAGCGGCTCGTGAAGCAGATTTTGGTGAACCTGCTCAGTAACGCGGTGAAGTTCACCTCGGACAGTGGTGTGGTACGGCTCGACGGCACGGTCGATGCGAGTCGCGATCAGATTACGCTGCGCGTGATGGACACGGGGATTGGCATTTCGCCGGCGAACTTGCCGCGCATCTTCAAGCCCTTTGAACAAATCGATGGTGGATTAGCCCGCCGACACGCGGGGACTGGACTTGGGCTGGCGCTGGTGTCGCGTCTGAGCGAACTGCTCGGTGGCGGCGTGTTCGTGGAGAGCACCGAAGGGGAGGGGAGCCGATTCAGCCTCACACTGCCGCTCAGTCGCTCCGTAGCCACGGCAGTGCCGAGCACACCGGAGCTCGAAGCGTCACGCCGGGTGTCGGTTCCTGGGATGCGACCAGTACGGACGATTCTCTTGGCGGAGGACAACGAGGCGAATCAACGGACCTTCGTCGGCTACCTCCAGGCAAAGGGCTACACAGTGGCGGTCGCCTGGAACGGTGAAGAGGCGATTGAACAGACGAAGGCGCTCAACCCCGCGTTGATCTTGATGGACATCCAGATGCCGAAGATGGATGGACTCACCGCCATCCGTCGAATCCGCGAGGATCCACGATTCGCGCAGACGCCGATCGTGGCGCTGACGGCACTGGCGATGCCTGGTGATCGCGAGCGTTGCCTGCAGGCCGGAGCGAATCTGCATCTGACCAAGCCAGTGCGCCTTCGGGATCTGACCAGCGCGATCGAGGGCCAGTTCAACGGCGGTGACGAGACGCAAACCGCAGCCGGCAACCTATGACCACGGCGAGTGTTGTGTTGGTGGTCGATGACGAGCCGCGGAACCGTCGCTTACTGACCGAGACCTTACGCCCCGCAGGCTACGAGCTTCGCGAAGCGGCGGACGGTCGGAGTGCGCTCGAAGATGCGCGTGCGGTGCGTCCGGACTTGGTCCTGCTCGACGTGATGATGCCGGATATGGACGGGTTCGAGACGTGCCGACAGTTCCGCGCTGATCCAGATTTGCGTGAGGTGCCGATCATTCTCGTCACTGCGCTCGATGACCGCGATTCGCGGTTGACGGGGATCGATGCAGGAGCCGACGACTTCCTGACGAAACCGATCGATCTCACGGAGCTTCGCGCACGAGTACGGACGATCTGCCGCCTCAACCGCGCGCGTGCCCTGCACGAAGAGCGCGCGCGCTTGTACCAGCTGACGGCGCTTTCACCGAACGCGGTGGCGGTGCTTGATCCTTCTGGCGTCGTCGCCTATGCCAACACGTTGGCGCAGCCGTTGGTGGCTGATGCGGCTATTCTGGAGCGACTGGTACCGATTGCAACGCGCGCTGGCCTGGGCGATCGGTTTGCAGAAGAAATCGTCGTCACTGTCGGCGGAACACCCCGCGAATTCGATGTGGCGGTGGCGCCGGTGCCGTGGGAGGGAAAGACCGCGGCGCAGGTGGTGCTCACAGACGTCACCGCAATGCGCGCGTGGGAACGCTCCGCCACCGAACAGCGCCGACTCGAGTCGCTCGGCCGGTTCGCGTCGAGTGTCGCGCACGAGTTTGCCAGCGTGATGACGGTCATCGACATGAGCGCGGAAATGCTGATGGGGTCGGACGACCCCGCACTACACACCATGCTCTTGGGTGAGATGCGTCACGCGATTCAACGCGGCGCGATTCTCACGCGCGATATTCTCAGCTTCGGACGTCCGCAGCCGAGTACGGCCGCGCCGCACGATGCACGCGTCACGTTGGGTGACACCGCACGCTTGCTGCAGCGGCTCCTCCCCAAGACGATTCAACTGTCCACGGATATTGCGGACGAAGCGCTGCCGGTCGCGATGAGCCGCGAGCGCCTCGAGCAAGTGCTGGTCAATCTCAGCTTCAACGCCCGCGATGCCATGCTGCGCGGCGGGTCGCTCGCGATTCGCGCGCGCGCCGACGATCACTGGGTCACGATCGAAATCGTCGACAGCGGCACGGGGATGGACGAAGCCACACGCCTCCGGGTGTTCGAGGCGTTCTTCACCACCAAGCCGGCCGGTGTGGGCACGGGCCTTGGGCTCTGGATTGTCAACGCATTGATCGACGCGGTTGGTGGGAGCGTGGAGATCGAAAGCCGTGTCGATGTGGGGACCACGGTGCGCGTTCGCATTCCGTTCCTCCAGTTCTTTGCCGCCCCCACCGGGGTCGAAAGCTTGATGGGGCCGCGTGGTGCCGGACAGCGTGTGACAGTCGTCCTCGCCGATGACGGCGTGAGCAAGGCGCTCGCGCGGATGCTTGCCGGATTTGGCTATGAGATTGTTGGCGCGACGGTGCCCACGGACCTACTGATTACGGATGTCTCACTGTCGGACGTGGCGATGGCCGAGCGCGCATCCGCCTGCGGACGATTGGTGGTGCTTGGCACCGAAGGACCTGAACCATCCGCTAGCTTTCGGGTGGAGCAAGTCGCCGAACCGGTGCGCGGGAAGGCGGTGCTCGAAGCGATGCAACGACTCTTCACGACGGCGGACTGATGACGATGACGGGGAAGGAACGCGCAGAGCTGCGTGGAGAATGCAACGGACTGAAAGCGACGGTGCACGTTGGGGCCCACGGCCTCACGGACGCGCTGATTGGTGCGCTCGATGACGCCTTGCGTACGCACGAGCTCGTGAAAGTCGCGATGGGAAAGCCGGTGGAGCTTCCCGCGCGCGAGGCGGCGCGACAGTTGGGGGTCGCGGTCAACGCCGAGGTGATTCAAGTCATCGGCAAGACCACCACGCTCTATCGTTTCAATCCGGAGCTCAAGCGTAAAGAAGGAAGCCTGCCGCCCTGGAAGGACTAAGCAGGCTTCCGTCACTCGGCAACGCTGCGCGTTAGCGTCGCGCTGGAACCGACGCGAGCACTCGCCAAGGCGTGAGAGGGATTTGCAGTACCTCTGCACCAATCGCGTCGGCGACCGCGGCGGCAATGGCCGGCGCCGTGGGGATCACCGGAGGTTCGGCAATGCCGCGGGCCCCCGTATGGTTCGCCGCTGCGTCTGCTCCTGCCACAAAGAACGCGTCGATCTGCGGGACGTCCGCCATCGTCGGGATTTTGTAATCGTGTAACGACGGATTCATCACCATCCCCAAGCGGCGATCCAGAATGCGCTCTTCGGTGAGCGCGTAGCCCATCCCTTGCAGGATTCCGCCTTCGAGCTGGCTTTCGGCGAGCGTCGGGTTGATGATCCGCCCGGCATCGTGCGCAGCGACAATCCTGAGGACCTTCACGATCCCCGTGTCGAGATGCACTTCGACTTCGGCGAACTGCACGCCAAAGGTATTGATGGCGGTGTTGGCGGGATTCGGTCCGCGGGATCCCTTGCCGTAGATCATCACATTGCCGAGTCGCTTGCACACATCGGCAAAACTCATGGAGCGATCGGTATTACGCACGGTGAGGCGTGAGTCGCGCGCGTCGAGCATGTCTGGCGTTGTGTCGAGCATCGCCGCGGCCGCTTGGAAGAGCTGCGACTGCGCGTCCATCGCCGCCATGCGCACGGCGGGACCGACACTCGGCGTGGTCATCGATCCCCACGAGTTGCCGGCGTACGGGAGATGCTCGGTATCGCCGATGATGGCGCGCACGTGGGAGAGGTTTGCGCCAAGGGCTTCGGCGGCGATCTGCGAGAGTACGGTGCGAGCGCCCGTGCCGAGGTCTTGGGTGCCGGCGAGCACGTCAACGCTGGCGTCGGCGTTGATGCGCACGTGCGCGTAGGACGGTGGCCCACCACCAGTGGGCCAGACTTGTGCGGCCAGCCCAACGCCGCGACTCACGCGACCAGTTTGTGCGGCCCGCGAGGTGTTCCATCCAAAGCGTTCTGCGCCTTCGGTGTAGCAGGCGAGCAGTGCGTTGCCACTGTACGGACGGCCTTGGCGTGGATCTTTCTTGGTGAAATTCTTTCGGCGCAGTGCCAGCGGGTCCATACGCAGCGCGGTCGCCAGTGCGTTCATCGCGCCCTCGAGACCGAAGGCCCCCTCGACGTAGCCCGGGCCACGGAAGGCCTGCATGCCGCTCGCATTGATGTACGCGAACCGTTCTTCGCTGCGCACGTTGGGGCAGGCGTAGAGTTCGTGATAGATCTGCGCCGGACCGCCTTCCCAGCCGCTAATACCGAGTGGAACGTCGGCACTGAGTTGGATGACGGTGAGTGTGCCGTTCTTTTTGGCGCCAATCGTGACGCGTTGCACGGTGGCGGGGCGGTTGCCGCTGTCGACCTGTTCGGCTTCGCGGTCGTTGAGGCAACGCACGGCGCGGTTCATGCGCTTGGCAAAGAGCGCAGCGACATACGTGTGTGGCCCCGCGCCATTTTTGGCGCCGAATCCGCCTCCCATGTAGTCCTTGATGACGCGCACTTTGGACTGCGGAATGTCGAGGGCGCGGGCGACATCACCGCGCGTACGGAAGATGCCCTGCGTTGACTCCCACACCGTGAGGCGGTCGCCCTCCCACTCAGCGCAGGCGCCGTGCGGTTCGAGCGCGGAGTGGAGCTGGACTGGAGTGCGGAACTCGCGCGTGATGACGATGTCGGCGGCGGCGAGACCAGCGGCGATCTCGCCGCGCTCGATAATCACCGGTGACTGCGGGGCGAAGTTGCCCCCCGGCTTCACGAGCGGAGCGTCCGGGGCGGCCGCGTCATCGAAGATCGCGGCGAATGGCAGGTGATTGTAGCTGATCGCAATGGCACGTGCAGCACGCTCGGCGTTAGCGAGTGTGTCGGCGCACACGGCAGCCACCGGCTGATCGTGGTAGAAAATTTCCGTTCCGAAGAGCCGCGTCTTTGCGGGCGCATCGCCCGGACCCATGATGTCGTACACGCCCGGGAGTGCGCGAGCCGCGGAGGCATCAAACTGCGCGATGTGTCCCCGCGCCGTATGGGCGCGGACAATCACGGCGTGCAACATCCCGGGACGTGTGATGTCGGCGGTGTAGCGCGCGCGGCCATTCACCTTTTCGTGCGCGTCCATGCGTGGGACGCGCGCGCCGACGATATGCAGCGGAGTGTCGGTCGTCCACGGTTCCGGTTCGAACGCTGGGACCTCAACAATCCGTGTCTCGGTGCGTCCTTCGACTTCGACAGTGGTCGGGACGAATCCGCCTGCCTTCGGTTTGGCCTTACGCGCCACGGGGCACTCCTGGCGTTGCACTCGTGGCCGACGACTCGTGTCGCGCGGCAGCGACCGCTTGGATGGCGCGTACGATTTTTGGGTAGGTGCCGCAGCGGCAGAGATTGCCGCTCATCGCGGCGACAATCTCGCTCTCGCTTGGCGCCGCATGGCGCACGAGCAGATCGTGTGCGGCGATCAGTTGCCCCGGAGTGCAAAAGCCGCACTGGGCGGCGTCGTGGGTGATGAAGGCCTGTTGCAGGTCGTTCATCGAGCCATCAACGCCGCCGAGTCCTTCGACCGTCGTGATGGTGGTACCGTCACAGGCGGCTGCGAGGGTGAGGCAGGCGTAGACGGTGCGCCCGTCGAGGAGCACGGTGCAGGCGCCGCACTCACCACGGTCACAGACGAGTTTGGTGCCGGTGAGCGCGAGGTCGTCGCGCAGGAGATCAAGTAGTGTGCCTTGCGGCTCGGCGACCCGGTGGAGTCGCCCATTCACGGTCAATTGCATAGGTAAGGAAATAGCCATTGCGACGGTGCTCTGTCAAAGTTGGACAGGAGATGCCTTGTTGTAGACGCGCAACGTCGATAATCTTCTCATCAACCGCGTCACACTGATTTCTCGAGAGGATAGACCGATGCCGTACGTGATCACCGAGGCGTGTAAGGATACCAAAGACAAGTCGTGTGTTGACGTGTGCCCGGTGGATTGCATCTACGAGGGGCCCGAGATGTTGTACATCCACCCGGATGAATGCATCGATTGCGGTGCCTGCGAGCCAGAATGCCCGGTGACTGCGATTTTCCCGGAAGAGGACGTGCCGGGGAACCAGCGTCAGTTCGTGCAGATCAACCGGGACGTGTTCACTGGCGAGAACCCGCCCCAGCGCCCGACGCGCTAACTGATTGTACTGGAAGGACTTAAGGGTCGAGGCGATGCCTCGGCCCTTTGTTTTTTGGGAGTGACGCCGCGTCGCAGGCGTTCGCGGTCGCCCCTGCGCTAGATTTGGGATGTCGTCCTTCTCACGATCAGGATTCAGTGTCTCAGTCCGGTTCCGCAGCTAACCCGACGGTCCAATATCTCGATTCGAACGCGGCAGTCTCGCGTTTCCTCGAGTCCATCGGGAGCACGCGCGAACTGGCGATCGACACCGAAGGGGCGAGCTTCCATCGCTTCATCGATCGGATTTATCTGGTCCAGCTGTCGACGCGCACGCACCACGGCATCATTGATCCGCTCCCGATTGCGGCCCCCGATGCGCTCGGCGCATTGCTCGCCGATCCCAAGGTCGAAGTGGTGTTCCACGACGCCGACTATGATTTGCGGTTGCTGCATCAGGATTACGGCTGGCGCCCGACCAACTTGTTCGACACGCGAATCGCTGCGCAGTTGCTCGGGATTCAGGCGTTCGGACTCGCCGCGTTGCTCGAGCGCGCCTACGGGCTGAAGCTCGACAAGAAGCATCAGCGCGCGGACTGGTCAATGCGACCGCTCACCGAGAGTATGCTCGACTACGCGGCGCTCGACACGATGCACCTGCTTGGGTTGAAGGATGAGCTCAAGGAAGAGCTCGCCAAGAAGGGGCGCAGCGCGTGGGGGAAGGAAGAGTTCCTGCGGCTCGAAGGGACCCGCTGGGAGCCTGAAGAGCCTGGGATGACGTATCTGAAGGCGAAGGGTGCGCGCGATCTCACACGTCGTGAGCTCGCCATTTTGCGCGAGCTGGTGCCCTGGCGCGACGCCGTGGCGTTGCAGCTCGATCGGGCGACGTTCCGTGTGGTGGCGAACGATGTGCTGATGGAGATCTCGCGGCTTGCGCCTGCCACCATGGACGCCCTCGGGGCCATCAAGGGGATGCCGCGCGGGATGATGGATCGTGCCGGGCGCGATGTGCTTGCGGCCGTGCAGCGTGGGCTCGCCGTGCCTGATGCGCAGTTGCCCAAGTTCCCGCGCGCGCCGCGCTACGACAAGGATCCCGAGTTCGACGACAAGGTTGGCCGTCTGAAGTCCGTGCGTGATGACGCGGCCAAGCGCCTAGAGCTCGACCCAGGGGTACTGTGCTCGCGCGAGCGCATGGAGACCGTTGTGCGCGCCTTGCCGCGCACCGCGGAGGAGCTCGAGGCCATTCCTGGCATTCGGAAATGGCAGAGTGCGGAGATGGGCGCTGGCTTTATTAGCGCGCTGGAGCGGTTCAAGGCGCGGAAGGCTGAGCGTCCGGCTGGAACTGACGCAGACGAGTCGCCCTACCGGTAGCGCCAGCGCATTGAAAGAAGAGCGGGCCGCGTCCATGAGGACGCGGCCCGCTGTTGCATTCAGGATGAGCTCAGAACCCTAGGTAAGCCCGTACCCGCGGTTCGATCCTGTCCGGCGACCACATGGGTGTCCAGACGAGATTCACGTTCGTCGTGCCCACGCCGTCCAAGGCTTTGATCGCCTTCTCGGCGTCGCCCATCAGTTCGGGCCCTGACGGGCAGGCCGGCGAGGTCAGGCTCATGTCGATCTGGACGTCGTTGCCTTCAACGCGGATATCGTAGATCAACCCAAGATCTACAATGTTCAGGTTGAGCTCGGGATCCTTGACCTTTCGGAGGGCGAGCTTGACCAGGTCGGGCGTCAGCACGCCGGCTGCACCGTCGCTTGCACCGTCGCTTGGGGCGGCACCTAGGCTCTCGCCGGTGGCATCGGCAACCGCAGGGGTTGCCGATGGAGCGGCGGCTGGCGTGCTGAGCTCAGTCTGAGCGATGGGGTCGAACGGGTCGGTGTTCATGGATACCCGACAAATCTAATCGCATTGCACAGTGTTCCGCGACTAGTGAGCTGTTAGCTAGGCGGCTGGCTTCTTCGGGACAGCTTTCTTGGCAGCCGGCTGCTTGGCCTTCGGTTTCTTGCTCGTCGACTTCTTGGGGGCGGGCTTCTTCTTGGCCGAGGACGCGCTGGGCTTGCTGCTAGGCTTCGCCGCGGGCTTGGCGGACGCTGTGGCCTCTGGCTTGGCCGTCGACTTACTGCTGCTCTTCCCTCGAGGCTTCCGCGCCTTTCGCGCCCTTCGTGTGGGCTTGTTCCAGTCCACGGCACGATCGGAGCGGAACGAGGCTGGCATCGCGGCCACTGCGAGATTCTCGTCGGTCACCGACAGGGCGGCGGCATCGCTCAGATCCTGACGCACGTCGGCGATGACCTTGGCCGGGCGCTTGGCCTTGGCTGCGTGCACGCGGTTCGTCAGCAGGATCACGAACATCTCGCGATCGGGATCGATCCAGAGCGAGGTGCCGGTAAAGCCGGTGTGTCCGAAGGCCCCGTCGCGCAGGTAGTTGCCCGAGCCGTGCTGCCCTTCGCCGATTTCCCAGCCGAGCGCGCGCGAACCAGCGGCGCGTGCGGTGAACTGCTTGATCGTAGAATCGGCGACGATGTGCACGCCGTTGTAGGTGCCGCCATCAAGAAGCATTTGCGCGAACACGGCCAAGTCCGCCGCGGTGCCGAACAGTCCGGCGTGACCCGCCACGCCGCCGAGGACAAAGGCGTTCTCGTCGTGGACTTCACCCTTGATCGGGTAGCCGCGCGGCGGGGAGACTTCCGTAGGTGCCACGCGGGCAATGACGGAATCCGCAGGGCGGAAGCCGGTGTCGCTCATACCGAGCGGGTCGAAGACGCGCGCCTTGAGGAAGGTGTCGAGCCCTTCTCCGGCGATCGACTCAACGATCATGCCGAGCAGGTCGGCACCCAGGTCGGAGTAGACGAACCCCGTGCCCGGTTTGTATTCGAGCGGAGTGTCGTAGATCAGCGTGCGCGCTTCGTCCGGCGTGTGTGCGTGACGCCAGAGGTCACGGCCGGCCGGAAGTCCGCCGCGGTGCATGAGCAGCTGGCGGACGGAGACGTCGTCCTTGTTGCCGCCGGTAAAGCGCGGGAGGTAGTGCGAGACTTTTTCGTCGAGGAGGAGTTTTCCCTCGTCGAACAGGATCATGCAGGCCGTCGTGGTTCCGACGACTTTGGTGAGCGAGGCGAGATCGTAGATCGTGCGATCGGGGATGACCGGCGCGCTCTCCTTGCCCCAGCTGAGCGAGCCGAATCCTTTCTGCCAGACGATCGATCCCTTGCGACCGACGACGACCGAGGCGCCAGGATATCCACCAGCGGTAATCCCACGCTGGACGACGCGATCGATCACTTCCAAGCGCTCGGCGGACATGCCCACGGACTTCGGCGACCGGACGGGAAGCCCGTCGCCGGAGAACGTAACTACAGCAGCCGCAAGGAGATAGCGAAGCACCAGGGCCCGTGATTCGGGGAGGACGAGCGGAATGACAGAACCAACGGCGACGGCGAGACTTACCGCACTGGGTCCTCTGGGTCAAGACGAGCACTAGAGTAGCGATGTCACGAATGCCGAACGGTCGTGCGCCGACGGTCAGGGACTGTGCTTCGTGACGGTGTCGGCCGTGACGGCCCCTGGGGGGAGTTGGTAGAGCAGAACCGCTGTTGCGAGATCAGCGGGGGCGAGTCGCGTGACACGCACACGCGGGAACATGACACTCGTTTCGTCGCGTGTGTGATCGAGGCCGAGGAGGTGGCCGATCTCATGCAGCGCGATGGTGCGCACGGCGAGCGCATCGTAGCGGGCGCCGCTGGTGGCATGGAGTGCGACTTCGATATCGGCGCCGAAGATCCACCAATGCTGATCGCGCGACCAGTAGGTGCGTCCGGCGGCGGCGTCCTTGAAGTGGTCGACCCAGCGCAGTTTCACCTCAGCGCCGACGGAGTCGTCGGTGAAGGTAAAGCGAACGGGAAGCCCTGCGGCGTCCCATGCGCGGAAGGCGTCGCGGATTTGTCGTGGGTACTCCGGCATCCAGTCGCTGAGTGTGCTAGCGGGCTGGATCCAGACCTGCACGGGATTGTCGGGCCGAGCGATCCAGCGCGCCACGTGTCCGTTGCGGTCGCGCAGCACGTCGTCAATGTAGGTCCCTTCGGATTGGTCCGCGATGAATCGTGCGAGCGCGGCGAAGTTGGGTGCTGGGGGCGCGGGCAACGACGAGCGCCGCATGCGCTCGAGTCCTTCGCTTGTTGCGGCTTCGTCGAGGGCAGCGACGGAATCTGCGGAGAGCAGCGTTGTCGGTGGCGGTTGCCGCCTGTGTCGCCTGATGGCGAAGACGCCCGTCACAACGGAGGTCATCGCGGCGAAAATCCCGATGCACATGAACAGCACCGCCGTCTTCCGGGCGTCCTTCACGCGCCGCGATCCGGGGCATCGAGAAAGCCGAGCACGGTGGAGAAGAACTCAGCGGGTTGCTCGAAGAATGGCATGTGTCCCGCGTTGGCGACGAGATGCACGGTGGCGAGTGGAATGTGCGCGCCGGTTTCGCGGGCCAGGCGTGTGGGGAGCACATCGTCCTGACCGTGGATCAGGAGCGTGGTGGCGCGGATTGATGCGAGGTCGCTCTGCCAGTCGTAGCTCTCGCGGCGGAGTCGTGCGGCGACCGCTGCGCCGGTACGGCTGCGTTCCTGCGGTGGAGCGAACATCGCGCCCAGTGCGCGATCGGCGAAGTAGGCCGGGTAGAGGGCGCGGCTGTATTCGGCGTGGATATCGGCGTCTGCCGCGAGCAATGCGCTGGGGTCGAGTGAGGCGAGCAGGTGCCGAGGGGCGCCGGAGAGTCGGGCGACCGCGTCGGGATGGAGCGAGGGAATCCATGCGCCGGTGCACCCAACGGCACTTGCGAGGACGAGTCGTCGCACACCCGCGAGGTCGCGTGCGGCGGCGAGCATGGCGATTCCCCCGCCCCAGGAGTGGCCGAGGAGATCCCATCGGGGAATGCCGAGCGACTCGCGTATGGCTACTACGTCGCCGGCATCGAACTCGACGCGGCTTGCGTTTGGGGCCGGGGGGACTTGGGTGGCGCCGCGGCCGCGTTGATCAAAGAGAATGACCTGACGGGAGTGTGCGAGGGCGGCGAGCCCGGGCCAGAGAAGATTGTGACTGTAGATCATGCCGCCATTGACGCAGCAGAGCGGGAGCGCGCCTGCGACGGGCGGCGAGCTCCACACGGCAAACTCGAGGCCGCGCGCTTTCACGCGTGAGGCGGTGAGTCGCGGCGTGCGGGGTAGTGTCTGCTTGAACGCTTTGAAGCGCTCCCATGCGGGGGAGGTCGTCATGCGGTGTGGTGTCGTGTGCGGATTCGTTCGATGGCCCACGCGGCGTGTTCGCGCACCACGGGTTCAGGATCGTGTGCTGCGGCCTGTTCGAGTGCGGCGAGTGCCGATGCGTCGCCACGGTTACCGAGCACGACGGCCGCATTGCGGGCGAGACCGCGGCGCTTGGTGCGCGTGATGGCGGACTTCCCGAACCGTGCGCGCCAGGCGGGCGCGTCGAGCGCGAGGAGTTCGACCAGGTCGGGCCGCACGCGATCGGCGGCGGGACGCAGTGCCATGTCCGTGAGTGGGCGCGAGAACTTGTGGTTCCAGGGGCACACGTCTTGGCAGATGTCGCAGCCGTACAGGTGGTCGTCGAGCGCGGGGCGCAGTGGTTCTGGGATGGCGCCTTTGAGTTCAATCGTGAGGTACGAGATGCAGCGGGTGGCGTCGAGTACGTGCGGCGCGGTGAAGGCCTGTGTGGGGCAATGCTCGAGGCAACGGGTGCAGGTGCCGCAGTGGTCCTCCGTAAACGGTGCGTCGGGTGCGAGATCGATATCGCAGAACAGGGCGCCAATAAAAAAGAACGATCCAAGCTGCGGATTGATCAGCATGGTGTTCTTGCCGAACCAGCCGAGTCCAGCGCGGCGCGCGAGGTCGCGTTCGAGGACTGGACCTGTATCCACAAAGGCGCGGGTCGTGGCACCGGTGCGTCCGGTGAGCCATGCGCCGAGCGCGTCGAGTTTGTCCCACATCACGCGGTGGTAGTCATCGCCGCGGGCGTAGCGCGCGATGGTGCCGTCGGGTTGTGTGCCGTCGTAGTTGAGCGCGACAACCACGGCGCTTCGCATGCCTGGCACGGGGTGACGCGAATCGGCGCGGAGTTCAGCCCCACGCACGAGATACTGCATCTCGCCGGCGTAGCCTGCGACGAGCCATTGGGAGAAGTGCTCGTGTGTGTCGGCCGGGCCGAGCGTGGTGATACCGGCCAAATCGAAGCCCAGTCCGAAGGCTTGGGCCTTGAGCAGTGGTTCGATGGGGCGCTCGATGGGGCGCTCGTCCGGCCCCGCGTTGCTCACGGCGCGCGTGCGGCCCAGCGGGCGTAGCGGACGATGTCCTCGAGCGGCGGCACCGCGTCGTGGTCGCCGTAGGCGGTGTGCATTCGCCACCGCACGTAGGTCTGGTCCGGGAGCGGGAGGAAGGGGAAGCGATTGTACCAGCCGCGCGAGCGGAAACGCCATGCCGTGCGCAGAAGCGCGACGCCGAGCATCGGGTCGATGATCGCGCGCAGGGCGAGGCGGAGCGAGAGGGAGAGCCACGGCATGTTCCCATAAAGATGGTGCCGCGTCGGCTCCCCTTCAATCGCCTGCGCTTTGCCGAGCCCCTCGCGCTTGGCCTGTCCGGCACCCACATTGGGCGGGATATGTGGCTGTACCGTGCAATGCCGGCGCTCAGCGCGCTGATGACCCGCTCGTACTATCGCGTCAATATCAGTGGATCGCTCCCGCCAACGGGTCCGATGCTGATTGTCGCGAATCACTCCAATTCGCTGATGGATCCGGCGTTTGTAGTGGTCGCGGCGCGTCGAACGGTGCGGTTCATGACCAAGCATACGCTACTCCAGCACAAGCAAATCGGATGGCTGATCGCGGCGGTGGGGTCGGTCCCGGTGTACCGCGCGATGGACAATCCCAAGGAAGTTGGGCGCAACTTTGACTCGTTCCGTGACGTGCACGCCGCGATCGCTCGGGGGGATGCGGTGGGGATCTTTCCTGAGGGGACGAGCCACAGCGCGTCGCGCCTACAGCCCCTCAAAACTGGCGCGGCGCGCATCGCGCTCGGAGCGGCGCAGTTGGCGGGGAGCAGTTTTCCGATTGTTCCAATCGGACTCGTGTTTCGTGACCGGCGCTCGTTCCGGAGCTCCGCACGCGTGATTGTCGGCGACAGCTGCGAGTGGGCTGACCTCGCGGTGTGCGGAGCTCAGGACAAGGTTGCGGTGCGCGAGCTGACGCGCCGCATCGAGCAGTCAATGCTCGCCGTCACACTGAATCTCCGGAGCTGGGCCGATGAGCAGCTCGTCCGATGCGCGGAGCGCGTGTGGACGGCAGAGTTCGGAACGTCGTCGGAGGGACCATCGGACATCGAGCGGCTACAAATGGCGACCGATGCGCTGGCGCTGCTCCGCATGGGGGAACGGGCGGAATGGCGTACCGTCGCCCGCGAGTTGCGCGCGCATGATCGGATGCTCGCGCGCCTCGGCCTCACGCCGATGTCGTTGCGGGACACGGTCACGGGTGAGGACGTCGTGTCGTGGGTGCTGCGCCGCGTGCTGTTGTTGCCGATGATTCCCTTAGCGGTCATCGCGTTTGTGCTGTTTCGGGCACCGCGCGAGGTCACGGGGATGCTCGCCGAACGCCTCGCAGTGGTGGAGGGGGAGGACACGGTCCCGACGTACCGCGCGATTCTCGGCGCCGTGATCTTCTTGTGTTGGTTTGCCGTCCTGTCGATCGGGGCGGGGGTGTGGTTCGACTGGAAGATCGCCCTGTTGGTCTTCGCCGCCTTGCCGTGCTTCGGATTTTTGGCGCTTTGGATTTCGGATTCCCAACGCCTCTCGTGGACCGAGGCGCGACGCTATGTGGTGGTCCGTACCAACCGGACGCGCGTAGCCGCCATGCGGACGCGCCAACACGCGCTGGCCGAGAAGTTAAGCCAGCTCTTCGCGCACCGGATGCCGGAGTAGGTTAGTAGAACGACTGCCCGTCGAGGCCGTCGGGAACTGGCAATCCGAGAGAAGAGAGGGCGCTGGG
>JAPLKT010000100.1 GCA_026387895.1 Gemmatimonadota bacterium | reverse complement strand
TGTGCTCCATCATGTACGTGTCGCCGGACTTGACGCTCTTGCTCGCGTCGCCGAGCGTGTAGATGTAGGGGCCGTTGTACTGCGCGGTGATCCGCGAGCTGATGCTGCGCTTCGCATACGTCAGTGCAACGTTGCCATTCCAGTTTGCCTGACGCGGGAACGCCGAACCCACTCGGCCCGGAATCTTCGCCGACGACTGCGTGTAGGTCGCGTTCGCATCGACGCCAAGCCCGCTCAGCGCGCCGGGGAGATCCGCAAAGCGCTCGACGAACGCAGCTTCCGCTCCATAAATCATCCCACCTTCCCCGTTCTTCGGCATGGTGGCGTTATAGCCATCGAACGGTGCGCCGGAGTAGACGAACGTCTGGTTGTAGATGAAGTTCGACAGCTGCTTCGCAAACAGACCAAATGAGCGCACGCCGACATCACTGTTGAAGTGTTCAAACATGATGTCGTAGTTGATCGACGACGTCGGCGACAGCATGGGATTGCCGAGTGACACCGCGTTCGGGTCGCTAGCCGTGGCGCCGGGCGTAACAGATGTGTGCGGGGCGAGGTCATAGTACAGCGGGCGGGCGATACCGGAGCTCACCGCAAATCGGAGGTTCGTCGCTTCGGACAGCGAAATACGAACCTGCGCGCTCGGGAACAGGTTCGTGTAGCTTCCGGAGCCGGAGACCGGAACCACCGTAATGACACCAGTGCGGTCCGTGACTGCCTTGTTTGCCGTGTACGTCGTGGCCGTTTGCTCGACGCGCGCACCAGCAAGCCAGTGCCACGCGCCGCGGTCGGCGCTGTAGCTCATGTACCCGGCGGTAATCTTCTCAGTCCCGTCATAAATATTCAGCGCAGCAATCAAGTCACCGGCGGCAGTCCTGGTGAACTTGGTGGGGTTGTTCTTGTAGTACAGCTCGTTCGCGACCGCGTCTGGCGCCACATTCAACGGGTACGAGCCCCAGAAGTGGTTCGGATTGGTGAACGTGCTGACCACATCCGCCATCGTGAACGTCTGACCAGCATTAAGCGTGTACACCGGCGTGCGATCGTCGAAATACCGACGCTCGGCCCGATACTTGACGCCGAACTGCAGGCTGCTGGCTTCGTCCGTCTTGAGCGGGAGCTTGAAGTTCACGAGCCCCGACACATCGCGACCACGGGCCCACTGATTCGCAATCGTGTAGGCCGGACTCACATACTTCGCGGGATCGTTCGGATACGCGACGGTCGGTACGATCATTGGTAGCAACGGGTTCGAACGGTCAAACATCATCGGAACGCCTTTCTGCGTGAACGTGACGTCGCCGGCATTGATTCGGACCAGCTCATTCTGCGTTCCCGACAATGCATAGTCTACAAAGAAGCGCCCCGGTGCAGCGTTTCCGGTCAGGCCGATCATGTAGTTCTGGTCGACCGGCGTACGCTGCGCAACATTGCTCGTCACACTGCCGCTGGCACCGTAGCCCGTCGTCGGCGACGTGGCGACGACACTGGCGATGGCCGGCATCTTCTGGTCCTGGCGATAGCGGATCGCGCCGTCATCGAAACGCGCCCACATCCCCTTGAACCGAATCGACGTGAAGGCATCCCACCGATAGTCGGTCGAGAAAGCGGCGCCGGTCCGGATACGCTGGGTAAAGTACTCACGCCTGCTCGTAGCCATCGGTACAATCACCTTCTCGCCGAGCAAGGTGGCGTAGTCATAGTTCGGCTCCACATCGTCGTAGACGCGGTTGTTGCGGTCGTAGCTGAAGCCGGCGTAGAAGCCAAGCTGCTTCTTCGCGCCGAAGGTCTTGCCAATGGATGCCGCCCACATCTTTTGCGGGGCATTCATGAGGTCGCTCTGTCCGAACGATCCAACCAGCGTGACACCGGGGGCATCCGCTGCGGTCTTCGTATCAACGTTCACGGAGCCGCCAATCGCATCGGCATCCAAGTCGGGCGTCAACGTCTTGCTGACCTGCGCAACCGACAAGATCTCAGCCGGCACGCCATCCATCTTCGCAACACGTGAACCACCGCCACCCTTGTCATCGGCGTTACCGGCCATATGAGCGCCGTTGATCGTGAGGTTTGAGAGGTTACCGTCGATGCCGCGGATCTGGATGTACGACCCTTCACCCTCGTGGCGCTGCAACGAAACACCCGGCAAACGGCTGACCGCATCGGCCGCGTTCGCGTTGGGGAGCGCGCGAATCTCCTCGGCGACCGTCAACACCTTCAGATTTTCGGCATTCTTCTGGCGCGACAGCGAGAGCGCCGTACCAGTGGCGCGCTGCGCTTCCACGCGCACTTCACTGAGCGCCGTCTTCGCCGTCTCGAGTGTGAACTGCACCGTACGCATCGACGACGTCACGCGAATCGAGTCCGGCCTGAAACCGAGCAGGCGAGCAACGAGCCAGCCATCAGCAGAACCAGAGCGGGCCAGCGAGAAGGCGCCATCGCGATTGGTGCGCACGACGAGGGCGGAACCACTGAGATTGACGACGGCGCCTTCCAGCGCGCGACCCGCAGGATCAGTCAGTCGACCACTCAGCGGCTCGGCAACCTGCTGCGACAAAGCAAGCGAGGGAGCGGCAACCAAAGTGACGAGCACCGCGGCGCGATGTGCTGCGACGGACAACGATCGGGGAATCATTCGGAAACTCCAAGAATGGGGGCGAGCTGACCAGGAAACATTTCCATGTCTCGAAAGTCTCTCCCGAATGTCCCAAGCGTTTCACTGTCGCGTGACAGTTGTGTCACAAGCCACCAGAATCACGACAGTGCTACTTCAAGGCTACCGTTCGCGTCTCGCCCCAACTGATCGCGCCGGCGCCAGTATTGTAACGACACTCACGCGCCGTGAGACGCGCACCATCGGTACTGATGGAGATCACCATAAATGAGAGCAGTTGTTCGTCAGACGCAGACTTGGCGCCCTTCATTGGCGAGTCGACCCGGAACACGGGCAATCGAATGTCCCCGTCTGGCCCCGTCCAATCGTAGAACTCATGGGCGTTGCTATTGCCGTGGAAGTACCCGCGAATGTTGGGATAGCGCCGGATAAAGGTCGCAAGCGCTCGTTGTTCCACGATGGTCGGAGATTCCGTCGACAATCCAGAACGCAGGCGCTCCGTCAATAAATTTTCAAACTTATCGCGCGCGTTGATGTCGCCCGCGCCATTCGGGTTGATAAAGTGCTTGGCCTCGACGACGGGCTGATCATGCGTGACCAGCACCACGGGCATCGTCGCGGGAATGCGGGATAACTCCCGGGCGATCCACGCGCGTTCCGCCGAATCGGGCCAGATGTGCAAAAAGAGAAAATGCACCCCTCCAACGTCGCGAACAAAGTGAACCCGATCGCGAGTTGCCTTGAATCTGGCTGCCGTCAGTGGTGCCGCGGGGCGCATGATCATGTTGTAGACGCCGAGCCATGAGGCTGGGTCAGCGCCTGACGCGAGCGGGCGATAGAAGCCGATCGCGTTGGAGGCGTCATGATTTCCCACAATCGGCCACAGCGCGGTGGGCGCGCCCGAACGATCGGCGGTATGGAGTCCGTCGCGATACAGGGAGAGAAACTGCTGCCAGCTTTTCGCAGCAGGTTGTACCCCTCCCTCTGCACGATTCGCGATGTCTCCTCCTTCGATCACCGCCTCGAGGCGTCCGATCGGAAGACCGGCGCCGACGCCACCGTCAGCGGGAAGCGCGAGCCCGGGCAGCCGGTTGATGGCGCCCACCAGCGCGGCGTTGACCACCGTCGCATCGACCGAATCGGCCCCACGGAAGTGCGCCCGTTGAAGGCCGAAATGCGCATCAGAGGTGAACACCAAATGGAACGGGACTTCAGCGACCGACGTGCGCGCCTGCGCGCCGGCCAACGCAGGGAGTGTTCCGAGAACCAGGCAGAGCAAGCGGCGCAGGATTTTCATAGTTGAATAGAGGGCCAAAACGATCACACCTACGTCTCGCGCACGTCACACCTGTGTAATGCACCAGAGGCCGGCACTCACGTGCCGGCCTCCTGTTATGCCGAGAGTGGGAATCGAACCCACACGAGGATTGCTCCTCGTCAGATTTTGAGTCTGATGCGTCTGCCAGTTCCGCCATCCCGGCCTGCCACTACCCGTCCGTACGATACCTCACAACGCGCATCGCCGTCACGAGCGGGAAGCTAGTGACGGCGACGCGGTCAAACCAGTGGAGGACGCCGACTTCGCGAGTCCGATAGCCTCAGGGCGTCGGTGGCCGCTTGGTAGGCGGCGCATTAGGACCACCGTTCGGAGGACCGTTCGGAGGACCGTTCGG
>JAPLKT010000072.1 GCA_026387895.1 Gemmatimonadota bacterium | reverse complement strand
AGCTCGAGGGGCGCACCGCGCTTGCCGCGCAGCTTGAGGTCAAGTTGGGCGGGCTGCAACGCCGTTTCGTCGAAGAAACCGGACTCGGCGCGGATGCAACGGCGCTCGGTGAGTACGAGCAGACCGCAAAGGCCGTGATCAGTCAGGTGCTGATCGGGAGCCACACGCGCGAACAGCAGTTCTCGATGGGCGCCGGTACGTACCGTGCCTGGGTGCTGATGGAACTGCCGGTTGGTGAGGCCAGCAAGGCGCTGCTTGAGCGCTTGAAGCAGCAGGAAGCGATTGTGACGCGCATTCGTTCCTCGGAAGCATTCAAGGAATTGAATGCAGAGGTCGAGAAATATGAGAAGCGGAAGGATGCTGGACGGCCGTAAGTAACTCGATGCACTTCGGTGCCGCTGCGCAAGCCTGGGGGATTACGCAGCGGCACAGACGGGCACCAACACGAAGCGGGCGACGGTATGACCGTCGCCCGCTTCGTGCATTGCAGAAACCGACGATCGCCTAGTGGCTGTCGTCCAGCGCCTTGATCTCCTTCACGAGCGATCCAATGACGTTCTTGGCATCACCGTAGAGCATCAGCGCGTTGTCCTTGAAGAAGAGTGGGTTCTCAACCCCTGAGAAGCCCGTACCCTTGCCGCGCTTAATGACGTATACCGTCTTCGCCGTCCAGGGACGGAAGATCGGCATGCCGTAGAGCGGGCTCGACTTGTCTTCTTCGGCGTCTGGGTTCACGATGTCGTTGGCGCCAATGATCACGGCCACGTCTGCGGTCTGCAGCACGCGATTCGCGTCGTCCACATCCGTCAGCAATGCGCCGTAATCGATACCGGCCTCGGAGAGGATGACGTTCAAGTGTCCGGGCATACGACCGGCCACAGGGTGAATGGCGTACTTCACTTCGCCGCCCTGCTTGGCAATGAGTTCCATCAGCTCACGGCAGATGTGCTGCGCTTGGGCAACGGCCATGCCATAGCCCGGTACAATCACCACCGAGCCCGCATACGCTAACTGCACCGCGGCATCTTCCGCCGAGATAGTCTTGGATTCCTTCGCCTCGCCCTTCTCCTTGGCAGCGGCAGGTGCACCAGAGCCAAACGCTCCAAAGATCACATTGGCGAACGACCGGTTCATGGCCTTCGACATCATGACCGACAAAATGAATCCGCCGGCGCCTTCGAGCGCGCCGGCAATAATGAGCACGTTGTTGCCGATCGCGAAGCCCGTCGCAGCCGCCGCGAGGCCGGCATACGAGTTGAGCAGCGAGACCACCACCGGCATGTCGCCGCCGCCGATCGGCAGCACCATCGAGACGCCCAGAAAGAGCGACAGGGCAACCATCGCGTAGAACGCCCACGCGGTATCCGGCTGGTAGATGAGCATCGCGAAGCAACCGAACGCGACGGCCATCAGCCCCATATTCACCGCGTTCTGCCCCCGGAACGTGATCGGGCGACCGGTGATCAACTCCTGCAGCTTGCCGAACGCCATGAACGAGCCGGTCACAGTCAGCGCGCCAAACAGCACTTCAAAGCCGAGTGCCGCCGCCACGCCGTGCGAGAGCCCCGGCGTCTGTCCTGTGAGTTCGTTCGGCGTAAACGCGTGCCGGTACTCCACGATGCCCACCAGGGTCGCCGCGATCGCACCGAACGCATGCGAGAAGGCAATGAACTGCGGCATCGCAGTCATCGGGACCTTCATCGCCATCGGGTACCCGGCAATGGCGCCGAGGATGAGGCCGAGGATAATCCACTGGTACGTGAGAATCCCCGAGTTGAGCAATGTACCGACCACGGCAAACAGCATACCGCCTGCGGCCTGCTGCATGCCTCTTCGGGCGCTGTCCGGGCGGGTCAGCGACCGAAGGCCGAGGATGAAGAAGATCGACGCAATCAGGTACGACGCCTGAACAATCAGGTCCTGCGTCGAGTTGATCTGCGGACCCTCTTCGAGCGCGCGGAGAAAAGCGAAGAGGTGGCTCACTTACCCGCCTCCGGCGCTGTCTCAGGCTTCTTCTTCGGGCCGCCGAACATCGCCAGCATGCGGTCTGTAATCAGGAAGCCGGCCACTACGTTGGTCGCCGCGCACACGACCGCGATAAACCCGAGGATGGTCGACACCTTGCCGTACTGACCGCCGGCGGCAACGAGTGCGCCCACAAGCGATATGCCCGAAATCGCGTTCGTCGCCGACATCAGCGGCGTATGCAGCAGCGGCGGCACCTTCTGGATGATCTGGAAGCCGATGAAGCCGGCGAGGATGAAGACGTACAGTTGGAAGATCTGGGTCATGGGAGTTTCGCGTGGTCCCTAGGGATCGGGCGCGCCGTTAGGCGCGCACCTGGCCGTCCAACGCGACGAGCATCGCGCCGGTGATCTCGTCGCTCGCATCCAGCACGAGCGCGTTGTCCTTCGTGAGGTGCGTGATCAACGTCAGGAAGTTGCGGCTGAGCATCTGCGACGCATGGAACGACGCCTGCGACGGCAGATTCAGCGGTCCAATGATCGACACATCGTGCGCGACCACCGTCTCGCCGGGCTTGGTGAACGCGGCGTTGCCGCCGGTCTCGCACGCCAGATCAATAATCACCGAACCGGGCTTCATCCCCTTGATCGCGTCCTCGGTAATGAGCAACGGCGCCTTACGGCCCGGAATAGCGGCGGTCGTAATAATCAGGTCCACGCCTTCGACATGCTTCGCGATGGCCTGTTGCGTCCTCACCGCGTCATCGTCTGCCTGCTCCTTCGCATAGCCACCCGACCCCTCGGCGCTATGGCCAAGGTCGATCTTGAGCGGAGTGCCACCGAGCGACGCAATCTGTTCTTGCGCTGCGGGACGGACGTCAAAACCGCTGACGAGCCCGCCAAGTCGCTTGGCCGTCGCAATCGCCTGCAGTCCTGCCACGCCCGCGCCGATCACGAACACCTTGGCCGGCGCCAGCGTACCGGCGGCGGTGGTGAGCATCGGCAGCATCTTTGGGAGGGCCGCCGCGCCGATGAGGACCGCCTTGTAGCCCGAGACCGTGGCCTGCGACGACAGCACGTCCATCGACTGGGCGCGCGTGATGCGCGGGACCTTCTCCAGTGCGAGGGCGTTCACCTTGCGACCGGCAAGCGCCGTGATGGTCTCGGCGCTTCCCGCTTGCGCGAGGTAGCAAATGAGTGTTGCCGCTGCGGGGAGCGCGGCGACTTCGGATGCGGAGGGGGGCTGCACCTTGCACACGAGCGAAGCGTCGGTGAGGACGGCGGCAAGATCAGCGGCGATGGTGGCGCCGGCGGTCACATAGTTAGCGTCGGTGAAGCCGGCGGCGAGCCCGGCATCGTGCTCAACGCTGACAGTGGCGCCACTCTTTACGAGCTTTGCCACACTTTCCGGGACGAGCGCAACGCGAGACTCGCGCGCTGCGCGCTCCTTCGGAACGGCGATGCGAATCACGAGATAGTGGTGGCGAGGGTGAGCCTTCGAATTCCCATATGACTCNNNTAAATGCTCGCCGGTTCTCCCCCAGCCTTTAAAACTACGGGCGGGGCACGGAGCGTCAACGCATCGGCCCTTCGACCTCGCCCGGGTTGGCCCACGGCTAGCTCTGGGGAGGTCCCCCATCCAGCCGACGCTACTTAGTCTTGAACGTGCCGATCGCGTCCCGAGTGAAATCGGAGAGCACAAGTCGGCCGCTCATCCCCGCGCGCGTGTTCAGGAGGGTATCCCAACTGCGGGTGCCCTCCCAGAACACCTGCTTGAGCAGCTCCATGGCTTCCGGGTTCGAGGCGGCGAGCGTCTTGGCCAAGGCGTCGACCCCCGCGTCGAGCGCTGCCAGGTCGTCGAACACGCGCGCGTAGAGGGCCTGGCGCTCGCACCAGGCAGCGTCGCGCCAGTCGGCGTCGACGGTCATGGCGCTATAGGCGGCCAGGCCGATCTTCTTCTCGATCACGGGCCCCACCACGAACGGTCCGATCCCGACGGCAAGCTCGCTGAGCTTTGCCGAGGCCGTCTTCACGGCGAGGGAGTAGTCGCTGGCGGCAACCAGTCCGACCCCACCGCCGGCGGTCTTCCCGTGCACACGGGTCAGCACGAACTTCGGCGCCCGGATCATCGCGAGGATCACTTTGGCGAAGCCGCTGAAGAACTGCTGCCCGCCGTCGAGATCCTGAATCGCCACGAGTTCGTCGAACGAGGCGCCGGCGCAGAAGGGGCCGGTCCCCTCGCTTCGCATCACAATCACGCGGGCGGCGGAATCCTCCCCGAGCTCACGGACCGCCCCGGCTAGTTCGTTGAGCAACTGGCCGGGGAGCGAGTTCCCCTTGGGGTGGTGGAAGCTGACGGTGCCAACGCCGTCGGCGATGCTCGTCTGGACGGAGCCTTCGGGGGTGCTGGGCGGGGTGGAAGTCATACCGAAAGTTAGCGATTCGCGCCGATTGTCCAATGGTGGGCAAGTGCCCTAGATTTCGCGAATGGCAAATACCACGACCGCTCCTCACGACGATCCGGCACTCGTCGTCGCCTTTGAGGCTCGTATCGCCGCTGGCGAAAGCATTGAGCCCAAGGACTGGATGCCGGAACGCTATCGCCGGCAACTCACCCGGATGATGTCCCAGCACGCCCACTCCGAAATCGTGGGAATGCTCCCCGAAGGCAACTGGATCACGCGCGCGCCCAGTCTGCGACGCAAGCTGTCGCTGATCGCGAAGGTCCAGGACGAAGCGGGCCACGGGCTGTACATCTACTGCGGCACTGAGACCCTCGGGGTAGATCGCCACGACCTCGTCAATCAACTGCTCGACGGCACGGCGAAGTACTCGAGCATTTTCAACTATCCCACGCTGAGCTTCTCCGATGTGGGCGTCATCGGCTGGCTCGTCGACGGCGCGGCGATCGTGAACCAGACGATTCTCGCCAAGACATCCTACGGGCCGTATGCCCGTGCGATGATTCGCATCTGCAAGGAAGAGAACTTCCACAAACGTCAGGGCTTCGAGCTGTGCGCGCACCTCGCCAAGGGGACGCCCGCACAGCAGGCCATGGTCCAGGACTCGCTCAATCGCTTCTGGTGGCCCTCCCTGATGATGTTAGGCCCGAGCGACACCAACTCCCCGAACTCTGGCGAGCTCCTGCGCTGGAAGATCAAGCGCAAGACGAACGACGAACTCCGCCAGCGCTTCGTGAATCTGACGGTGCCGCAGGTGCAGGCCTTGGGCCTCACCCTCCCGGATCCCGACCTGACCTTCGATGAAGCCACGGGGAACTGGACCTTCGGCGAGATCGACTGGGACGAGTTCAAACAAGTGATCAGCGGCAATGGTCCGTGCAACCACGAGCGCCTCGCCGCGCGTCGCAAGGCGCACAATGAAGGGGAGTGGGTACGCGCCGCCGCCACCGCCTATGCCTCCAAGCGCAAGACCGCTAGTTCTGAGGCTGCATGACAGCCGACAGCCAGTGGCCTCTCTGGGAAGTGTTTACCCAGGGCTCCAAGGGGCTTCCGTTTGCACACGCGGGAAGTGTCCACGCGGTCGATGCGGAGAACGCCCTGCTGAACGCGCGTGACGTCTACGCGCGCCGTGGCGAAGCGGTGAATCTCTGGGTCGTTCCCTCAAGCGCGATTGTCGCGTCGGCGCCGAGCGATGCAGGACCGTTCTTCGATCCGGGCAACGACAAGGCCTACCGACACCCGCAGTTCTACAAAGCGCCGCGCGGCGTGGTGGTGTTTTGACGCGCCCAAGCGTCGCCGGGAACCGCACAAGCGGCGCAGCGAATCCGCTCGTGGACTACCTCCTGCGGATTGCCGACGATCGCTTAGTCCTCGGACATCGTCTCTCGGAGTGGTGCGGCCACGGGCCGATCCTCGAAGAAGACATTGCGCTCTCGAACATGGCCCTCGATCTCATCGGCGCGGCGAGTGCGTTGCTGGCGCTGGCGGGCACGGTTGAAGAGAAGGGGCGTGACGCTGATGCGCTCGCCTTCTTCCGCGATGAGACGGCCTACCGGAACGCGCTGCTCGTCGAACAGCCGAACGGCGACTTCGCAGTCACGATCGTACGGCAGTTCTTGTTCGATGCCTACTCCGTTCTGCAGCTCGACGCACTCTCGCGGTGCGGACACGCCGACCTCGCGGCGATCGCCGCCAAGTCGCTCAAAGAAGACAAGTACCACCTCCGCCACAGCAGCGACTGGATGCTCAAACTCGGTGACGGAACCCCCGAGAGCCACGAGCGCACGCAGCGCGCCCTAGACACACTCTGGCGCTACACCGACGAACTGTTCGTGAAGGACGCCGTCGATGACGCCACGGCGGCCCTCGGCGTGTCGATCGATCTCGACGCGATCCGTGCGCAGTGGCACCAGCTGGTGGCCGATGTGGTCGGCCGCGCAACACTGACCCTTCCCACGTCGACCGTCCGCGCCGCCGGCGGGCGCGTGGGGCGGCATACCGAACACCTCGGGCACATGCTCGCCGAGATGCAGATTGTCGCGCGCTCGCACCCGGGAGCGACGTGGTAGCCCCAGCGGTCATCACCCCCGATGCGGTCTATGAGATCCTCGGGAGCGTGATGGACCCCGAGGTTCCGGTGATTAGCGTGGTCGAGCTCGGCATCGTGCGACAGGTCACGGTCGACGGCGCGCGCGTGGCCATCACGATTACGCCCACCTACAGTGGCTGCCCCGCCATGCGCGAGATGGAACGCGACATGGCCGCCGCACTGGGGGCGCACGGCATTACGGACGTCGCATTCGCGACGGTCTACGCGCCCGCTTGGACGACCGATTGGATGGGGCCCGACGCGCGTGAAAAACTCCGCAAGTTCGGGATTGCTCCGCCAAGTCCCGCCGAGCGCGATGGGCTGATTACGCTCACGCGCGCGCGCGCGGCCGTGCCATGCCCGTATTGCGGCGCCAAGGACACGCAGCTCAAGAGCGAGTTTGGGAGTACGGCGTGTAAGGCCATCCACGTCTGCAACAGCTGCCAGCAACCCTTCGACGAGTTCAAGCCGCTGTGACACCGACCTCTGTTGCACCCAGCGGGGGACTATTCTCCTGGTGGGGTGAGGGAACACCCGCCGCCCGCCGCGCACTGATCGCGGCCGGACTTGGCTGGGCGCTCGACGCCTTTGACGTGATGCTCTACGCGCTGGTGCTCGCGAGCGTGATTGGTGATCTGCATCTCACCAAACAGCAAGCCGGCATGCTTGGCTCCGTTGCGCTGCTCGCGGCGGCCGGCGGCGGAATCGTGTTCGGGATCATTGCCGATCGCTATGGTCGCACCAAAGCGCTGATGGGGAGCGTGCTGATTTATTCGGTCGCGACCGCACTGTGCGGAACGGCCACCAACTTGTGGCAGTTCGCGGCGTTCCGGATTCTGCTTGGACTAGGAATGGGCGGTGAGTGGGCTAGTGGCGCCGCGCTCGTGAGCGAGACCTGGCCGGTGCATCATCGCGGGAAGGCGCTTGGATTGATGCAGAGCGCGTGGGCGATCGGTTATGGCACCGCGGCATTGGTCGTGAAGTTTGTTTTGCCCGCCTACGGTTGGCGCGCGGTGTTCTTCGTCGGGATTCTGCCCGCGCTTCTTGTGCTCTGGGTACGTCGCAACGTCGAGGAGCCAGAACTCTGGCGCGCGCGCGCAGGCCAGCGCGATGCCGAGCGAGTGGCGTCCAAGGGGCGGTCGGCATTCGCCGAGATTTTTAGCGGCCCTATTGCGCGCACGACGATTGCCGTGACGTTGATGAACGCCTGCACCCTGTTCGGCTGGTGGGGGCTGAACTCGTGGATCCCCGCGTATCTGTCGTTGCCGACCACGCAGGGGGGAATCGGCCTCAGCACCGGGACGATGTCGAATCTCGTGCTCACGATGCAGGTCGGCATGTGGTTCGGCTATGTGACCTTCGGGTACGTCGGCGATGCCATCGGCCGAAAGCGCGCCTATGTGATTTATCTGCTCTGCGCGAGCGTTCTCCTGCCCACGTATGGCGCGCTGCACAATCCGTGGCTGCTGCTCGCGCTCGGACCGCTCGTCGCCTTCTTTGGCACTGGCTATTACAGCGGATTCGGTGCGGTGACCGCGGAGCTGTACCCGACGCGCATCCGCGCCACGGCGCAGGGGTTCACCTACAACTTAGGGCGCATCGCGAGTGCCGCGGCGCCCTTCACGGTGGGCTCGCTAGCGGCGACACAGGGATTCGCGATCGCCTTTACGATTACCGGTGCGGCGTTCCTGTTGGCCGCGGTGGCGTGGGTCTGGATCCCCGAGACGCAGGGGCGGGAACTGGCGTAGTCGTGCGGCTGGGTCCCTCGACGGACGTCACGGCCCCGGGAGCATGCCTCAGAGCCTCAGCGCGGGGAGAACTGGCTGTGCCACGCCGCAATCTGTGCGTGGTGCGCGGACCATGCGCCCCACACCGATTCAGCCCAAGCGCGCGCGGCGGTGTTGATGTCCTCGCACAGGCCATCGACGGGCACGCTGAGCACGGTGAGCGTCCCCGCGACGTTCGGCGGCGTGAGCCAGTGGAATGCCCCTTTGTGCCCCGCGAATCGCGGAACCCCCGGTGCGTGTCCGAGCACGAGATATTCGTACATGTTCAGTAGGTGAATTGCCACCGACTGGATCGCTTGCGGCCCAGGAGTGCCGGGGTGTTGCGCCGCAAAGGCATCCACGGCATAGGAACGCGCCTCGAACAGCGCAGGATCCACCGCCATCATGCCGATCAGCTCGCCGTAGCGCTCCCAGCACGCAGGCGCCGACACCATGTATCGATGACTCATGCCGTCGATGCGAAGAAACTCACCTCCGCACCCGACACAGCGCTCGTGCGTCAGGGAACGCGCGTGTACTGGTAGACGCCCTCGGGTTGCGTGATCGTGAGTTTTGTGCCGCTCCAGATGGCAGGAATCACGGAGCCGAGGGTTGGGGTTAGTGTGACGCTCGAGCTCCCGTTCGTCGTGGTCCAGTTCCCTGATGTGCGATCGACGTAGGGCGTAGTCGCGCCGGCGAATGTCTCGGTGCTGTTGATCGCAATGTCAAAGTGCCGAGACGTAGCGAGCGACAGCGTGCCGCGCGTCACCACGACGCTGTAGCCCGTGTCGGAGAACACGATGTAGGGAAGTGCCTTTCCGGCGATGCTCGTGAGCGTGTAGTTACCGTCAGGGGTCGTTGGGGCGGCGGGCGCCGTTGAACTGCCGGCCGAGCAGGCCGCGAGCATCGCGATAGCGGCCGCCGCGACCGGGGAAAACAGGCGCCGACTTGCGCCATGCGCTGTACCCCGCACACACTTCTCCACCGTATGCATACGCTTCGATGCCCCCCGCTGGTTCTCGCCATTCTCTGTGCCGCACTCGCTGCGTGCAGTAAGAGCGAGAGCCCGACCGCGCCAGTGGTCACCACGTTCGATGTCTACACGCCGGGCAATACGTTCAGTCCCTTCTCGTTGCGCGTGACGCGCGGGAGCACGGTGCGGTTCAACATCTACGGCGAGAACCACAATGTGATCTTCGGTCGCAGCACGTCCGGCGCCCCGACGGACATCAACGTCGTCAAATATGTGGTCGTCTCCCGGCAGTTTTCCGCGGCAGGGAGCTTCAGCTACTCCTGCACCGTGCATCCCGGCATGACCGGCGAAATCGTCGTGATGTAGCACGCCGGGGAGCGCCGCACCGTCTGACGTTCCGGCGCGCGCGGGCTTCACGTACGGACGTGCGGTCACGACCATTTACCGCGTGACGCCGCGGAACGTCGGTGTCCAAGTCGGAAAGATGTACCCAAGATTGGTATTCCCGAGCCGCTTCTGCACGATCTCGGCGAGCACGTCGCGATAGTCGAGCGTGACTTTCAAATCTTGCCCGTTCTCGAGGTTCGCCGCTGCAAGCCCTGGCCAGCCGTTCGTGACCACCCGTCCGCCGGCGATCCCTTTGCCGATGGCGAGCATGGCGTTCGCGCGACCATGGTCGGTGCCACCACTGCCGTTTTCCTTGGCGTTGCGGCCGAACTCTGACATAGAAATCAGCGTCACGCCGATCAACGCAGGCGCAATCACATCGGCGTGGAAGGCGCCGAGTGCGTTGGCGAAGTCGCGCATGGTGACGGCCATAGACCCCGCGACGGGGTCCTGCGCCGAATGTGTGTCCCACCCGCCGACATCCACCTGCGCGGCTTCGAGTCCGATGTCAGCCTTGATGAGCACGGCCACGGCCTTGAGCGCATTGCCGAAGCTGCTGTTCGGATACACGGCGCCGTTCGCGGGCACATAGCCGCTAAAGTTGACCGACTTGAGCAAGTTCACTGTATTGACCGCGTCGAGCGCCGAACTCCGCAACGGTTCATCTGCCGCGGCGTAATCCGATTGGAGCGCGGCAGTGCGCGCCGCCTGCGTGGTCGACGAACCGCCAATCGAAAAATTCTGTGGATTTGATATCGGGAGTGTCTTCGGGCCGCCGACCAGTGTCTTCTGCAGGCCGGAGGAGATGCCGATGGCGCGCAGCGGAGCCGCCGCATTTAACGGGGGAGCGCTCGCGAGATGGCGGCCGAGCCACCCGGTGACCAGCGACGGATCGGAGGGTTTCCCGACTTCCATGTACCGCTGCGCGTCGAAATGCGAGCGCGAGTTATTTGTCTGCCCTACCGCGTGCATGACAAGGAGGTCGGCATTCAGATACGCGGGGATGAGCCCTGCCATAGCCTGCGGAAAAGCGAAGAAGTTATCGAGCGCGATGCCGCGTGTCGCGGTGGTCGTCGCATCCGGACGTGGAACGGCGATAGTCGGCCGGAGCGTATAGTAGTTGGGATCACCGAACGGCACACACACCGACATCCCATCCGCGCCGCCGCGCTGGAACACCGACACCATCACATCGCGCGTCGAGACATAGGTCGAGGCGAGCACCACCTTGGGCAGCCACGCGGGGTACAGCGCGGCCGCGGCGAACGCCGTGCCCGCGCCGCCAACGAACTGCCGTCGTGACAGCGCACGGTATTCTTCGCAGCCCGTGGTGTCGTTCAACTCCGATTCCGGGGGGATCATCATCTCAGTACCACTGAAAGGCCTGCGCACTGAGCGCGAGCGACATCGTCTCGCGGACGCGCAGGTCGTTAAATGTCCCGCCCTTGATGTACGTCAGCAAATTGGTGCGGAGCGCGGCCGACACCTCGCCCCCATAGAACTCATTGATAATGCGGTCGACCGCCGCGTCTGCCGTTCCCGTGAGATACGGAGCGGTGTCCACCTTTACGGTGGTCGTAGAATTGGAGTTCGTGAGCGAGACGGAAAAAGCCCAGCGGGGCAGCAGGTTACCAGACCAATACTCTACCTTGTCCGGATATCCGTCCGGCGTCTCGTACACGAACAGCGGCTGACCGATCCCGCCAAGCTGGCCGTTGAGCGTCGTTGCCGAGGTGACCTGCGCGGACGTGGCTCGTAGTGCCGACACCATAAAATGAAACGGCCGCTTGAACTTCGCTGGGGCTGCCGCAAGCCAACTCTCATTGAGAATGGCACGGACCACGAGCTTGATATCCCCCTGCGTCGCGCGGAACACCCGCGACACCGCGGTAATCTGCGCCGTGGTCGGCTCGGCCTGCAACAACCACCGCAACAGCTTGGTGCTAATGAAAGTTGCCGTGTTGGGATGCGCGGCCAGATAGGCAATGAAGCGCTCGCCCTCGGCCTGCCCTCCGAACGTGTCCGCGGGGAAGTTCTGGCCCATGATGGTCTTCAGCGCCGTGTCGTGCAACGTGTTGTTGAACACAAACGTTCCGGTGCCCGTGGTCGTCCACCCCGTGAGCAGGCGCGACAACTCGGCGACATCGGTCTGCGTGTAGCCGTTGTCGACGCCGAGCGTGTGGAGCTCCATCAACTCGCGGGCGTAGTTCTGGTTCGGGGCGCCCTTGCGGCTTTGCGTTTGGTCTAGGTAGGCGAGCATCGCCGGGCTCTTTGCCGTGGCCTGCAGCAGGTCGCGGAAGCGACCGAGCGCGTTGGCTCGAATGACGTCCCGGTCGTCGGCCACCTTCAGATAGCCGACTTTCCCAATCGAGATATTGAAGTGATCACTCCAAAACTCGACGATGCGCTCGAACAGCTGGCGCTCTGAGAACGCGGCACGATACAGCGTCGCCTCTTGCAGTTGCGACTGCACCGTGGACGAGTTGCTGGCGAAGAGCACGTCGTTGGTCGCGCCGAGGAGCGGCCAGCGCGCAGCAATCACCGCGTCGAGCGCGCTGTCGTCGATGGTCGAGGGATGCAGCTGCTTGCTGAGGTATTCCTGATAGCCAACCACGCTGACGCGCATCATTTCGGTGGCGGAGACGCCCATCGTGATGCGACGCACGAGCCGTGCGTTGTTGTTCACCCAGGCCGGAAGCGCCGCGACCGACTCGTTGACTAGTCGGGACGGGAACTGCGCGGCGGGACTGACCCCATTTGGGTCGCGCGGAACGGACGCGCGCGGGGTGGGCAGCTTTTTCGGTGGCGGTGGGTGCCAAATACCGACGGCCTGTGCTTTGGCCGCCCGTGGGGCGGCGGCGAGTCCAGCGAGCGCACCCAGCAGAAATCCGCGCCGCGAGGCGCCGTCACCCAAGGTGTGCATAATGGCTAGAGTGCGATGTTGAGCAAGGCAAACCCCATTCCAATACCTGCGAGCCATGTTGCGGTTTGAAGCGCCCGATACTTCACAACATTAATGCCAGCGAGGTCATAGATCCCCTCCAGCATGGTTCGATTCGTCTCTTCATCAGTAATCGATTCCATGGCCGCTGTCCACTCTTTGACGTTGGGATACTGGCGGATGGCCTCCCAGTAGATAGCCCCCTTTGGAACATTCCGGCCGACACGCGGCACAATCACCCAGAGCGAGGTAAAGCCGCCAGCGGCGAGAAAAACGATAGCGAGCTCACCGCATGTTCCGGCAATCGTCCAGCTCGCCCACGGGGCTGATCTCATCGCGCTGAGTCCGCGTGTCTTCTCAAGAAAACTTGCGAACGCATTCGCGCCAAACACAATGAACGTGGCTTTCCTGTCGGCAAATTCAATGGAGCGACGCTGATAGTCGTGCACAATCTTGAATAAGTCTGCCTTTCTTGATTTCTCAACCTTGTCTTTTTTTCCCTTCTTGTCGTCAGCACTCACGGCGCCGGTGATCGCGGCGTCGATCTGCGCTAGGACCTCGGGTGTCGTGACGGCGGGGGCTAATGAAGACAAAGGAGTGGTCACGGAAGCTCTGGGTTTGGGCAGGGGCCAGGACAACAATTGCCAGTCAACGTTCGCGCGCCCCTCCCAGGGCCGCCTTGCCTATGATAATGTTCGGGAGACAATCCGTCGAGAGGTCCCTGTGAGCATCCGCCCCGTCCGCCGAGTTATTGACGCCCAGCCCACCATGGAGGGGGCAGGGGTCAAACTGCACCGTGCCTTCGGGTTTGGCGAGAAGAATGAGTACGACCCGTTCCTCCTGTTCGACGACTTCCGCGGCGACCACCCGTCGGACTACAGTGCGGGGTTCCCCTGGCACCCGCACCGGGGGATCGAAACCATTACCTACGTACTCGCCGGTACTGTCGACCACGCCGATTCCTTGGGCAATCAGGGGCAGCTGGGCGCCGGGGACGTGCAGTGGATGACCTCGGGGCGGGGGATCCTCCACCACGAGATGCCCCAGGGCGATCCCATGGGCCGGATGCATGGGTTCCAGCTCTGGGCCAACCTGCCAAGTCAGCTCAAAATGACCGCCCCGCGGTATCAGGACGTCCCGAGCGCCGCGATTCCGGAGCTCCACGAGGACGACGGCACCGTGGTCCGCGTTGTCTGCGGCGAGTTCTGGGGGCAGCGTGGCCCCGTGGACGGCATATCAGCCGACCCGCAGTACCTGGACGTCTGGGTGCCGCCGGGCAAGCGCCGCAGCCTCCCTATGGACACGCGCCGAAGCGCCTTCGCCTACGTCTTTGAGGGGGGCGGCTCGTTTCGCGATGCGTCGCAGCCCTACGGCGTCCTCGAAGAGGTCGAGGATGACGTCGTGGTGCGCCAGGCGGTCGGGAACCGGAACCTCGTGCAGTTCGGGCGTGGCGACGAAGTGACGGTCACCGCCGGCGAGCACGGTATCCGTTTCTTGCTCGTCAGCGGCAAGCCGATCGAAGAGCCGGTAGCCTGGTACGGACCGATTGTGATGAACACCAAGCAGGAACTTCAGCAGGCGATCACGGAGCTTCGCTCGGGGACCTTCATCCGCTAAGCACGCCGGTAGCCAACGCACAGGGGGCGGCACGCGAATCGCGTGCCGCCCCCTGTCACATCCGTGCAAACGTTACGGCTTCTTGAGCGACCCGTTGGCCAAGTGCAACAGCGCGCCGAGGCCGCGTTCAATCCCAGCCTGAAATCCTTGTCGGAGAATGTCGCAAACACGTCGGTGGGCTGATGCCAGTGCGGATCCCAGCCGTTGCCGACCTGCGTGCCGCGCTCGTTCTCGCGCAAGCTGATTGAGGCGACCAGGTCCATGAACGAACCCGAGTCGGTGTTGGTCATGTGCGGACCGACCTGCGCCGGGTAATCGGTGGCGTACTTCTCGTTGGAACCGTGCAGGAACCAGGCCAACTGCTGGGAGGAGAGGGTGGCCTTGCTCTTCATCTGGAACTCAATGTTCACATCGGCTTCTGGGCGCTGATCCTTGGGGATCGACCCGTCGGCGTTGGGCATACCATGGTCCCACATCATCATGTCGTGCTGGATCATGCCGAGCCACTTGGGCTCGGGATACTTGCCGGAGCCCTTCGGGTTTTCGATACCCTGTAGCGACTGGCGCTGGTCGACATAGGCGCGGGCGCCGTTGAGGCCGGTCTCTTCGTTGTTCCAGAGCACGAAACGAATCGAGCGATCGGTCTTCACATCCGGGTTGCTGAAGACGCGCGCGAGTTCCATCACGAGCGCGGTGCCGGAGCCGTCGTCGTTCGCGGCCTCGCCCCAGCCATGTCCGTCCATATGCGCGCCGACGATGTACATCTCTTCCGGGTGCGTGGTGCCGATCTTCGTGCAGTAGACGTCCTGACGATCGCCAGGCTTGCTCGGCTCGCTATTGAGAGCACGGAGCACAGGATCCTTCTGCGCCATCGAATCGCTGTTTACGCCTGTGCGGGCGCGATTACCGCGCAGCTTACCGCCGCCCTGCGCGTTGGTGCTGGCGGTGCTCGCCGCGCGCGCAGCCGGCGGGGTCACGGGCGCTGCCGGTGCGGCGCCCGGTGCCGCCGCTGGGCGCGGCGCGCGCACGGCCGGCGCGTACTGATACGTGATGCGCTCGGTGTTGGTGCAGCCGTAGCTCTTGAGTTGCGCCTCGATCCAGTCGAGCGCCTTGCGATTCCGCTCGGTGCCTTCGCGGCGATCGCCGAACAGCGTGAGCCCCTTCACGGTTGCCTTGTACTTCTCGAGCTCGAGGCGCGAGACGATTGTCTTGAAGTCGGTGAAGGCGGTGTCCTGTTCGGTCACCGGAGATTGGGCCAAGGCCGGTACTGCGAGGGCGCTGAGCGCGAGCAAACAGGTGAGCCGAACGAGCGACGGACGCATGCAGTTCTCCGAGGAAGCGGTGGTAGTTAGCCTATTGTACGAGCAGTGCTTCTAATCGTTGAGCAACGACCGCCGCCGACGGGAGCACGGCCTCGAGCAGTACGGGGTGATACGGCATCGGCACATCCTCCACGCACAGCCGGTCCACCGGCGCGTCGAGATGCCAGAATGCTTCCTTCGCCAGCACGGCCGCAATCTCGGAGCCAAAGCCGGCGGTCAGTGTGTCCTCGTGCACGATCAGGCATCGACCGGTGCGCGCCACGCTCTCCAGCACCGCGGTGCGGTCCCACGGCGCAATCGTGCGGAGGTCGAGCAGGTCCACGTCTCCCACCTGATCCGCCGCCTCGAGACAACGATGCACCATCGCCCCCCACGTGACCAGCGTGACACGGTTCCCCTCGCGCAGTCGTGCCGCGCGGCCGAACGGCAGCACGTAGTCGTCGCCCGGATAGCGCGAGGAGCCATCACTGGTCATTAGGAGGGACCGATGCTCGAAAAAGATCGTGGGATTGCTTCCGCGCATCGCCGCACGCAGCAGCCCTGCAGCATCGGCGGCATTCGACGGAATCGCGACCTGCCACCCGATCGCATGCGCCCACACGACTTCGGCGCTCAACGAGTGCCACGGGTCGCCCACGTCTTTCCCAAATCCACCAGGCATGCGCACCACAATCGGCGCCGCAAACTGATTCGCCGTTCGCCACCGCATCGTCCCACAGTTATTGAGCTGCTCAGTCGCGGGGTCCGCGTATTTCCGAAACTGAATCTCGGCCACGGGCATCAGCCCACTGATCGCCATCGCCACTGCACGCCCAATAATCCCCTCTTCACTCAGGCTCGTATCAAAGACACGCGGCGCACCGAACTGCTTCTGCAATCCTTCGGTCACCAGATGCACGCCACCTTTCACGCCGACATCCTCACCAAACACCACGACCTTGGGATTTGCGGCAAGCTCGCTCCGCAACGTGCGTCGCACGGACTCGGCGAAGCGCACCATATCGCCGTCGGTCGCGGGGACGTCGGTGCCGCCGAGCGCGGTCAACTCGGCTGCGGACAGTCCACCCAGCGCGACAGGATCGCCCGCCTGCGGCGTTTCGGCGTAGAGGAATCGGCGAACGTTTGCGGCCTCTGGGACAGGGCGCGCGCGCGCCGCGTCGAGCGCAGCGGCGACATCCCGCGCGACTTCAGCTTCGATTTCGGCCCACTCGATCTCGCTGAACAGGGCACGTACGCGCGGGAGCGGGTCGCGCGCCTGGTCGGCGGCGATTTCTGCGTCGGTGCGATACCCCTTCTGATTGTCTGGGCCCGAGTGACTCGACAGGCGCGGTACGGTCAGCCGCACCAGTGCTGGTCCCGAGCCCCCGCGCACATGCGCGACGGCCTCGGCGAGCAACGCAGCGGACTGTATCGGATCGCAGCCATCGCCATCACGGACGAGGAGGTTGCTGAAGTTGGAGAGATTCCGCGCGATGTTCCCGCCCGGCGTCTGCATATCGCCGCGGACGCTGATGCCGAGGTCGTTGTCCTCGATATAGAACAGCATCGGCAACTTGAGGGTCGTGGCCATCGTGAGTGCCGACCAGAACCCGTTGGTTGCGACCGATCCGTCGCCCCCCAGCGCTACGGCAATGGAACCCGCGTAGGTCGCGTCGCCCAGCGTGTCGCGATGAAAGCACACCGACTGCGCCCATCCGGCGGTGGGGGTGTATTGCGAGCCCACGTCGCCGCTCATGGGGAGGACGACGGCGCCATCGCGGTTTGGGAGGTTGCACACCACGCCGATGTCGCGCCCATCGCTGAAGCCGCCACGACGCCCTAACGGGCTCGCAAAGCCGTCTTCGAGGGTCAGTCCCAGTGAGAGGAGCACGGGGCGCGAGCGATAGTACGCGCCGACGCCGTCGTGTTTGCCGGTGAGCAGGGAGCCCAGGATGCACTGCGCCACATCGTGGCCGCGCGACGAGAACTGATAGAGGACGACATGATCCTTGGGAACCGACGCGCGGTTCTTGTTGGTGCCTTCTTCGATGTCGTCGAGGGCGCGCGAGCAGAGCGCATGGTATGCGATACGGCGCCAGTCGAACCCCGTCGGGCGCTGGGGCGCGTCGGACGGGGCAGTGGGGACAGACGGGGCGCGGAGAGCAGTTTTAGCCATCCCGAAATCTCGCCGCAGGAGCTAGGCCCGCGCCACCATAATGACTTCTTCCAAGGTGGTCTTTCCCTCGCGGACTTTTCCGAGGCCATCGTCCTGCAGAGTCCGCATACCCTTGGCAATCGCCATGGCGCGGAGTTCTTCAGAGCCGCGACGCTTTTGCACTTCGACACGGAGATCGTTGTCCATGATGAGGAGCTCGTGGATCCCGGTACGCCCGCGATACCCGGTGAACCGGCATTCCTCGCAGCCCGCGCCCTTCCAGACGTGTGTGAGGCCAAGTCCGACGACGTCCATGCGACGCGCTTCGTTGTCGGTGGGTTTCGTCTCCGTCTTACAGTGCGGACAGATTTGCCGCACGAGGCGCTGTGCGAGCACTGCGTCCACCGTGCTCGCCACGAGATACGCTGCGATCTGGAGGTCGAGCAGTCGCGTGAGCGCGCTGGGGGCGTCGTTGGTGTGGAGCGTACTGAGCACCAAGTGGCCAGTGAGCGCGGCCTGTGTGGCGATCTGCGCGGTCTCAGGGTCTCGGATTTCGCCAACGAGGATCACGTCGGGATCCTGACGGAGCAGGGCACGAAGCGCGCCGGCGAAGGTCACGCCGATCTTCTCGTTGACCGGAACCTGCGGGACACCGGGGAGCTCGTACTCAACCGGATCCTCGACCGTGAGGATCTTTTCCTTCCCCGTACGAATCTGCTCGACTGCCGCGTACAAGGTGGTCGTCTTGCCTGAGCCTGTGGGGCCCGTGCAGAGCACGATCCCGTTGGGGCGGGTAATCACCTCGCTGAACGCCTCGAAGGTGTCTGGGGCCATGCCGAGCTCGGTGAGCGTGACGCGGCCGCGCTCCTTGTCGAGGAGTCGCAGGACGACGCTCTCGCCGCGCAACGTTGGCACGGTGCTCACGCGGACGTCGACCTGACGGTTCTGCAGGCGGAGCCGAATACGACCGTCCTGTGGGAGACGGCGTTCGGCGATGTCGAGTTCGGCCATGATCTTCAATCGACTGATAATCGCGGCGGTCAGATGTGGCGGCGGGCTCGGGGCGTCCTGCAGCACGCCGTCCACGCGATACCGCACGCGCAGGCCGTCGTGGTAGCCCTCGAGATGCACGTCAGAGGCGCGTGCATCCAGTGCCTCGATCAGCAGCAGGTTGACCAGCCGCACGACAGGCGCTTCGTTGGCGAGGTGCAGGAGATCGTCGAGCGGAATCTCTTCGTCGCGCATCGTGCGTGCTTCGCCGCTGAGACCCGCGATCAGCCCTTCGGCGGTCACGGTATCTTGCGCGTAGATGCGCCGGATTGCGCTGCGGAGCTCGTGCTCAGCGTACACGCAGAGGACCACCGGGGCGCTGAACATCACGCGCAGGTCGTCGAGCGCGAGCGGGTCGACGTCGTCGCGCCACACGCCGACCTCAAGTGACCCGCTCTCGAGGCGCAGCGGGAGGACGCCGGCATGCTCGAGCCAGTCGGCTGTCAGCATCGTGGTCAGACGATCGACGTCGAGCACCTCTGCGGCTGGCCGCACGCTCTCCTGCACGCTCTCCCGCACGCTCTCCCGCACGCTCTCCCGCACGCTCTCCCGCACGCTCTCCCGCACCGTGGGTTCAGCCATAGTTATCGCGTACTCGGCGAAGTCGGCGTGCCCGGGCGCTTGCCCGGCGCGACGGTATCGGGCTTGATCACGGGGACGGGCTTCGGCGACTTCGGCGGTGTCGGCGGCTTGGGGCCGTTCGGCGCCCCCGGCATCGAATCGGCCTTGGCGCTTGGTGTAATCCGGCCCGTAATCGGCACGTCCGTGAGCAGCTCACTGCCAGTTTGCACGGATTCGCGCAGGCGGTCGATGTCTTCATCGCTCGAGACCACATGCGGGGTCAGGAACAGAAAGAGTTCGCTGGCAATGGTGCTCTTCTGCTGATTCCCGAAAATCCACCCGATCAACGGAAGTCGCGAGAGGTAGGGAAGGCCGGAGGTCGAGTTCGAGGTCGTGTTGTCTGCGAGTCCGCCAATCACGGTGGTTTGCCCATCGCGCAGGAAGACCGTCGTGGTGGCTTCGCGCGTGCTAATGACCGGCGCCGAGAACTGAATCTCGTTGGTCGCCGCATTGTCGGTCTGCTTCACGGCGAGGTTCACGTAGCCGTCAGGATTAATCGTTGGCGTGATCGTGAGCGTGGTACCAACGTTGATGTACTGCACCGTCTGCACGCGTCCGGTCGGATCGCTCGCGACACTTTGCGAAACCTGCACGAACGGACGCTGCGAGCCGACGTTGAGGATCGCTTCCTTGTTGTTTTGCGCAATAATCACAGGCAACGAGAGCACCTTCACATCACCACGGCTCGAGAGCGCGTTCATCGCCACGTTGTAGTTGATGGCGCCTTTGCCGCCGGTCAGCTGCAGCACAAAGTCACGCGCACTCGCGGCGCCGGGAATCAGCGCCATCGTATCGGTGACGGTCGAACTCACCTTGTTGGTTTGAATCCCCGACAAGCCGATGTTCAAATCCTTCGTGCGCTGCACCTGGGCAATCGTGACTTCGATAAGCACCTGCAGCGGCCGCAGGTCCACAGTCCCGAGCAGCGATTGCAGGAGCATCCAGTCATCGCTCGTCGCGCGCACGAGGAGCGAGTTGGTCACCTCTTCGGCCACAATTCGAATGTCCGAGGCTGAGCTGGAAAGCGCGGCACCGCCGAGGAACTGATTCTGGAACGCTTGCAGCGCCTGCTGCGCCGCGCCACCCCCGCCACCACCACCGCCACCACCACCGCCACCACCACGGCCGCCACCAGCGGCGCCACCGGCGCCGCCGGCGCCGCCGGCGCCGCCGCGCCCACCCTGCGCGGCCCCCGCTGCGCCACCGAGCGCTCCGAGCCCTCCGCCTGCGGCACCGGCCCCGCCGATTCCAAAGATCGCGCCCAGGCCCGTGTTCGCTGCGCCGCCGCGCCCAGCGGTCGACGTTCCAGCGCCGGTGAGCAACGACGTCAACACAGGAGCCAACTGGACGGCGCTCGCATGCTTAAGTCGATAGGTGTACAGCTTGAGCTGCGCTTGCTGCTGTTGCTGCTGGAGCGCCTGCAGCGGCGTCTGCGACACCGCGGGAGAGGGTCCCTCGATTCGAATCAGCGACGGCGACTCCGTGACCTTGAGGTCATTCGCCGCTGCCACACCGCGCATCACATTCAACAATGCGTCCTTCGACGAGGTCTGTCCCATCCGGAGCGTCACCTTCCGGGCCGGCAAGTTGCTCAACGACACATTCAGCCCACCAGCCTCAGCCAGCGCCGACAGCACCACGCGAATGTCCTGATCCTGAAAGTCCAACACATAGGATCCATCCGCAGCCTTGCGCGTGGTGACCGTGTCCCGCTTGGCCGAGGACGACGCTGTGGTCACCGATGCGGGAGGCGCTGGGTCTGTAGGATCCGTCGGTGGGATGGTCTTTCGCTTCGCTTTCTGTGCACTAAGCGGAATCGCGACGACCATCGAAAGCAGGAGGAGCCGAGAAAATCGTGACATGGTCTGGATATTCCTCACTTGAGCGCGGAGATGTCGAGGGTGTTCCCCGACGACGTGGTGAACACCACGCGTCCGCGGGCGATGGATTTCACAGTGTACTCTCCGAGGCGATCACCCACGTGCACGATGCGCGGAGTATCGGAGCCAAGCTGACAGGTGGCAAAGTTCTTGCCGTCGAGCGCAATCGCGGTGCCCAACACTTGAGGCTTGGGTGCCGATTGGGTCACTGCGGCCTCGCCCGCTTCCCAGGGCAGGCTGTAGCGCTTCGTCGGTGCCGAACGCGATCGAGAGAACGGATCCAACGCCACGGCGGTGCCGAGGTCGGACACTTCGCGGGCGCCTGCGCTCGCCAACAGCGTCGCATCAATTGGCGCGCCCGCCGCATCAGGGATGGCGTCGATCCGGACGGCGCGCACGAGGAGGATGACCACGAGCAGTGCCGCTAAGCCGAGTCCAGCCGTTGCGCGCCGGACCGCCGGGTCGCGCAGCATCAATGGGGAGCTCACGGTGTCCCCTCCTTGCGTGCAACAATCGGCGCTGTCGTGCCGCTCGTACGGCCGGTATCGTCGGTGCGCAGCGATTCAGCGGGTAGCGCGAATCCCGCAATGGTCGCCGAGAGCGAGAGTGTTTCTGTCTTGTCGTCGTCGGCGGCGTTTGGGAGTCGCGACAAGTCGATACGCTCCACGCGGATCAGTTTGTCCCCCCACTCCAACGTTTGGAGCAGCGTAAGGATTCCCTGCAGGTCCGACTCGGCGCGGATGTCCACACGGAGCGTCCGCACGCCTGACGCCGTCGTGGAACTCGGTCGCGTCGTGGCATCCTGAAGAAGAACCCGTGCCCGGCGCGACATATCGCCGAGGTACGCGACCAGGTCTGCGCTCGCCATTACATCGTCACGTCCGGAGAAGAGTCGTGGAGTGGTCAGCGCCATGGCCGAGTCGGCGCGTTGCTGAAGCAGAGGGTTCGCCCGAGCTTGCGCAACGGCAGCCCGCTCACGGGCGAGCGTCTCACGCTCGACGCGGAGCCGTTCTTTTGCGCCGCCAAGTGACGCGGCGTATGGCTTGAAGCCCCACACGAACATTCCAGAGGCAAGCACGATGCTCGCACCGATGGTCACGGTGCGTCGCTCGCTCGGCGAGAGGTTCCCGAGCTTCATCGTCCACCTCCCACGCCGGAGCGCGTGGCCGGACTCGGTCCTGCCGCGGCAGTCACGCCCGCCGCGGGGCTGAGCCCCGCAAGCCGTAAGGCAATCGTGTAATGCTCCAACGCGTCGCCCCCTTCCTGTACCTCGCGGCGGACCGGCGCTGCCGATCGGGCTCCAGTGAACGCTTTGCTGCGCTCCAACATTTCGAATACCCCGGCGGCTCGTTCTGCGAGCCCGTCGACGACCAGTGAATCGCCGCGACCGCGGAAGGTCGTCATAAACGACCCTTCAGGGAGGTCGCTTGCCAACGTCGCGATCACGCGGGACCACTGCGGGGAACTGCGCTCGGCGCTCTGCAAATCACCCAGTCGTCGGTAGGCGGTCTCGACCGTCGCGCGTCCTACGAGCGTGGTTCCGAGTTGCGGCCGGAGCAATGCGCGTTCAGTAGCGACCGAAGACAGTTCGCGTGAAATCCCCCACCATTCAAGTGCTGCACTCGCGATAAGCAATGCCGCCGCGCTTCCCCAGAGCCAGCGGGCAACCCGCGCCGCGCGGGCGGCGCGGGCCGTGCGCACATCATCGCTCACAAGAATCGGTCCTGCGGCAACGGGCGCGCCACGCGCCGCGATGCGCCAGAGTTCTTCTCCCGCGTCCGCTCCGCGTACCGCACTGAGGCCGCGGTCCGCGAGTGCCGTGGCCAGTTCGGGATCTGCCGCGCCAGCGATGTGGATACGATGGCCGGCCGCAAGACTCGCGACCAGCGCGATGTCAGCGGCGCCAGCGCGCAAACGTCGCACCCCGCGCAGTGCCCCACCGGCCACGTGGAGGGCATCCATGACGCCAGTCCCGTGCACGGCAAGGAGAAATAAATTCCCGCCATCGCGTGTCCCGGCCGCAGCGGCGACCGCCGCTTCCACTGGCACAATCCCCGCCACCTGCCACCCTGCGGCATGCGCAGCGCTCTCAATCGCGGATACCACCCGAGCCGAAGCCGCCGCAGCGAGCACGGTGCTCTCGGGTCCAGTTGATGTGGCCTCACGAAGCGCGCCGACCACCTGCGGCCCGCGCGCGCCAACGAAGTAGCGAACGGCATGGCGTGACAACAACAACTGCATCGCGTCCTCGTCGAGGGGCGGCAACGCGATTGGCCGAAGTTCGATGAGCGGGGCAGCGAGCGCGACATACAACGCATGCGATCCACCGCCAGAAATCGAGGCAAGCGTCTTCAACGCCTCTTCCAGTGAGGGCCAGCTGGCCCCCTCCAATCCTTGCAGCTCGGCGCTCCAACCGCCCCGCCCCGACGCGCCGCGCGGCGCCGCGAGGCTCGCCGTGACGCGGTCAGCCGTGATGCAGATTCCGATGCGATTTCCTGTACGACTCACCACTGCCTCCAAGAAATATTCGCGTTTTGCCCAAGGCGCTGAACAATCGCGCGCAGTTGCACCGGTGCAGCCTGTACTCCAGCGCGAGCGGTTATGGTCAGTTCAATGTCCGTCGTGTTCACTGTCGTCCGGGCGAGAAGGCGTGCTTGCGTGGGAGATGGCGGCGGACCGCCTCGGCCCCCAGTCCCGCGTCCCGTCGCACCAGGTAGCACGTTCGACGCGTTGCTGATGCGCCGCCCCTGCGATCGCAGCGCGAGGATACGCGTGAGAATCGCATCGGTCATACCAGGCAGCGGGCGGAGAACCTGAGCCGGCGCTGTGTTGAGGTTCACCGTCCCATTGCCTCGTACCGTCAAAAATGGTGCAATCTTCTCGTAAATCTGGGGGGTGACGCCCTGCACGTCGAGCAGCTCCGCAATGTCGCGGAAGTTCGCATTGGTTGGGAGCGCGAGCCGCTTGGCCTTGATGTAGGCATCACGCTCGCCGCCGCGCGAGCGCGCAATATCGTCCGCGTCGCGCCAATCCATGATCGACTGCGCAAGCTGATCAGCCGTCGAATAGTCGTTGAGCGTGTACCCGAAAAATGTCTTCAGCTCATCCTCGCTCAGCAAGTTGACGTTGAGCTGTGCCCCAAGGTCGCGCGCCCGTAACATCACCTGCACTGCGCTGTCCGCGCTGACCGAACCTGAAAAGAGCGAGTCCACATCAAGCCACGGATCGCTGCTACGGAGCACCGTATTCGTGTTTCCACTTTGCGTGACCTGGCGGATGGCGCGCTCAAGTCGCTCCTGCGTCTGTGCGAGCACACCGAGGGCGGCCGCGCGTCCCGCACCGCGTTCGGCCGCGTCCATCCCGAGCGTGCGTCGTTCCTTCGCGTCTCGCGCGAACTCAAGTGCCACCACCGCGATTGCGACCGTGAGCCAAATAGCCGCCATCATCGCGAAGCCGCGCCGCGCGCGGTTCACTCGGAACACACCACTTAGCCCGAAATCGCGCGGAATCGTCACTGCCCCGTCCGCATGCTGAGCACGATTGGGACTTGAAGGATGCCAGTGAGCGTTCCCTTCTCAGCAGGTTGTAACGTGAGACGCACGGCAACTGGCGTAATCGTCGTCGCCTCGGACGCTTTGTACCACCGCGTGGTGCGTTGGTCGAGAAACTCGACGAGCATCGCACCGATGGTCGGCTCGAGCTGCCGACGCTGCAGCGGGATCTGCGTCCCCGCATCGCTCGGCTGATATTCCATGGTGAGCCCCGTCTCCGGGGTGCTGGCGTCGGCATCCACAAAGAGGCGAATCCGCACGTTTGGACTCATGGCCGGCGTGGCGGCGGTCGTGACGAAGGTGACTTCCTCGCCTGACGACGCGGCCGCACTCACCGCTGTCAGCCCGCTCCCCATGCTCCCAGCCCCTAGCGCCGAGGCGGACGCGACCGCGGAGGCCGCGCCGCGACTGCGGGGAAGCCCACCCTGCTGAATCTGGACCGTGCCCGACACCAGCCATCCACGAATCATCTCGCGCAACGCTGCCGCCCGTTCCATGTCGATCGCACTCTCACGAATCACCCGGCGGTGATCGATGATCGTCGTGAACGCGTTCGCGCCAATGGACGCCATCGCGCCCGTGATCACAAGGGCGATCACGAGCTCGAGCAACGTCGCGCCGCGACGACCCTGCGTCGGTGCAGGCATTAGCGTCCCCTCGACGTGAGGACCGGCCGGCGATACAGGCGGGATCGGATGTCATACGAGACATCCTTGTCCCCGTCCTTCCACAGCACGCTCACCTGCACATCGTACAGTCCCGATTCCTGCGCGACAGGCTCAACAGTGGTGCGCCACTTGTAGTCGTTCAGCGGCTCAGGAAACGTCCCGCGCGCAATCGAATCGGGGAGCGACTGTAGCTGGACATCGGTGGTCAGCGCCATCCAATCAAGGCGCGCAGTGGCCAGTGCCTCCACTTCAATCGCGCGCCGCGCGCGCGCGGCGGTACGCATCTCGCGCGCCGTCGCCGCGAGAGCGCTCGCAGCGACCATCCCAACAATGGTCAGGCCAGCGACCGCCTCGAACAGCGACATCCCCCGCCTAACGCGCTGCGGCATAAGCCACTCCGCTCCAGGGGTCTACCGCAACGAGCACCGACGACGTCGTTCCACGCACAAGCACCGTGTCGGCAAAGGCCGCACCCGTCGACCGGAAAATGTACGTCAACCTCGGCAATGGCGTCACGAGCCGTTCTTCCATCGCGAGGTCAAGGACCCCTTCGCCCAGTATTCCGGTCCCGACACTGGTCGTGGTGTCGGCGCGATACGCCCCGCTGGTCGGGTCGAGTCGCAGCGTGACCTGCGCGCCGTGTGTAATCGCGGCTTTCCGGGCGTCCGCGAGGAGTGTGAGCAGACGGTCCTCGCTTCGCGGTGGCCTGTCCGTGCCAAAGCGCGAAAGCGCTGGGGCCACCAGCATCGACGCGATCGCCATCACCGCGAGGACAATCGCTATCTCGAGTAAGGTGAACCCGCCACGACGCGTCGGCATCACTTGAACGAGTTCGCGTTGATGCCGTAAATCGCCTGCAACAGCGACAGCGCCACGAAGGCCACAATCGCGCCGAACATAATAATCATCGCCGGTTCAGCGAGCGTGGCGATACGCTGTGTTGCACGTTCCGTGCGCTCTTCGAAGATGTCCGCCGCTTTCATCAGGAAGGTGCGGAGCTGCCCGGCTTCCTCGCCCACGCCAATCAACTGCGCCAGGAGGGCGGGGAAGAGCGCACTCTCCGCCACAGCCTCGCGTAACGAACTTCCGTCGCGCACGCGCGTTCGAATCCGCATCGCATCGTCCTTCGCAATCGGGTCCGCAATCGAGTCAATCGTGTCGTCGAGTGCGGTCAACAAGGGCGCGCCACCGCCGAGCAGTACCCCAGCCATGCGCGCAAAACGCGCCGACAACGAATAGCGCCGCAGCGTCCCAACCAGCGGCAGTGCGAGCATCAAGCGCGAGAGGGCACGTCGCCCGTCATCGGTGTTTTGCGCCCAGGTCAGGATCCCCACGACCGCAAGCGGCGCGAGCACCAGTACCGGCCAGAACCGATGCAAGAGCCCTGACAGTGACAGGAGGAAACTCGTGCTCGCTGGTAACTTTGCGCCGCTCCCCGACAGGAGGCCCACGAACTGCGGGAGCACAAAGAACAGGAGCACCGCAATCGCCACACTCCCCGCCACCGCCAGCAAAATCGGATAAATCGCTGCCGACAGCACGCGCCCGCGCAGCGCCTCCTCACGCTCCAAGGACTCGGCCAGGCGCGCGAACGCACCGTCCACGTCACCGCTGCGCTCGCCTGCACGGACGAGCCCCACATAGATCGGTGAGAAGAATGATGGGTGCTCCTCGAGCGCCGAACTGAGCGTGTCGCCGCGTTGCACCTTGTCGCGAACTTGCTGTAACGCCGAGCGAACATCTCCGGACGTGACACCCATCGCGGCTTGGAGCGCTTGCGAGAGCGGCATGCCCACTGGCAGGAGCGCGGCGAGCGCACGCGTCACCTCCAGCACCTCGCGACGTCGTCCGAACTTGAAGCCACCCCCACTGGTCGTCGATTCCGTAGACTCCGTGACCGACAGCACCAACAGCCCACGCTCCTCAAGGGCGCGCGAGAGCGCCCCGGAGCTCGCAGCCGACTCGAGCCCACGCTGGCGTTTGCCAGTGCTACTCACCGTATCGTAGGCGTACGTGGGCATCAGGAGCTCACTACTTCCAGCTCAGAATGTCGGCGTTGTCCCCGTCGCCACCGGGCTTGCCGTCCTCACCGTACGACAACAAATCGAATCCGGTGGGATTCAACTGACCAGGCGCAAAGTAAAGGTACGGACGTCCCCACGGATCCAACGGGACCGCTTTGCGGAGGTACGGGGAGCGCCAGTTCGCCGGCGGGTCAATCTGGGGCTTCTCCCATAAAGCGTTCAGCCCCTGCTGTGTGGTGGGGTAGCTGCCATTATCCAACCGGTACGCGTCGAGTGCGGCCCCAAGCATCTCAATCTGCGACTTCGCCGTGGCCGACTTGGCCGCCCCGACGTTCTGGAACACGTTCGGAGCCACCAACGTCGCCAAGATCGCGATTACGACAATCACGACGAGAATTTCGATCAGCGTGAAGCCAAAACGGCCGCCAAAACGGCCGCCAAAACGGCCGCCAAAACGGCCGCCAAAACGGCCGCCGCTGCGGCGACTACGCGGGGCACGACGATGCGATGCAAGAATCATGGTCCGATTCGGGACGGGGGAGGGGATGCTACCGGGTATTCGGGACGGGCGCGGTATGCATAAGACTAGCGGAAGGGTGACTTTGTTCGTTCAGATACGTTAAGGCCTCACCCCCCCCGCGCCAGTCCGTGCCCCCAGATGGTATCTTTCCCCCGTCTTCCCCCTGCGAACTCGAGAGGAGCGTATGGCCGAACAAAGTATTCTCGCTCAGGTCGAGAATGGCGTGGCGCGGGTCACGCTGAACCGTCCGGACGTACTCAACAGCTTCAACCTCGACATGGCGCGCGCCTTCCTCGCCGCCCTGCACGAGGCAGCCGCGAACGACGACGTCCGTGCCGTGCACATCACAGGCGCCGGACGCGGTTTCTGCGCCGGGCAAGATCTGGCCGAAGTCCTCCCGAAGGACGGCGGTCCCATGCCCGATATCGGCGACGTCGTCCATACCTGTTACAACCCGATCATCCGCGCGATTCGCGCCCTCGAAAAACCGGTCATCTGCGCCGTGAACGGCGTCGCGGCCGGCGCCGGTGCCAACCTCGCCTTCGCCTGCGACATCACCATCGCCGCCGAAGAAGCCAACTTCGTGGAGTCCTTCGCCAAGCTTGGACTGATACCCGACACCAGCGGCACCTTTTTCATTCCACGCCTCATCGGCACCCAGCGCGCCACCGGACTGTTCTTCCTCGGCGACAAGCTCCCAGCCCCCAAGGCAAAGGAGTGGGGGCTGATCTGGGACTGCGTGCCGCTCGCCTCGCTGCAGGAGACCACGATGGCGCTCGCCGCCTCGCTCGCCACACAGGCCACCCGTGGGTTCGGTCTCACCAAGCGGGCGCTCAACCACTCGCTTGGCGCCACCCTCGACGCACAGCTCGATTTCGAAGAAGAAATGATGCGCGAGGCTGGCAAGACCGCTGACTACGCCGAAGGCGTCCGCGCCTTCCTCGAAAAGCGCCGCCCCGAATACACAGGACGCTGACCGTGCTCGCTGATACCGTCGTTGGAGTCGTAGGGGCCGGTGCAATGGGCGCCGGCATCGCGCAGGTGGCCGCCACGCGTGGTCATCAGGTCATCCTCGCGGATAGTACCGCAGCAGCCCTCGGTCGCGCGCAGAAGGGACACAAGAAAGTCCTCGACCGCGACGTGGAAAAAGGCCGACTCACACGGGCCGATGCGGATGCCGCTCTCGCACGCATTACCTACGTCGAGGGGGTCGGCCCCGAGCAGATGGCCCGATTCGCCCCGTGCGAACTCGTGATCGAGGCGATTGTCGAACGGCTCGCCGCCAAGCAGTCGCTCTTCGCCGCACTCGAAGCGGTTGTCGCCCCCGAGGCAATCCTCGCCACCAACACCTCCTCGCTGTCAGTGGCCGCGATTGGTGGAGGGCGCTCGCACCCGGATCGCGTCATCGGTATCCATTTCTTCAATCCTGCGCCGGTGATGCCGCTCGTGGAGATCATCCCCTCGATCGCCACATCGCCGTTGGTCAGCGCCGCCGTGCGTCTCCTCGTGGACCGTTGGGGTAAGACCACGGTCCTGGCCACCGACACCCCAGGCTTCATCGTCAATCGCATCGCGCGCCCCTACTACGGCGAGGCGCTCCGCTTGCTTGAAGAAGGGTACGGCGACTGCGCCACGATCGACTGGGCGCTCACCGAACTCGCCGGATTCAAGATGGGCCCCTTCGCCCTCATGGACTTTATCGGCAACGACGTCAACTTCGCCGTCACGAGTTCGGTGTTTGAGTCCATGTTCTTCGACCCGCGCTACAAACCGGCACTGACCCAACGGCGCTTGGTCGAAGCGGGACTCCTCGGCCGCAAGTCGGGGCAGGGCTACTACGACCACCGCGCCGGCGCCGCATCCCCTGAGCCCAACCGCGACACCGTCCGCGGCCAAGCCATAGTCGACCGCGTGCTCGCCATGCTCGTCAACGAAGCTGCCGACGCTCGCCTCTGGAACGTCGCCTCGGCCGACGACATTGAAATCGCGATGACCAAAGGCGTGAACTACCCCAAGGGGCTGCTCGCGTGGGGCGACGAAATCGGACCGAAGGTCGTGCTCGCGCGCCTCGAAGCGCTGCACGCCGAGTACGGCGAAGATCGCTATCGCCCAAGCCCATTCCTGCGCCGTGTCGCCGCCGCCGATGGGAGTTTACGGGCGTGAGTCACAGCCCAGAGCCGGTGATAGCTGGGCTCGTCGCTCGCGACGCGTTCTCCCAGTGGCTCGGCATCGACGTGCTCGACGCGCGCGTCGGCTATAGCCGCATTCGCATGACAGTCCGCGCCGACATGGCAAACGGCTTCGGCACCTCGCATGGCGGCATCGTCTTTTCCTTCGCCGACTCCGCCTTCGCCTTCGCCACGAACGCCGCCGGCACACTCGCGGTCGCGATCGACGCCTCCATCTCCTTTCCCGTCGCGGTCCAAGTGGGCGATGTGCTCACCGCCATCGCCGAACAGGAATCGGTCACGAACAAGCTCGGCTTCTGCACTGTCACCGTGCGCAACCAGCACGACGTGACGGTCGGACACTTTCGCGGCACCGTCTACCGGACCAATCGCGCGCATTCTCCATCGGACGCATCACCATGACCGACGCATTCCTGATCGACGGTATCCGCTCCCCTATCGGCAACATCGGCGGTGCACTCGCCGATGTCCGCGCTGACGATCTCGGGGCGCATGCCATCCGCTCCCTCATGGCACGTCACCCGTCACTCGATCCCGCGGCCATCACCGATGTGATCATGGGCTGCGCGAACCAAGCCGGCGAGGACAACCGCAACGTCGCGCGCATGTCACTCCTGCTCGCCGGACTCCCCGTGACAGTTCCCGGCGAAACCGTGAACCGCCTGTGCGCCTCTGGCTTGAGCGCGGTCGCGAGCGCGGCACGCGCCATCAAGTCCGGCGAAGGCGACCTCTTCATCGCCGGTGGCGCGGAGAGCATGACGCGCGCGCCGTTCGTGCTCTCCAAAGGCACCACGCCCTTCGCACGCGACGTACAACTCTTCGATACCAGCCTCGGCTGGCGGTTCGTCAATCCGACGATGAAAGCCATGCACGGCACCGACTCGATGGGCGAGACCGCCGAGAATGTCGCCGCGCAGTTTGGCGTGACACGCGCAGATCAGGACGCCTTTGCGCTGCGCTCGCAGCAGAAGGCCGCCGCCGCCCGCGCGCGCGGGCGCTTTGCACTCGAGATTGCGCCCGTCGAAATCGCGCAGAAAAAGGGCGAGCCCAAGCGCGTGACGCAGGACGAGTTCTTGCGTCCCGACACCACGATTGAGACGCTCGCCAAGCTCAAGCCCGCCTTCCGCACCGACGGCCAAGGCTCCGTGACCGCCGGCAACTCCGGACTCAACGACGGCTCCGCTGCACTCCTCGTGGCTTCCGCAGCGGCGGTGCAGGCACATGGGCTCACCGCGCGGGCGCGCATCATTGCGAGCGCCGCCGCGGGTGTCGAGTCACGCATCATGGGTATGGGCCCGGTGCCCGCCACACGACTCGCGCTGAAACGTGCCGGCCTCACGCTCGACCAGATTGACGTCATCGAACTCAATGAAGCGTTCGCCGCGCAGGGGCTCGCCTGTCTTCGCGAGCTCGGTGTGGCCGACGACGATCCGCGCGTGAATCCCAACGGCGGCGCGATTGCGCTCGGCCACCCGCTCGGAATGAGCGGAGCGCGCCTCGCGCTGACCGCCATGCACGAGTTGCACGCGCGCAATGCACGGTATGCGCTGTGCACCATGTGTATCGGCGTCGGTCAGGGCTTTGCCATGATTATCGAGCGCGTCTGATGTTCTATGCCTTCGACGGATTCATTCCGGTGGTGCACGAGAGTGCGTTCGTCCACCCCAACGCCACGGTCACCGGTAACGTGATCATCGGTCGCGATGTGTATGTTGGCCCAGGTGCTGCGATTCGTGGCGACTGGGGCGGCATCGTGATTGAAGACGGCTGCAATATTCAGGAGAACTGCACCATTCACATGTTCCCCGGTGTCACGGTGGTGCTTGAGAAGGATGCGCATATTGGTCACGGCGCAATCGTGCATGGCGCACACATCGGGGCCAACGCGCTCATCGGCATGAATGCGGTCGTCATGGACAACGCGGACATCGGCGCCGAAAGTATTGTCGGTGCGCTCTGCTTTGTTCCCGCCAACATGCAGGTCCCCCCGAGGTCAGTGGTCGTCGGGAATCCGGCCAAGATTGTAAAAGACGTCAGCGACGAAATGCTGGCGTGGAAGTCCGAGGGCACCGCCCTCTATCAGCGTCTCCCCGGTGCAATGCACGCCACCTGGCGCGAAGTCGAGCCGCTGCGTGAGCTCCCAGCCGATCGCCCCACGCAGTCGGCGATGCTCAAAAGCTGGGACGAGACTAAAACTCAATAGGATCAATATCGATGCGCCTGCAAAACTACGCCCTCGACCAGTGGGTGACCGGTATTGGTAGCGGTACCGCACTCATTCACGCCGTCACTGGCGATGTGATTGGCGAAGCCTCGAGCGCGGGACTCGACTTCCGCTTGATGGCCGAACACGCACGGACCGTTGGCGGCCCCACGCTGCGCCGGATGACCTTCCACGAGCGCGCGCGCATGTTGAAGGCACTCGCCCAGCATCTGATGGCGCACAAGGAAGAGTTCTACGCGCTCTCTGCAGCCACCGGTGCCACGCGCCAAGACAGTTGGGTCGACATCGAAGGTGGCATCGGCACCCTGTTTACCTACGCGAGCCGCGGACGACGGGAGTTCCCGAACGAAACGTTCTACGTCGACGGCCCACTCGAACCGCTGAGCAAGGGCGGAACGTTCGTCGCACGCCACATCTGCGTCCCCCTCGAAGGGGTCGCGGTGCACATCAACGCCTTCAACTTTCCGTGCTGGGGCATGCTCGAGAAGCTCGCGTCGAGTTTCTTGGCCGGCGTTCCCGCCATCGTAAAACCGGCGACGGTAACCTCGTACCTCACCGAGGCGATGGTCCGCTCGATGATCGACTCCGGCATTCTCCCCAAGGGAACGCTCCAGCTCATCTGCGGCAGCGCGGGCGATCTGCTCAGCCACCTCAACGAGCAGGACATCGTCGCCTTCACCGGCAGCGCGGCCACCGGGCAGATGCTCAAGACGAGCCCGAGCATCGTCACGAACTCGATTCGCTTCAACATGGAAGCGGATTCGCTCAACTGCTCAATCCTCGGCCCCGACGCCATTCCCGGCACCGAGGAGTTCGACCTCTTCATCAAGGAAGTCGTGCGCGAGATGACGACGAAGGCGGGGCAGAAGTGCACCGCCATTCGTCGAACCATCGTGCCTCGCGGAACCGAGGACGCTGTGATCGCCGCCCTGAGCGCCCGCCTCGCCAAGACCACCATCGGGAACCCCGCCGTCGACGGCGTCCGTATGGGCCCGCTCGCGAGCCGTACCCAAGTCCACGACGTCGGCGCTGCCGCCCAGCGCATCCGCTCGGCGAGCGAACTCGTCTTTGGTGGCGACGACAACTATGCCGTCGTCGGCGCCGATCGCACCGCCGGTGCCTTCTTTGGCCCGATGCTCATGGCCTGCGCTGATCCCTTTAAGCACCACGAGCCACACGACATCGAAGCCTTTGGGCCCGTCAACACCGTCATGCCCTACGCCAACGTCGACGACGCCATCGCGCTCGCCCGACTCGGCCGCGGCTCGCTCTGCGGCTCACTCTTTACTGCCGACAGCGATGTCGCGCGGCAGGTGGTGCTTGGCGTTGCCCCCTGGCACGGCCGCTTGCTGGTTCTCGACCGCACCTCCGCCAAGGAGAGCACCGGACACGGCTCCCCCATGCCAACCCTCGTGCACGGTGGTCCTGGACGCGCCGGCGGCGGCGAGGAACTGGGTGGCAGCCGCAGCGTGATGCACTACATGCAGCGCACCGCAGTGCAGGGAAGCCCGAGTGTGGTGGCCGCGATCACCCGCGAGTGGGTCCGCGGCGCTGAGGAATCCACGCATGCCGTGCATCCGTTCCGCGAGTACTTCGAGGAGCTCACCGTCGGCGAGACGCTCGTCACGAAGAGCCGTACCATCACGCTCGATGACATCGAGAAATTTGCCGCGTTGTCTGGCGACACGTTCTACGCGCATATGGACGACGAGGCCGCAAAATCGAACGGGATCTTCACCGGTCGCGTCGCCCACGGCTATTTCGTGGTGTCAGCAGCTGCCGGGCTGTTTGTTGATCCGGCACTCGGCCCCGTGCTGGCCAACTACGGGCTCGAGAACCTCCGGTTCGTGAAGCCCGTGTATCCCGGCGACACGATCCACGTCCGCCTCACGGTCAAGCAGAAGACGGCGAAGGAGACTCTCCGGACGCTTGACGCACCGTCACGTCCGGCGATCGCGATCGACTACTTGACCACGAACCTCGTGCTCGCGATCACCTTGTCGGCCAGCCCGCACTCCACGGTGTAGGTGCCGCTCGTCCATCCGCCCGTATCGGTAAAGCCGTTGGCAGCGGCCTTGATCGACGTCGACGACTCCGCCGTAGGAGCCACCACGAGTTGATCCGTGTACATGAGCTTGCTGCTGTCCACATGCTTCCACACGCAAGACACGGTCTCCGACGTTTTGCCGTCGGGGGCCGGGTAGAGCAACTGCAGCTCCATCCCAACCATCCGGAGCTTCTCACCCACGAATACGTCGGTGTAGGCACGCTCCATGAGCGGAACAACCTGGGACCCCGTCGCGAAGGTGCGGAGCGTCAGCACCCTGGCCTTAAGGCTCGGGATATCGTCGCCACTGGTCTCCGACGTGAACACGGAAAACGGTGCGCGGAGCACGGTCGCAGTCCCGTAGTCGCAGGTCACGGTGTACTGCCCGTCCTTCCAATGGTCGTAGTCGTCCTTGCCGTACTGGATATACGCCTCCCAAACGGCAGCGCCGGCCGACGGGGTGCCCTCGATTTCGCCGACCGCGAGCGTGCCTCCGTCCAGGGCATACTTGCATTGCAGCTTGAACGACGGCGTCGCCGAGGCTGGTTGAGCACTGGCAAACTTTACACGGGCGCAGAGGAACCGCGCCAACCGTGAGTCGAACCGGTCGGACGCAGGGCCCAAGTAGCGGGCCGGCGTCGCGCTGAGGGCAGGGCACTCAAAGAAGTCGAGGGAGGCCTTCACGGCGCCCAGCCCCGAAACGTCCAGCGTCGTAGTTGCCGTGGGGATTACCTCGCGCGGCGTCGACGTATCGGCCGCGACCTTCTCCTTTGCCGAGCTCGGCACGGCGACGGGCGCCGGCGCAGGGGCAGCGGGTGGTGTGCTGACCGGCGGCGACAGCTGTTGCACGGCGGCG
>JAPLKT010000096.1 GCA_026387895.1 Gemmatimonadota bacterium | reverse complement strand
GATTTTCCGGGGACGTGACGTTGACTCGGTCGAACCACCTGACGTGCACGGCGACCGAGGCCTCAAGTTCGTTGGGCGCGACGGGCGACAGGCTAGGATCACCCCAGATACCGCGGTGCGCCGCTGCCTGCCAATCGACCTCCGCGCGAATCGCGTCTGCGATTGCCTCGAAGTACCGGTAGCTCTGCCAATAACCGTCAAGTGTGAGGCGTCCATGCACTGGGAGTAATGCAATGCGCGGATCCCATCCGCGCTGCGCCTCGACGACATAGTCACGTGCCCCCCAAGGCTTGACGCGTGCCCACCGGCGCGCCCAGAGCCGACGCCACCGCCCAAACGGCTCCATGCGTTCCGATGCGGTCGCTTCCCGCGCTACCACGCGTAGCGGATCCAATGCGTAGGTCCGCGCGTACCGCCAGTCGACCTCGAAATCCGACACCGTATCGAGCACGAGTTCCGCGCCGTAGCGCAGCGCGAATGCCCGGCCGATCGCATAGCCGAACAGCTGGTTCCCAAGCCCGCCCCGAAGGCGAACGAGGACTGTACGCGACGTCATGCGTGGCACTAGGCGACCGAACGGGCCAGCCGCACGGGCGCGGCGGCGCCGTCACACCTGCTAAGATCGGCGAACCGTGCCGTTCGCCAACGCTCCCGGTGTCCAGCGATGAGATCGAACACCACCGCGAACGCCATCACCCACAATTCGCAGATCATGATGGAGGTCGAAGAGGTTCAGTCAGCAGCATGCTTTGCTGCAACTATAGCGCGCTACAGCATCGGCCTGAGGCATCACGTCTACCCTTGTAGACTCGACAGGAAGAAATCATAGGTACGCCGAATGCCATCTTCGAGATTGACGGTTGGGCGCCAGCCGAGCTCGCGGATGCGATGCGAATTGAGGAGTTTTCGCGGCATGCCGTCAGGTTTCGATGCATCAAATCGGAGTGCGCCTTTAAAGCCGACAACCTGCGCGACAAGCTCCGCGAGAGCACGAATCGAAACATCTTCTCCATATCCAACGTTCACTAACGAAGGCGGATCGTCGTGGTGCATGAGAAACACGCACGCCTTGGCGAGGTCGTCAACGAAAAGAAACTCTCGCCGCGGCACTCCACTTCCCCAGACTTCCAGGGTCGACGCATGCGACATTTTTGCTTCGTGCGCCTTGCGCAACAGTGCGGGCAGCACGTGGCTTGAGCTTAAATCGAAATTATCGTGCGGGCCGAATAAATTGGTCGGCATGACACTGAAATACTGGCGACCGTGTTGCGCGCGATACGCATCGCAAAGACTGATCCCCGCCAGCTTCGCCATGGCATAGGGGGAATTCGTTGGCTCCAGGGGCCCCGTCATCAGATACTCTTCAGCCATTGGCTGCCGGCATTCTCTCGGGTAGATGCAACTGCTCCCCAAAAACAGCAATCTGGACACGTCGGCCTGGTGTGCGCCGTATATCAAATTGAGGGCGATTCCGAGATTTTCGGTAATGAAATCCGCGCGAAGTGTATTATTGGCCAGAATGCCACCCACTTTCGCAGCTGCAACCACGATGAAGTCCGGCCTCTCGTCACGAAGCATAGCGAGAACCTGTGCCTGATTTCGGAGATCCAACTCAGACCGAGACCGCAAGATCAGCTGCTCGAAACCTTGCTCCTGCAACTCGCGAGTGAGGGCTCTCCCGACCATGCCCTTGTGCCCAGCGACAAAGATTCTTGAATTCCGGTGCATGAAACACCAACCACAAAAGGGTTTGAGATAGTTACGCCCAGGCCGTGCGTCTTGTTCTGTCGCCCATGTTCACGACATCGACGAATCGACCTTCGGCCCGAGCGGAATTTGCAGGTCACACCGCGAAGCGACACGGTCGCTGTGCGACACGATAATGATTGTAATCTCGCGTGAGAGTCCAAATAGATCTTCGATCAGTCGGTCTTGCAACCCGACGTCCAGGGAGGACGTCGGTTCATCCAGAACAAGCACCGATGGACTACCATACAGTGCCCGAGCGAGAGCGATACGCTGCTTTTGCCCGCCCGACAGCTGGACGCCAGCGCTTCCTATCGTCGTGTTAAATCCTAATGGGAGCGCAGCGATGAATTCGCTTGCCTGCGCCAACTTGGCCGAACGGCGCAGTGCTTCGTCATCAATAGCGTCAGTGGGGATACCAAGAGCAACGTTCTCGGCGATGGTAGCGTCCTTGATGAACACTTCCTGCGGAACGAACCCTAAAGAATTCTGCCAACGCTGGCTATCCGCATGGATGCTCGCTCCGTCGACAGAAACCGTCCCGCTCGTTGGTGCCAGTAACCCGAGCAGGATGTCCAGAAACGTGGACTTCCCGATTCCGGATCGCCCAGTGATAGCGACACGCTGTCCGCGGCGAATACTAAATGACAAGCCGTCGAAAAGCGGCGTCTCGGCGCCACGAAACCGATACGACACGTCATCAATGACGATCTCGCGCTGGAAGGGCATCTTCTCTCGCGAGCGCTCCCCGTGAGCAGGCTGCCGATCAAGGAGCGCGAGGTCGTCTAGCACGGCCTCGACCGATCTATAGTGGAATCGCAATCCTACCGCCGCCGCAAATGCCTGCTGGACAGCAGGCATGATTCGATATCCCGCGAGGGCCAGCGTAGCAACCAACGTAATCGCAGTGCTCGCACTACTAGCCAGAAAGAGTGAAACCGTCAGTGCCACCAAGAAGGTGTAGATCAACAATTCCACCAGCAGCCGCGGCGCGGCGCTAGCGAGGGTCGTAGTAGCTTCTGCTTGCGACACGATGCTAAGATGGTGCGAGAAGTGCTCAACCGACGATTGCTCGCGCCCGAGGAGCCGAAGTTCCTTGAACGCTCGAAAAGTGGAAAGAACGTTAGACCGCAACGCGAGTTGAGAGGTATAGCGAGCAGCACCCCATCGCCCCTGTCGTCGATGCGTACTACGGTATATCAGCGCATATGCGGCAAGCAAGGAGACCATCGCTATCGTTCCAGCCACCGGACTCAGCGCGATTAATGCAGCAAACACCGCTGCAGTGGCAAACATCCGCGCGAGCACCTGCGTGAGTGGCAACAGCAGGGAACTGCAGACGAAAGAAACATCTTCCAATATCACGTTAGTGAGAACTTCTCGGCTCCGGTCTAGAAAGAACGTGTAGGGCTGATCGAGATACCCACTGTAGAGTTTTCGCGAAATCTCACCACGGATCCTCAAAATAAAGCGATGCTGAATCCACATATTCGCCGCAGTGACCGCGTTGGCCACGCAGAGCAGTCCGACTGTGACAATAGCAAAGACGATCACTGCCTCGCGGTGCGTGTGCACTGAGAGTCGGTTCAAAACGATGGTCAACCAGTGGAACCGATCAAGGACGGCGGGATCGGTCACTACTTTCATAAATGGTAGGATTGACACCAGCCCCGCTGTCTCCACCAGCGCTGCGACAATGCTGGAGACGATCACGGCAGCAACAGTCTTGTAGCCCGCTATTGCAAATAGCGCGGAACTGCGGGAGAGTAAGCGGATTAGGTTGCTACGCACGGTTCTTGGGACTGAGGAGCGTACCGTTTTTCACGCGACTTATCGGCGCGGCACTTACACCGGATCAGCAAGATGCAATACCCACGCTGGCGCAAGGCTATACGCAATCTACTTCGCCACTCCTTTCGAACCGCCCGGCGCTTCACGAGAGACGCGTGGCGAATCGCTTCGGCGAGAGTTGCCCGCCATCAGCGCGCGACCGTACAGGATAGGCGAATTCACAAACAGCGACTTCGGGACACCATCAAGGCGCTGACCACACTAGGGAACGACAATTCCTCAGCCGCACCTGCCTGGCGTGACTTTGCTGCCCAACTGCGGATGAACCTTTTGGAACGAAATCCAGACTTCTTCCTTCGGTGGGACGTCATTGCGGACACGATGTTTGTTTCCGATGCCCCGTACACTGCAACAGAACTTCGTTGTTTGCGAGCTCGGAGCGACTGGGCCACCCGGTGGCGCCCAGTAATTAGGGAAGACGCTGTGGGGGCTCCGACACCCTACCTCTGGTACCCCCACAGTAGCGGAAATAGGATCCACCACGCCTATCATCTGTCGGTTTTCGAAACATCCACCAAGACTGCAGTCACTGATTACGATGTCATCATAGAATTCGGCGGCGGTTACGGCAGCCTGTGCCGATTAGCTCACAAGCTGGGGTATAAGGGTACGTATATTATCCACGATTTGCCCGAACTCTCAGCGCTCCAGACGTTCTATCTTGGCGCCCTCGGCCTTCGGATCTCGGATTCTGTTTCAGGCGCGCTCACAAGCAAGTCGATTGCGTGCTGCAGTGATCTCGCCGAACTCCTGAACGTGAACGTCAAAAAGCTTCCGGGAACGCGCGTTCTATTCATCGCTACATGGTCACTAAGTGAAAGCCCGCTGGAAACGCGGGAAAGCCTTAAGGAACTCTGCGGTAGCTGCACGGCCCATTTGATCGCATATCAGCACGCCTTTCGCGGTATTGACAACGCATCTTTCTTCGACCGCTGGGCACAGTCCCTTCGCACGTTCGAATGGCATCATCAGGAAATGAGCCACCTTTCCGGCAATAGCTACTTGATCGGTGTCCAACCTGGAGCAATCGCAAGCCGACCGCATG
>JAPLKT010000033.1 GCA_026387895.1 Gemmatimonadota bacterium | reverse complement strand
CCGCTGTCGACGCGTCCCATGTCTACGCGCCACTCGGTGCATGGCCCGGCGATCAGACGCGCCATCGCGTTCACGTCGCGCGACGGCGCGGGGATGTTCTTGGCAAAATCATTGCCGGTGCCACCCTGCACGAACGCAATCCGCGCGTCGATGCCGGCGCGCGCGAGTGCGGTCGCGCACTTGCTCCAGGTGCCGTCGCCGCCGATCGCGACGATTGTGGTGGCCCCGTCATCGAGCGCGCGGGCGACGAGCGTTGCCTCGTCGCCCGCGCGTTGGGTGGTGCGAATGTCAGTGATACCTACGGCCTGAAAGGCCGCGCGTACCGCAGGGAGCATCCGTGCGCCCCGACCGCGGCCGGACGCGGGATTGGTGATAACGACCGTGTGGTCCACCTGTCTCGCGTCCGGCGCGGCGTGCGTTACGCGCGCGCCAAGTTGCGCAACACGTACGGCAGGATGCCGCCGTTCCGGAAGTAGTTCAACTCTTCCGGCGTGTCGATGCGCGACCGAACCGCAAACGACTTCTTGGTGCCGTCTGGTGCCACCGCATGCACGGTGAGCGCCGCACGCGGGGACATGGTCTCACTCATCCCCTCAATCGTGATGTGCTCGAAACCGGTGAGGCCAAGCGATTGCCGCGTCTCCCCGTCCGTGAACTCGCACGGAATCACACCCATGCCCACAAGGTTCGAGCGATGGATCCGCTCAAAACTCTCGGCGATGACCGCACGAACGCCGAGCAGCATGGTGCCCTTGGCGGCCCAGTCGCGGCTGGACCCGGTGCCGTATTCCTTACCCGCAATAATCATGAGCGGCGTGCCGTTCTTCTTGTACAACTCGCTCGCTTCGAAGAAGCTGGTCGGCTCGGCGCCTTCAGCGGTGCGCGTCCACCACCCTTCCATGCCGGGGGTGAGTTCGTTCTTGAGGCGGATGTTGGCGAAGGTACCGCGCATCATCACTTCGTGGTTGCCGCGGCGTGCGCCGTACGAGTTGAAGTCCTTCTTCTCCACGCCGAGCGACTTGAGCCACACACCGGCCGGCGACTTCTCGGCGATTGAACCCGCCGGGGAGATATGGTCGGTGGTGATCGAATCGGCGAACATGCCGAGCACGCGGGCGTTGGCGATCTGCTGCACGCCCGGGGGCGTCATCGTCATGCCCTCGAAGTACGGCGGGTGCTTTACGTAGGTGGACTTATCATCCCACGTGTAGCGGCTGCCGGTGGGGACGGGGATCGCCTTCCACTGGTCGTCGCCGCCAAAGACGTCGGCGTACTGCTTTTCGAAATACTCGCGCTTCACGGAGCTGAGCACAACGTCCTCGACTTCCTTGGACGACGGCCAGATGTCGCGGAGGAAGACGGGCTGCCCGTCAGTGCCGGTACCAATCGCTTCGAGCTCGAAGTCGATGTCCATACGTCCCGCGAGGGCGTAGGCCACAACGAGTGGCGGCGATGCGAGATAGTTGAAGCGTGTCTGCGGATTGACGCGTCCTTCGAAGTTCCGGTTGCCCGAGAGCACCGCGGCGACGGTAAGCTTCCCGTCGTCGATGCCCTTGCTGATCACTTCTGGGAGCGGCCCCGAGTTACCAATACAGGTGGTGCAGCCGTAGCCCGCGATCTGGAAGCCCAGCGCGTCGAGCGAGGACTGAACGCCGGCCTTCTCGAAGTAATCCTTGGCGACCTTGGAGCCTGGGGCCAGCGAGGTCTTGACCCAGGGCTTGCTGGTGAGTCCCTTCGCGACCGCCTTCTGCGCCACGAGCCCCGCCGCGAGCATCACACTCGGGTTGGAGGTGTTGGTGCAGCTTGTGATGGCGGCAATCACTACGGCGCCGTCGATCAGATCGAACTCGCGACCGCGGTGCGCCAAATGCTGCGGAGTCGAGACTGGTGCGGGCTGTCCCTTGCTCGCAGCCGTCTGCGCCATCGTCTCGTTGTGTGCCGTGAGCGAGGCTTCGTAGTTCGCCTTCACCCCAGTCAGCGCAATACGGTCCTGCGGACGTTTCGGTCCGGCCAGCGACGGGACGACGGTCGACAGATCGAGCTCAAGGGTGTCAGAATAAATCGGGTCCGGCATCCCCTGTTCGCGGAAGAGGCCCTGCGCCTTGGTGTACGCTTCCACGAGCTTCACATGATGCTCGCTGCGGCCGGAAAGGCGGAGATACTTGAGCGTTTCGTCGTCCACGGGGAAGAATCCCATCGTGGCGCCGTACTCAGGAGCCATGTTGGCAATCGTCGCACGATCGGCGAGCGAGAGCCCCGCGAGTCCATCGCCGAAGTACTCGACGAACTTGCCCACGACTTTTTTCTTGCGGAGCATCTCGGTGCAGGTGAGCACGAGGTCCGTGGCCGTCGCACCGGCGGGGAGCTTGCCGTGCAACTTGAAGCCTACCACCTCAGGAATCAGCATCGACACCGGCTGGCCGAGCATTGCGGCCTCGGCTTCAATGCCACCGACACCCCAGCCGAGCACGCCGAGGCCGTTGATCATCGTGGTGTGGCTGTCGGTGCCGACGAGCGAGTCGCAGTAGGCCTCTCCACTTTCTGGATTGATGAAGACCACCTGACCGAGGTATTCGAGATTCACCTGATGGCAGATTCCCGTTCCCGGGGGGACGGCGCGGAAGTTCTTGAGGGCGAGTCCGCCCCAGCGCAGGAACTGATAGCGCTCGACGTTCCGCTCGTATTCCAGGTTGGTGTTGATCATGAACGCCGCATCGGTGCCGTACTCGTCGACCTGGACCGAGTGGTCGATCACGAGGTCGACCGGCTGCAGCGGATTGATCTTGGTGGCATCGCCACCGAGCGCGGCGAGCGCGTCGCGCATGGCCGCGAGATCCACCACGCAGGGGACGCCGGTGAAGTCCTGCAGCAGCACGCGCGCAGTGCGGAACGCGATTTCCTTGTCGATGGTTGCCTTGACGTTCCAGCTGGCCATCGTGGTGATATCATCGGCTTTCACAAAGCCGCCGTCCTCGTTCCGAAGCAGATTCTCGAGGAGAATCTTGAGCGAGAAGGGGAGCCGGGCGATGGTGTTGCCGGGGAGATTGGCGAGCGCGTCCAGGCGGTGGATGACGTAGGACTTCCCGTCCACGGCGAGTGATGCGCGGCTTCCGAAGCTATTGCTGGTTGTCATGTCGATCTCATGATCGTCGTCCGGTGCACGAAGGCATGGACGTGGATGATCGCCTGAGCCACTAAGCGCCGCCGTTCGCCGAGCGCACGCATGGAACACGTGGCCCGCGCACGTCGCCTAGGCTGAGGGGAAATCTAACAACAGCGCCGGGAGCCGCTACCAGCACGCGGCCCCCGGCGCATCTCCTGTTGCCGCCCCAGTCTACGGCTGGATACGCGGTGTCGGTGTGTCGAGCGTCTTGAGCAGTTCCTTCCAGTCAAAAGACACGGGCTTGCCGCGCACCCACTTCTCCATCCAGTCGAACTCGGACATGGCCTTGGTGTACTGGTCGCGCGCCTCGGGAATACCGTGGGTGTTACCAGGGTACACGAAGAACTCGGTGGGGACGCCGACCCGCTTGAGCGCCATGTGCATTTCTTCGCTCTGCGGACGCGGCACGCGCGGATCGCCGTCCACGACGTGAATCAACATCGGGGTCTTGGCGTTCTTAATTGTGGCAATCGGCGACTGCTTCCACCAGTTCTCGTACTCGTTCCCTTCAAAGAACATCTTGTCGCCGAGATACCACTGGCGGAGGCGCTGCGTGTCGGACTGGCCGTACATGGAGACCCAGTTCGCAACGCCGGCGCCGGAGGAGATCGCCTTGAAGCGCGTGGTGTGGGTCTCGATCCAGTTGGAGTAGTGGCCGCCGGCACTCCAGCCGAGGACGCCCATCTGGTTCGGATCGACCATGCCCTGGGCGATCAAGTAATCGACGCCAGTCATGATGTCCTGATAGCCCTTGGTAAAGTAGTCGCCTTGGGTTTCCGTCTTGTACGCGTCGCCGTAGTTGGTGCTGGCGCGATAGTTCGGCATCAGCACCATGTAGCCGGCGCCGGCGTAGACCTGTGCGCCGTAGCCACCGTTGAAGGTCAGTTCGTCGGCGGCCGCGGGGCCGCCATGAATCGAGACGATGAGCGGGTACTTCTGGCCCAGCACGTAGCCAACGGGTTTCAGCAGCACGCCGCCGACGGACGTACCGTCGTTGGATTTCCACGTGATCTCCGACTCCTCGCCGAGCGCGACTTGCGCGACCTGCGGATTGGCGTCGGTCAGCCGGACCCACTTGGCACGATCGGTGATCTGCTCGATCGTCGGGACGGTGTAGAGCGAGCTGGGCGTCTTTGGGTCCGTGTAGGTGACGAGGAGTGTGTTGCTGACTTCATCACGCGCGACCGTCACGCTCCCCTTCACACTGGTGACCGGTTTCACCTTGCCAGTTGCCACATCGATGGCCACGACCTGCGTGGTGGCCTTGATTCCTTCGCGCGAGTAGATGGTCTTGCTGTCGTCGCTCCACCACCCTGGGGTTACGGGGCCGTCGTAGCCGGCGCCCAGTTTGCGCCAAGGCCCACCGGCAAGCGCCCGCAGGTAGGTCTTCTCCAGGTGCATGAACTTCCCGTCTTCGGGCGTGCTGTATGCAATCCACTTGCCGTCTGGCGAGAAACTCAGTGCGCCCTCGGGGAGCTCGAGGTTGTTGGTGAGGCGCTCGACCTTCGCGTTGCCGATTTCGAGCAGGTAGAGGTCGGCGGCGTCGCGTTCCTCGAGTGTGCCGCGCCAGTTCCGATCGTCGCGTGCGGCATTGAACCCGACAAATTTGGCGTCGTCAGAAATGGTGAAGCCCGTCACGCTGTAGTTGACGTCGTTCGTGAGCCGCTTGCTGCTGCGACTCATGAAGTCGAACACGTAGAGGTGCACGCGCGGCTCGACGGCGTTGCGAATTTTCACGCCGAACTTCGCATCGGTGCGCCGCCGTTCGTCGCCTTGAACCGTGTCCGGCGAGAGGTAGAAGATTTTGGTGCCGTCTTTGGAGAACTGCCAGTTCTGGACTGGGGTCGAGCCGCGGGTGAGCTGCACGGCGGGGGTTTCCAGCGCGTTCGCCGGGATGCCCCACAGTTGCGTCGCCTCAGCGCGTCCGGCGGCGTACACGAGCCACTTGTTGTCGCGAGTGACCGCGAACTGACCCACACCGCCCGCGACCTCGGTGAGCTTTCGAGCTTCACCGCCATCGGTCCGCATGACGTACAGCTGGTTCCCGCCGCCGGCAGCGGCACCACCGCGACCACCGGCCGCGGGCGCCGCCGCTCCCGCCGCCGCTCCCGCCGCCGCTGCCGCCGGGCCTGTGGCCGCGTCACGATTGCTCGAGAAAACGAAGCCGCTTTCGGACACCCACCGCCCAGGCCCCTCGTCCTTGTCCTTGGTGAAGGTCAGCTGCCGTGTGGACGGGAGCCCGTCCTTCACCGAGACGAGATAGAGATCCGATTGACGTTTCGCTGCCTTCCAATCGGGCGTCGTCAGCGTGTACAGCATCCACTTGCCGTCAGGACTGACCGCAGGCGCGGCAGCCGTGCGCATTTCCTGCACGTCCATAAAACTCATCGGACGTTGCTGCTGCGCCGAGAGTGTGAGGGCGAACGGCGATGCAAGGACGAACAGGGCAATCGGGAGCGAACGGATGCGCATGAAGAGTTCCGGGTGTCTGAGAGGGTACACTACCGTGGCGAACTTTCGGTCAATCGTCAAGCACTGGGCGCTTCATCGTGGGGCGGCGCACCCCATTCCGGACGGTCTCGGCGGTGATCGCGCCGGTCGGGCATTGGTGCACGAACGCACCGTCGGCCCTCGACCAGGTAAGGCGCGGTTCCATCACCACCGCGTGTCCTGTGTCGTCCATCGTCATCACATCTGGGGCGAGCGAGGCGCAGAGCCGGCAGCCGATACAACGCGCACGGTCGACCGAGAGTTCGACCTCCCGCACGGGATAGACGCCACCAGATGAACGGAGGGCATCGCCAATCTCATCGAGCGCCGCGCTCGCCGCGCTGTACCCGGCCTCGATGAGCCGTGCGGTGTGGGTGAAGCTGAACAGCCCGACGTTCGTGACATCCGGCTGCACCAGCATCAGGGGCGGGCCCGACCAGTCGGTGATTTGCAGTGTTTGCAGGGCATGCATCATCGTTTGGGCTGAGCGCATGAAGATGGCGGCGAACCCTTTGTCTTTGATGCGACGCGCCTGCGCAATGCTGGTGCTGCCCACATCGATACCGATGACCGCGTCGACGCCGTGCGTGGCAATGCTCAGCGGGAGATTTTCCATCACGCCGCCGTCGACGCAGGTGCGCCCTTGGATGACGCGTGGGGGAAAGAAGCCCGGGAGCGCGCACGACGCATAGACGGCATCGGCGACCGGGACGTCCTGGAGCCCGGGCAGTCCCCAGACGACCTGCGTTCCGCGCTCCAAGTCGACGGTGTTGACGAGGAGTGCGGTCTCGAGACGCCGAAAGGTGGTCGCCGGGACAATCGCTTCGACAAGGGCTTCCAGCGGACCCGCGAGGTAGAGCGATGGTGCGAGCATCCGCTTCGTGATCATGTGCAGATGGTCAATCTGGAAGAGATCATCTTTGCTGAGCGCGAGCGCACGTCGCTCCATCTCGTCGACCGACATTCCTCCCGCGTACGCCGCGGCAATCAGCGCGCCGATGCTGGTACCCGCGACCAGTGTGGGTCGAATCCCGCGCTCTTGGAGCGCTCGGATGACCCCGATATGGGCGAATCCCTTGAGTCCACCGCCGCCGAGGACGAGGGAGATGCGATCAGGGAGCAAAGAAGAGGTCAGGGCAGATGCAATCGCGGGGGAGGTGTCGTGGTACCTCGTGGTACCTTGTTGTCTTGACGAGTAGCTGACGGCAGACGGCACGATGCGGGAAGACGATCCCCTCGATAGCTTTTTCGATCATCCCCCTCACTGATGTCGCATGCCCTCTCACGACGCATTGCTCGCTTTCCGCGACGAGTTCCCGATTCTCGAGCGTTGCACCTACCTGGTGTCGAACTCACTGGGCGCGATGCCACGCACGGTGCCCGAGCGGTTGGCGGAATACGCCGACCAATGGGCCACGCATGGTGTGCGCGCCTGGGCCAAGGGATGGTGGTCGATGCCCCTCGCGTTGGGCGACGAAATCGCACCGCTCATGGGGGCTGGTCCGGGCGAGGTCGCGATGGTGCCGACGGTCAGCATGGCACAGGCGGCGATCCTCTCTGCCCTCGATTTTCGGAACGGCCGCGACACGATTGTGATGACGGCGCTCGATTTTCCGAGCGTGCGCTACGTGTTCGATGAACTCGCGCCCAAGCTCGGCGCGCGCGTGGTCGTGGTGCCGAGTGACGACGGGTTGTCCATAGATGAAGATCGGTTATGTGCGGCCATCGATGAGCGGACCGCACTGGTCGCGATCTCGCATGTCCTCTTCCGCTCCGCATATGTCATGGACGTCACACGGATCACCGCGCACGCGCACCGGATGGGCGCGCTCGTTGCCTTGGATGCGTATCACTCGGTCGGGGTGATGCCGGTGGACGTGAAAGCCAACGGCGCCGACTTCCTAACGGGCGGCGTGCTCAAGTGGCTCTGCGGAGGCCCGGGCGGCTGCTTTCTTTATGCCGCGCCGACCGCGAGCGCCCGGTTCGCGCCGGCACTCACAGGGTGGCAGGCGCACGCCCATCCGTTCGCCTTTGCCGACGAGATGGAGTACGCCGGCGGGGCCGCCCGATGGCTCGGCGGCACACCGGTGATTCCGGCATTCTTCGCCAATGCCGAGGGGCCACGTGTGATTGCACGCGCTGGACTCGCCGCGATCCGTGAGAAGTCGATGCGCCAGACCGCCATGCTCATTGCGATGGCTGATGCGCGCGGGTACCGCGTGCATGCACCGCGCGACGCCGCACGGCGGGGCGGCACCGTCGCGTTCGATGTGCCGCACGGCGCTGAGGTCGCGCAGGCGCTTCTCGAGCGTGATGTGGTGATCGACTATCGCCCGGGCGCTGGGATTCGCGTAGCGCCACATTTTTATACAACCGACGCTGAGGTGGCGCGCGTCGTGGACGAAATCGACGATATCCTCCAATCCCGGGCGTGGCAGCGCTTTGCCGGTTCCAAGCCGGTGGTCACGTAGGTCTCTACTGGACGACGTACTCGCGGGCGCGTACCTTCTCGCATCCCTTCAGTCCTCCTGGCCAATGCCTCAAGCACCGCAGAAGATCCGCAAACAGTATGTCAACACGGAATACCCGAACCTGGTGCTGCGGTTCGAGGACGGGCACGAGATTGTCGTGAAGCGGGACACTGGGAAGATTTTCGATATCTACCCTGGCGAGACGGTGCGACTCCTGGCGGTGTTCGATCCGGATGCCCGCGAGCGCGAGCTCATCGCGACCCGCAAGGCTGAGGAGTTCGACGACCCGTCCTGATGCGTTGTCGGCGACCTGCGCACTGACTATCGTGCGCAGGTGACAACTTCTCCAGTCCACTCCGCCAGTGTGCGCCTGCACCCTGACGTGCAGCGCGCCCTTGCAGAACGGCAGCCGATTGTTGCGCTCGAGAGCTCAGTGCTCGCGCAGGGGCTGCCAATTCCCGCCAATCGCGAGGCCGACCAGCGTATGCGGCGCGCCGTCGGCGAACGGGGGGCTCTTCCGGCAGTGACGGCCCTGGTGCGCGGGATCCCGACCATCGGGCTCGAGGATGCGGATCTCGAGCGATTTCTCGCTCGTGCTGGGATTACCAAAGTCTCCGCCCGCGACCTGCCGTGGGCCATAGCCACCGGAGCCGACGGCGCCACAACCGTCGCCGCGTCGCTTGCCCTCTGCACGGCGGCGGGGCTCCCGGTGTTCGCGACGGGCGGCATCGGCGGGGTGCACCGCGACTCGCCCTTCGACGAGTCGGCGGATCTTTCCGAGCTCGGACGCTCCCCTGTCATCACCGTCTGTGCTGGGGCCAAGTCGATTCTTGACCTGCCCGCGACCCTCGAGCGTCTCGAGACGCTCGGGGTGACGGTTATTGGCTATCGCACCGATGAGTTCCCGGGGTTCTTCACGCCTCGTACGGGGCTCAAGGTACCGGCCGTGGCCGAGTCCGCCGCGCAGATCGCGGCGGCCT
>JAPLKT010000098.1 GCA_026387895.1 Gemmatimonadota bacterium | reverse complement strand
CGCTCGGCACGTTGCCCAACAGCAACCTGGACAAGTACAACATCCGCTCCAACTTCAACTACGTCCCGGATTCGCGGCTGACGATCGACCTTGGCCTCGGCCTCGCTCAAAACCGAACGCGGCTGCCCAACCTGGACAATTCGCTGTATGGGTGGATCGCCGGCGCGCTTCTGGGCTCGCCGCTGACCCGCTCCGACAACCCGGAGAACAGCGCGGACAGCTGGTTCGGGTACAATCGTCATTACAACGCGATCGCAGCCATCGACAACCAGCTGCTGACGCACCGCGTGACGATGTCCATGGCCGCCAACTACATGCCGACCCCATGGTTTACCAACAAGTTCACCATTGGCGTCGATTTCGCGATGGACGAGCAGGGCGAGTTCAACCCCAAGAACGACAGCGCGTGGTATGGAGGCCAGACCGACCTGGGCCGGGTGAGCCGCCAGGCGCGCACGGCCGAGCGATACACCGTGGACTACCTCGGCAACATCCGCCGCACGCTTGGCGCGCAGAAGCAGTGGGAGGGCAACCTCTCCTTCGGCCTTCAAGTGGTATCGACTCGAAACACCAACACTCTCAGCTCGGGCGTCGGGTTCGTCACGAACGCGAACAACTCGGTCAGTTCCGCCGCGACGAACACCGGTGGGGGCCTATTCACCGAACAGAAGCAGTTTGGGTACCTGAGTCAGCTGCAGATCGGCTACCTCAACCGGATGTTCATCCAGATGGCCGTGCGCGTCGACAAGAACTCTGCGTTCGGCGCCGCGGCTCCGGCCTTCGTGCTCCCGAAGGTGGGCGCGACCTGGACCCTCTCGGACGAACCGTCGCTCGCCAGGTGGACGAGGTACTTCAGCTCGCTATCACCGGTGCCACCCTCAATGGCGCCAACCCGGGGAACCCGGGCAACGCCGACCTCAAGCCGGAGCGGGGCACGGAGTACGAGGCGGGCCTCGACGCGAGCTTCTGGAAGGATCGCGTATCGGCCGAGCTCACCTACTACAACAAACAGACCAAAGACCTGATCATCGCCAAGCCCATCGCGCCGTCGCTCGGCTTCAACAGCAACCCGCTGCGGAATATCGGCTCGGTCGTCAACAGCGGCGTGGAACTCGGCCTGACGGTCGCGGCCGTCCAGATGAACAACTTCGAATGGGACATTCGCGCCGGCATTAACACGTTGCACAACGAACTGACGAGCCTGGGCGGCGTGGCGGCCTTTGCTCCCGGCGGCAGCTTCAGCCATACGCGCGCCATGCTCGGCCAGCAGTTGGGGGTGTACGTGTCAAAGCGGATCAAGTCGATCGACGAGGCGACCGGACTCGTCGTCGTCGCCGACACGGTGTCACCGGTAGGCAATCTCTACCCGACGCTCGAGTGGAACGTCTCGAACAGCTTCACCATCATGCGGGACTTCAGGGTCACGGCTCTGGTCGACTCGAAGCGGGACTTCATCACGGACAATTTCACGGACTTCTACCGTGAGACCCAGCTCGTGCGCGGGCAGAACCGGCTCGATCCCAACAAGCTCTCGCGCCGCGAGCGGCTTCGCAGGTACGGCAACGACACTCCAGGCAAGCCTGCGTTCGTGACGGTCACCGGTAGCGTGGCCACCCAGAACGACGCCTACGAGGCGTGGGAACAGCCGGGCGATTTCGTGCGCTTCCGCGAGCTCTCAATCTCGTACAACGTGCCCAAACGTTTCCTTTCCTCGCTGCGCAATACCGTGCAGAGTGCGTCCATCCAGTTCGCGATGCAGAACCTCAAGCTCTGGACCCAGTACGAGGGACCCGATCCCGAGGTGGTGACCGACAGCGGCAACTTCTCGCGTGCGGACTTCTTCACGCTACCAACACCGAAGCGGTCGCTGCTTCGCGTGAACATCACCTTCTAACCGGCGAGAGGACCACTATCATGATGACGATCCAACGCGCGGTCTCGCGCAGCATGATCGGCGGCGCGCTCGTCCTAGGCACGCTCGCCTGCACCGACAAGTTCCTAAACGTCACCAACCCGAACCTGATCGATGCGATCACGGTCGACCCGGCGGCCACCGAGGGCGCCCTGGCGGCAACGGTGCAGCAGAACTTTGCAACGGAGTTCGGCGCCACCGCCATGTTCGAGTCACACTTTACGGGCGAGACGTACATCATCGAGACGAGCTCGAGCCAGAACGAGTTCGGCAAGCGTGAAGTGTCAGTCGACAACGGCACGCTCGCCAGCCGCTGGTCGGGCCTCCAGCTGGCCGCGTCGTCGGGGAAGATCCTGCTCGACCTTGCGCTCCCCAACCCGACCACCAACATCAACCTGGCGCGCGGCGCAACGTACCGGGCGTACAGCATCCTCTACATCGCCCTTGATTTCTGCAGCGGAACCCTCTCGTCGGGGCCGCAACTGACCACGGTCCAGCTTCTCGACTCGGCCATCTTCTGGTTTGGCAAGGCGGTAGATGTCGGTACCGCCAACGGCTCCGCTGACGGGCTGCTGCTGGCCCGCGCGGCACTGGTGGGACGCGCCCGCGCCAAGCTGCAGAAGGGCGACAAGGCCGGTGCGCTGGCGGACGCAAACGCCGTTCCGGCCGGGTTCACCTACAACCTCACGTATACCGACGATCTAGCCAATCGCGGTCGCCTGTCCAACGCGTATTGGCGGTTCACGGTGGATCGGGGCACCGTCAGCGTCCCGCCGTATTACCAGACCACCGACCCGCGCATCACGTTCCTGCTCCCGTCGCAGCACAAGTTCGTTGCGGTCGACCAAGCGGCCGGGCCGTTCGTCGTGCAGCAGAAGTTTCAGACTTATGCCTCGCCGATCCGACTCGCATCGAAGCTCGAGGCGGATTACATCGTGGCCGAGGCATCGACCGACGCCACACAGCAGCTCACCCTGATCAATCGACAGCGCGTCGCAGCTGGTCAGGCGGTGTACGCCGGCGCCACGGATGCGGCCAGCGTCCTGTACGAACTCTTCAACCAGAAAGCCCTGGATTTCTGGATCGAAGGCAAGCGCATGGGCGATTGGCGCCGCCATCCCGTCGCGGCGGCGAACCGGGTCGCGGTGACCGGCACGCCGTACTGGCGCACTGGCTTTGGGTCCGTGGGTTCGCAGGCCTGCTACCCGGTACCGCGGACGGAACTCGACAACAACCCGAACTTCAAGCCGTAACTACTGGAAGACCATGCAGGGCCGGTGACGGCGGGGCGCGAACGCGCTCCGCCGTCTCGTGCGTTCTGGTGCCCGAAGCGTGCGCCATGACCACTGGCCAATCATAACCGTACGGACCAGCGTGGCGCCCATGCTGTCGAGGTGGGAGCGCCGCTCGAACTCGATAGGTCGCGTCAGCTGGCCTGCACCCCAATTCGACGAGGCACTTTGGAAAGCGTAAGTTCACTTCTCATAAGGATGGGCAGCAGATGGAATGACATCGGTCGGCGGATCTTCAGCACGACCTTTAAACTGCAACAGACTACTGAAGAAAGATTCCGCGACGGCATTGTCGCAGCAGTTCCCCTTCCGGCTCATGCTGGGCTCCAAGTCAGCGTCGCTTCGAAGGGGGCATAACCCGCACGGCACTCCACTTATCTCAGGCCCAAAACTTGTTCAGATAAGCGGAGCCACTGCTGTTGACCTCGTCATTCATCGGGACTGCGGGATTTGAACCCACGACCCCGGTGCGCTCACCCTCGCGATGACGCGGATAAGGCCACAAACAGATTAAGGCACATGAGAGTGAACGCCGGGATCATCTCGACAAACGGATCCCGGATCCTCAGTCGTACGACCAGTCCAATCACCATC
>JAPLKT010000137.1 GCA_026387895.1 Gemmatimonadota bacterium | reverse complement strand
GCTCGTTCCCCTCTCCCAAGAGGAGCTGCGGCTCAAGATCCAAGCGATCTTCAAGCACCAGTCGCAGAAGGACTCGGCCCCCTTCCCGGGGACGGACGAGCGGGAGTTCTGGCAGAGAGTGGAGTCGCGGAACAAAGAGACGGCCGCCTTGCTGAACCGGCTGGGACTGGCCGAGTACTTCGCTATGGAGGCGTACGTGGTGGTCTGAGTGGCGCAGCGCAGCGCGAAAAACGGGGCGCGCGGGGTTGGCAGGGGTCCGCGGCTCGAATATCTTTCGTGGCTACGGCTAGGTAGCTCAGTTGGTAGAGCAGCGGACTGAAAATCCGCGTGTCGGGGGTTCGATTCCCTCCCTAGCCACTTCCGAAATCGATCGGTTGGTGCCAAAAGGTATGGTTCGCGTTCCAGCACGTGACCATTGCGGGTTCGTAACACGAGGACATATTCCCCGCTGTGAAGAGGCTCCTCGACTTACTCCTCGCCCTTGTGGCCGGCATCGTGCTCGCCGTGCCAGCGGCCTGCATTGCGCTCCTCGTGCGGCTGACCTCGTTCGGACCCGTGCTTTACTGGTCGGACCGCGTGGGAGCCTTCAATACGATCTTCCGGATGCCCAAGTTCCGGACCATGCGCACGGGTACACCGGCCGTGGCGACGCACCTGCTGACGAACCCGGAAGCGCATCTGACGCCGATCGGCGGCATGCTCCGGCGCACTAGCCTCGACGAGATCCCTCAGCTGTGGAGCATCATCGTTGGGGATATGTCGTTCGTGGGGCCTCGGCCCGCCCTGTTTAATCAGGACGACCTGATTGCAGGCCGCACGACCCGGGGGATCCACGTGCTCACACCGGGGCTCACCGGCTGGGCACAGATCAACGGCCGCGACGAGCTAGCGATCCCAGAGAAGGTGCGATTGGATGAGGAATATCTCCATCGCCAGAGTCTCGTGTTAGATCTGCAGATCCTCTGGCGGACCTTCTTCAAGGTCGCGCAGGGTGACGGCGTCACACATTGATGACGCACGTCGCGACCTGATTCCCTCGCTCTGAAAATCGACCAGATTCACCCTCTTGCGATGGCCCCTGGGGATTCCACCCGCCCGCCGACGCTCTTCTCTAGACATCCCATGACCCAGTTCAAAAACAAGATCCTCTTTGTCGGCTACGGCGCCGTTGCCGAATGCGCCCTCCCGATCCTCTTCAAGCATCTCCGCGTCGCGCCAAGCAACGTCACGGTCATGGATTTCGAGGATCGCTCCGGCAAACTGAAAAAGTACATCGCCAAGGGCGTGCACTGGGTGCGTGACCGCATCACCGAGAAAAACATGGGGGCGCAGCTCAAGAAATACGTGAGCGCCGGCGACGTCGTCATCGACCTCGCCTGGAACATCGACGCCTGCGAAATCCTCGACTGGTGCCACAAGCACGGGGTGCTCTACATCAACACCTCCACGGAGCTCTGGGACCCGTACGCCGCCGGCCCCAAGCAGCACCCGACCGAGAAGACGCTCTACTGGCGCCACATGAACGTCCGTCGCATGATGGCCAAGTGGAAAACCAAGGGCCCGACCGCGGTGCTCGAGCACGGCGCCAACCCGGGACTCATCTCCCACTTCACCAAACAAGGGCTCCTCGACATCGCGGCCGCCTCGCTCGCCGACAAAAAGTTCAAAGGAAAGAAAGCCGAACTCATCACCGAGCTCGCGCAGTCGCAGGCGTGGAACCACCTCTCACACCAGCTGGGCGTGAAGGTTATCCACTGCTCGGAGCGCGATACACAAATCTCCAACAAGCCAAAGCAGGTCGACGAGTTCGTCAACACCTGGAGCATCGAAGGCTTCCGCGAAGAAGGACAAACAACCGCCGAAATGGGCTGGGGCACGCACGAGAAAGAACTCCCGGCACACGCCTACACGCACAAAGAAGGCCCCAAGAACCAGATCTGCCTCGCCCGCATGGGCATGGACGTCTGGGTCCGCACCTGGGTGCCGAACTACACGGTGCGCGGCATGGTCGTTCGCCACGGCGAAGCCTTCACGATCTCCGATCACCTGACGGTCTGGGAGAAAGGCAAGCCGGTGTACCGCCCGACGGTGCACTACGCCTACTGCCCGACCGACGCGGCCATCGCGTCGCTCAACGAGATGCGCGGCTACGACTACAAGCTGAACGACAATCAGCGCATCATGAACGATGAAATCACCAGTGGCTCCGACATCCTCGGCGCGCTAATCATGGGACACCCGTACCAGAGCTGGTGGACGGGGAGCGACCTGAGCATCGAACAGTCGCGCAAGTTGGTGCCGCACCAGAACGCCACCACCATGCAGGTCGCAATCTCCGTGGTTGCCGCCACCATGTGGATGATCGAGAATCCCGAAATGGGCGTCGTCGTCCCCGACGACCTCCCACACGAGTTCGTGCTCGGCATCGCCAAGCCGTACCTCGGCACGTTCATCTCGACCCCGTCCGATTGGACGCCGCTCAAGAACTACACGAATCCATTCCCGGGCTACAACAAGCCCGATCATGATCGCCGCGATCCCTGGCAGTTCAAGAACTTCCTGATGAAGGACGGCGAATGATTGCAAAGGCTCGGTTGCAGCGATTGGCCGCGGAGCACGGTACGCCGCTGCTCGTAATCGACCACGACGAACTCCGGAAAAACATCCGGATGTTTCGCCGGTATCTCCCGCGCGTCCAGCCGTATTTTGCGGTGAAAGCGGGAGCTGATGCTGCGATTGTGCGCACGCTGTTCGAGGAGGGCGCAAGTTTCGACGTGGCGTCGATGCCCGAGTTCGACCTCGTATACGAGAACATCAAGAAGATGCCGGCGAAGGAACGGCAAGATTGGATCTGGAACAAGATTATCTACGCCAATCCGATCAAGCCGGTGGAAACGCTCGCCGAGCTCGATAAGTACAAGCCGCTGGTCACGTTCGACAATGTGACAGAGATTGACAAGATCGCGCGCCACGCACCCCACGCAGGGCTCGTGCTGCGGCTCAAGGTGTCGAACACCGGCGCGATGGTGGAACTCTCGTCGAAGTTCGGCGCTTCGCCGGGCGAGGCAGTCGATCTCATCCTCGAAGCGGATCGTCGCGGGCTCGTGGTCGAAGGCGTCAGCTTCCACGTCGGAAGCCAGACGACCAACTACCAGAACTACGTTGAGGCGCTGAACCTCACGGCCGATATTTTTGCCGAAGCGAAGTCGCGCGGCTACACGAAGATGAACCTCGTAGACATCGGCGGCGGCTTCCCTGCGCCGTACGACGACACGGTGCGTCCCTTCCGCGAGCTCGCACGGGTCATCAACTCCGAGATCAAACGGCTGTTCCCCAAGGAGATTGAGATTCTTGCGGAACCCGGCCGCTTTTTTGTCGCGACCGCAGGGACGAGCGTTGCGAAAGTGATCGGCAAGGCTGTGCGTGACGGCAAGCCGTCGTACTACATCAACGACGGCGTCTACCACACCTACTCAGGGCAGATCTTTGATCACTGCCGCTACCCGGTGAAGTCGTTCCGGCGCGGCAAAACCAAACTCTCGGCGGTGTTCGGTCCGACCTGCGACGCGCTCGATGTGATCTCGATGGCCGAGAACTTGCCGGAGCTCAAGTGCGACGATCTCGTGTATAGCGAGATGATTGGCGCGTACGCACATGCCTCAGCGACGACCTTCAATGGGTTCTCGCCGGCAACGGTGGTGCACGTCAACGAGTAGTCGGGGTCGTGAGAAGCGATACGCAATGGCCGCGATACGCGGCCATTGCTGTTTAAGGGTACCACTCCCAGAGAAAGTAGTCCTGGTGGTACCAGTGGTCGGCGAGGGTGGCGATCCGGCGGAACCCTGCGCGCTCGAGCGCGGCGCGCGATTCGATGTTGTCCGTGCGCGAGTCGCACCAAATTTTGTGGGCGTCACGGGACGGCAGCGTGGCTTGAAGTGCGCGGAGCAACGCCGCGCCCACGCCCCGCCCCCCCGCTCGCGCAGCGACGCCGAACCAATCGAGCCAGATGGTGCCGTCGTCGAACCGGCTCACGCAGAATCCGGTGATGCCGTCGTCATCGCGAGTGACGAGCACAGACTGCGCGTCCTGTTCGACGCGCGCCCGCAGTCTGTCCTCGGTGTACTTGGTCAACTCGGCGGCAATAGCGCGCGCGTTGTAGTACGTGAGCGGCTCGATCGTTGCGCGCATCAGTGCGGCGACGGCGGAGAGCTCGTAGGCGGTGGCGGGAGTGATTGGAGCTGCTATCATTAAACATCTCCTGATGTAGCACTGGCACAGCTGTCGTATCGCAACGTGCTGACGCCCTATGCACGCCCGCAAGCCCCCGTGCGACCATTCTCGACCCCCTATCCACACACTCCGATGCGTATTTCTGCGATTTTGAAGGCTATCGTGTTGACGTTCGTCCTCGCGGCGATGGCAATCGTCGTCACTCCAGGTCGGGCGACAGCGCAGGCGACGTCGCAGGCGGCGTCGAGCCGTCGCGCGGATTCGACGGCCGCCCTCGCGGCGGCACAGAGCCTCCTCGCCGCCATCTCCACCCGCGATGCCGCGCGTGCCCGCCCACTGATGCTCCCTGGGGCGCAGCTGGCCTCTGTGAACGATCCGGCGTCAGCCACAACAGTACCTCGTATGGAGACCGACAGCGCCTTCCTCGCCGCCCTCGCGGCGCCGGGGCCGAAATACCTCGAGCGGATGTGGGAGCCGACGCTCTTTCTCCAAGGGCCGATCGCCACCATTCACGCCCCGTACGACTTTCACATCGACGGGGTATTCTCGCACTGCGGGGTGGACACCTTCACGCTCGAGAAAGCGCAGGGGGCGTGGCGAGTCTCGCACATCGCCTACACGGTGAAGCGCACGGGGTGCGCGCCGAGCCCACTCGGCGCGCCCTAAGACCAAAAGGCGCGATTACTTCGCGCCCTTCACCACGAAATCGAAGGTCCCCTTTACCGGGTGCCCGTCGTCACCGGCGACGCTCCAGCTGACCGTGTACTTGCCGGCGGCGAGCGCTGAGGAAATCGCGGCGACCACTGGCGCGTCTTTCAGCTTGTCGTCGCGGGTGAGGGCGCCGGTCTTTACGGCACCTGAACCCCCGGCGACCTTCACGGTGGTGACCTTGAGATCGACCGCCTCGTTGAACCAGAGCGAGATCGCCGTTGGCGCAGTCGCGAGGGTATCGTTCGCAGCGGGCGCGGACTTCACCAGCTTTGTGTGGAAGCGCGCGGGTGCTACGCGCACTGCGGGCACGGTGGGCGCTACGGCCGCCGAGAGCGTGCCGACGGCGGCGAGTGCCAAAGCAGCGAAGCGGATTCCACGGAGAGTGCGAAGCATGTGAGGGCGCGTCAGAAGGGGAGGGAAGGTCGGGACGTAGGGAATATAGCATTCCCTTGGGACCTCGCTGAACCGCGCCTTGGACGGCTGGGTGTTCCGCTGGAACTTGCGCCCCCCAAGGACCGTAGAGAGGGCAGTAAATGAGTATCTTAGAGCACTGGCGCGGACCGCCAGCGTGACCGGCATCGTTTCCCCGAATCGTGGGTGCCATGACCAATCGACGCATTGCCAAACTGTTTGCGCTCGCGCTGTTCGCCGTTGCGGCGTACGCGACGACCGTGGTTACGGCAGTCGCGGCGGCCGCACAGTCGACGTCCACCGCGAAGCCGCTTACCGGGCTGGCGGGCGCAATCGCCAAGGCCCGCGCCGACAGTGCCCGCCTGCCCTACGTGAAGGCGGATATCGAGTTCATGTCCAGCATGATGCACCATCATGCGCAGGCAATTGTGATGGCCAAGTGGGCGCCAACGCACGGCGCGAATCCCGAGTTGCAGCGATTGTGCGAGCGCATCATCAATGCGCAGACCGACGAAATTGCGCTGATGTCGCGCTGGCTCGAGGCGCGCAATCAACCGGTGCCCACGCCAAACCCGGCGGGGATGACAATGCAGATGAGCGGCATGGAGCACACGATGCTGATGCCCGGAATGCTCACGGAAGCACAAATGCAGGAGCTCGATTCCGCCCGTGGCGCGACCTTCGATCGGCTTTTTCTCACCGGAATGATTCAGCACCATCGCGGTGCGGTGTCGATGGTGAAGGAGTTGTTTGCGGCCTACGGTGCCGGGCAGGATGAAACGATCTTCAAGTTCGCGAATGATGTGGAAGTCGATCAGACTACTGAGATCAATCGGATGTTTCAGATGCTGTTGGCGGTCGGTGCGCCGTAGCATCAGTGCGCGCGAACCGCAGTGGTTTGGTAGAGAAAAACTTTCCCTCGAGGAGGATGTAATGCAGCGTTCGTTCCGTTCCCTAGCCGCGATGGTCACGATCACCGTGATCGCCGCGTGCTCGCCCCCAGCCAAGATCGCGCAGACTCCGGCGCCCATGGGCAAGCCGGACCCGCGCGTCGGCCTCAAGGCTGGCCTGATGGATGCTGGTGAAGCGATCTCGAACCTTCGCATCAACGCCAAGGTCGCATCGCCCCCGGGATTCCTGGGCCAGACAAACTCCGACATCGCATTCACGGGGCACTACGCGATCCAGGGCAACTACAACGGGTTGCAGGTGTGGGACATCGCGAACCCCAACAAGCCGACGCTTGTGACGGCCTTTCCGTGCCCGGCGTCGCAGAACGACATCTCGGTGTACAAAAACCTGCTCTTCATGTCCGCCGAGGCCAACAATGGCCGCGTGGACTGTATGGGCGGTGGCGTGCCGGATCCTGTTTCGAAGGATCGCGTTCGCGGCGTCCGTATCTTCGACATCACCGACATCGCGCATCCCAAGCTGATCAAGAATGTGCAGACCTGTCGCGGGTCGCATACGCACACGGTGCTCGAGAGCCCGGCCGACAAGGAGAACATCTACATCTACATCTCTGGGTCATCGGCCATTCGTTCTGCCGATGAACTCCCGGGCTGCGTGAGCGCGGCGCCGGACAAGGATCCCAACTCGTCGCTGTGGCGTATTGAAATCATCAAGGTGCCGGTCGCGCATCCGGAGAACGCGGCAGTCGTGAATCGGTCGAACATCTTTGAAGGACTCAAGGTGACGCCGAGTCACGGGGAGTCGGATGTTGACCGCGAGAAGGGGGCGAAAGCCGCCGCCGACGCGCGCGCGAAGGGTGGCTTCACGGCAAGTGTTCCGGGGATGGGCGAGATGGTGCTCCCGCCGAACTTCACGGGGCCGATGCTCGACAATGTTGTGAAGGCGCGCGGTGGGTCTGGCACGCCGACTGCGGCTGACAGTGCGTCGCTCCGCGCGAACTTGCCCAAGATCCTCGAGGGGATGATGGGGCCGCAGCAGAAGGCTGGCGATCCGGTTGCGGCGGGACGGCAGTGCCACGACATCACAGTGTATCCAGGCAAGGGACTCGCGGGCGGCGCCTGTGAGGGGCACGGCATCCTGCTGGATATTCGTGATCCTGCGAACCCGAAGCGTTTGGATGCGGTCGCGGATTCGAATTTCGCCTACTGGCACTCCGCGACATTCAACAACGACGGCACGAAGATCCTCTTCTCCGACGAATGGGGCGGTGGCGGCGCGCCGAAGTGCCGCGCGACCGACAAGAAGGAATGGGGATCCGATGCGATCTTCACGATCGAAAACAACAAGATGAAGTTCCAGGGTTATTACAAGCTCCCGGCCGCGCAGACAGAGTTTGAGAACTGCGTGGCGCACAATGGATCGCTGATCCCGATTCCCGGGCGCGATGTGATGGTGCAGGCGTGGTATCAGGGCGGCATCTCGGTGTTCGATTGGACCGATGCCAAGAATCCCAAGGAAATTGCCTTTTTCGATCGCGGTCCGGTGGACGGCACCCGCTTCTCAATGGGTGGATCGTGGTCGGTGTATTGGTACAACGGATCGATCGTGAGCTCGGAGATCGCCCGTGGTCTGGACGTGGCAGAGTTGACGGCGAGTGAGTTCATCTCGCAAAACGAGATTGATGCGGCGAAGACCGTGCGCTGGAGCTATTTGAACGCGCAGGGGCAGCCGCAGATTTCGTGGCCGCCGAGTTTTGCATTGGCGCGCTCGTATGTGGATCAGCTGGAGCGGAAGGGCTGCCTCGCGGCTGGTCGGATCTCGTCGATTCGCGGGTCGTTGAGCAGCGCCGAGAAGTCGTCGGGGCCAGCGCGCACATCGGCGCTCGCGAGCATTACGTCGCAGCTCGATGCCGATGCGAAGGGGTCGTGTGATGCGCCGCGTGTGAACACGCTCAAGGATGCGATCTCGCAGCTGGGGAACGCGATCGTTCCGTAAGTGACGACGTAAGTGATCGGTGGGAAAACAGCGGGGCAGGCACCGAGATTTGGTGCCCGCCCCGCTGTGTTTTTGTGGCGCGCGGAGCTGCTAGGCGATCATCTCGGGCTCGTGGACTTTTTCGACCACGGCGCCGTTGACGACACTCACGTAGTAGACCTTGGCGCCGGGGCGTGCGGAGACCACGCGCGCGACGGTGTTGTCTTCGAAGTAGATGCCGGCGTCATTGTCGCAGGCATAACCCGGCTTCATGGTGCCGTCGCCGATCAGTTTGTGGTAGAGCGGCCGGCGTCCGGCTTCGGCGTCATAGTGTGGCGAATGGCTTCCCTTAAGGAAACCCATGCACTTCACGATCGAGAGCGCCTTGGGGCGCGAGTCGGTGGTGCCTTCCTCGAACCAGCAGAGCGAGCCAGCGGACGCGCCGCCCAAGACCACGCCTTTGTCCCAGGCTTGGCGGAGGACGGCATCGATGCCTTGCGCCTTCCAGATGGCTTGCTGATTGAGCGTGTTCCCGCCTGAGACGACGATGCCGTCCATGGAGAGGAAGACGTCGTCCCAGCCTTGGTGCTGCGTGAGACTCTCGATGAAGCTCCGCTGTACATGCGGCTCCACGTCGAGCGG
>JAPLKT010000093.1:2596-5598 GCA_026387895.1 Gemmatimonadota bacterium | reverse complement strand
GCCGGCGATGTCTGGAGAGCTTGGTGATGACGCCACGGTGTCGGCGGCGTTGCGCACGCGGCTCGACGATGGGCTTCGGCGCATCGCGTTTTACGTGGTGCCTTCATCGGTGGCGTTTTTCGCATTAGGCGATATCGTGGGAGGCGTCCTGTACCAGAGCGGGCGCTTTCAGGCGCACGACACGCTCTGGCTTTGGAGTGTGCTTGCTGGATCATCAGTTGGACTCCTCGCGGGGACGCTCGGTCGGCTCTACGCGTCGACCTGGTACGCACTGCGCAATACGAAGGTTCCGCTCAAGTTCGCGCTCGTTCGCGTGGCGCTGACAGTAGGATTGGGGCTGGTGGCATCGTTGTATCTCCCACGGTGGATCGGCGTCGATGCGCGGTGGGGCGCGGCGGGATTAACGGCGTCCGCTGGCCTGGCGGCGTGGGTCGAGTTTGCGCTGTTGCGGCGCTCTCTTGCGGCGCGGATCGGTGCGCTTCCGGTGGAGAGTGCCTATATCAGGTCGCTGTGGGGAAGTGCGCTCGTTGCCGCGCTTGCGGCGCTCACGGTTAAGGTGGCGCTCCAACGGTGGCATGCGCAGGAGGTCCAGTTGCTGAGTGCGGGCTCACATCCTCTGTTGCTTGGTGCGATCGCTCTGCCGTTGTACGGACTTACGTATTTGGTTCTTACACGGCGAATCGGGATCCCCGAAGCCACGGCAGTGAGCGGACGTATCGCACGCCTCCTGCGCGCGTCGTAGCGCGATTCATGCGTCAGGTCCCAGAAGCGATCGCCGCGAAGCTCGCGCACCTGCCGGACACGCCGGGCGTGTATCTGTGGAAAGATGCCGATGGCACGGTGTTGTATGTCGGCAAGGCCAAGCGCCTCAAGCCACGGGTCCGCAGCTACTTCGCCTCTGATCATGAGACGAGCCCGAAGACGCGGATGATGGTGGATCAGGCTGCGGACCTTGAGACCATCGTGGTGCCGTCCGAACAGCATGCGCTGATTCTTGAGTACAACCTCATCAAAGAGCATCGGCCGCGGTTCAACATCGTGCTCCGCGACGATAAGTCGTATCCGTATGTGAAGGTGACGGTGCAGGAGCCGTACCCGCGCGTCTTTGTTACGCGGCGTTTGGTGAACGATGGGGCGCGATACTTTGGGCCGTACACCGATGTTGGCGCTATGCGCCAAGCGCTCAATGTGGTGAAGCGTATTTTCACGGTGCGGTCGTGCCGGTTCGACATGCCATCTGAGATGCCGGAGCGCGCCTGTCTCGACTATTACATCAAGCGTTGCAAGGGCCCATGTATCGGGCAGCAGTCGTTGGCGGACTATGGCGCCATGATCGACGAAGTGGTCGTCTTCCTTGACGGCCGCACGGACGAGGTGGTGCGCCGCGTCAAAGAACGGATGTCAGTTGCCTCGGAGGCTATGCAGTTTGAGCGCGCCGCCGAACTGCGGGATGCCTTGGTGCACCTGCAGAAGATGGAGGAGCCCACGGTCATCCTCGATGTCGAGGGCGGAGAACGTGATGTCGTCGGATACGCCCGAGATGGCGAAGACGCCTGCGTGACGATCATTCGTATCCGTGGGGGCAAACTCCTCGGCCGCGACCATCGCTTCCTCGAGCATGTTGAGGACGAGCCTGACGCCGCGGTTCTCGGAGCATATCTCGCCAGCAGTTACATCGGTGCGACGGAGCGGGGCCGAGAACTGCTACTGCCGTTTGACTTCGAGGATCGTCCGGTGTTCGAGGAAACGATTCCCGGCACGGCAGTGCTGATGCCGCAGCGCGGGGCGCGTCGCGAGTTGATCGACTTGGCCGAACAAAACGCGCGCCATCTGCTCGAGGAGTTTAAGCTCGCGGGCGTCGAGGTTGACGAACGTGCGGCGGATCCGGTGTACGAACTTGGCCGTGAGCTTGGATTGCAAAAGATTCCACGCTCGCTGGTCTGTTTCGACATGTCGACCGCACAGGGCAAGGACAACGTGGGATCGATTGTCTGGTTCGAAAACGGACGGCCGAAGCGGAGCGAATACCGCACCATGCGTGTGAAAAGCGTGGACGAAGCGCATGGCCCCGATGACTTTGCTTCAATGCGCGAGGTGGTGCATCGGTTCTTTCGACGCCGACTCGAAGAAGCGAAGCCACTCCCTGATCTCATCGTGATCGATGGCGGCAAGGGGCAGCTCAGTGCCGCGCTCGACGCACTGACCGAGCTTGGACTCGAGAAGCATCCGCTGATTTCGCTCGCGAAAAAGGACGAGGAAGTGTTCATGCCTGGCCGGTCCGAGTCCCTGCGACTTCCGCGGCGATCCCCCGCGCTCCGGCTGCTCCAACAGGCGCGCGACGAAGCGCATCGCACCGCCGTGGGCTATAATCGGAAGCGGCGCACTCTCCGCACCGTCACGTCGGAATTGTTAAAGATTCCCGGCGTTGGCCCCGTGAAGCGTCGCGCGCTCCTGTCGCATTTTGGATCTATCCAAGGAATCCGCGACGCCACCCCAGATGCCGTCGCCGAGCTGCCGGGGTGGTCGACGAGTTCAGCGCAAAAGTTGCTTGATGCGTTGAAAGCATCAGATCCGACGGCACCAGCTATCTCCACCGTTCCTCCCGTATCGACACCCGAACCTGACGTCTCGTGACTGCCTCTGCTTGGACTCTCCATTGCTCCGTGTGCGCCTACACCGTACCCGGTGACCGCCTCGCCTCGCTCTGTCCGGATTGCGGACAGCCCTTGATGGTGAAGCTCGCTCCGGTTCCGAAATCTGCTATCAGCACAGAGCCGAACATGTGGCGCTACGCCGCGGCGCTGCCGATTCTCGATGGCGAGGTGCGCACGAATCGCGGCGAAGGTATGACAGCCCTCACCGAGCTCCCCGAGCTCGCCAAGGACGTCGGGGTCCGTCGCCTCTGGGTCAAGGACGAGGGGCTCAACCCGACCGCGAGCTTCAAAGCGCGCGGCCTCTCCATGGCCATCACGCGCGCCAAGGCACTCGGCCTGCCCGGGGTG
>JAPLKT010000093.1:0-2560 GCA_026387895.1 Gemmatimonadota bacterium | reverse complement strand
CGGCCGCAGGCATTCCCGCCCGCGTGTACGCACCAGCCACCACGCCGCCGCCAATCCTCGGCAGCATTCGTGCCTATGGTGCCGAACTCCACCTCGTGGAAGGTCACATTGGCGATGCGGGGAAGGCCACGATGCTGTTCGCGAAAGAGAGTGGCTACTTCAACGTCGCCACCGTTCGCGAGCCGTACCGCGTTGAGGGTATGAAGACGATGGGCTACGAAGTCGCTGAACAGCTTGGCTGGCGTCTCCCCGACGCGATTGTGTACCCCACCGGCGGCGGCGAAGGAACTATCGGCATCTGGAAGGCCATCAACGAGATGATGGACTGGGGATGGCTCGAAGCCGATACCCACCGCCCAAAGATGGTGATTGCCCAGGCCAGTGGCTGTCAGCCGCTTGTCCGTGCCTTCCACGAGGGCGCCGAGAAGGCGACGCCCTGGGAGAATCCGACGACGCACGCCAGCGGGCTGCGGGTGCCGGGGCCGCTTGGTGACCGTCTCACCCTCCGGACGCTCCGCGAGAGCAACGGGGGCGCGTTCGCGTGTGACGAAGAGGAGATGCGTCGCGGGACCTTCCGACTTGCGTCGGTAAGCGGCATCGACGCCGCTCCTGAGGGTGGATGCGGACTCGAAGTCGCGCGGAAGATGGTCGCTGCGGGGCTGGTGAGGGCTGATGCCGAGGTGGTGGTGTTCAACACTGGCTCTGGCGCCTCCTACCGCTGGTAGGCTCTTGTGACGGGAATGTCGCGGGGCTCGGCACTCAGCCGAGCCCCGCGATGTTTATATTTTCCGCATGACCAAAATCGCGATCTTCGACCCCTTCTCGGGTATCGCCGGCGACATGACGCTCGGCGCACTCCTCGACCTCGGACTCGACCTCGAATGGCTCAAGGCGCTGCCCGCGACCCTCAAGCTCGACGGGGTTTCGGTGCGGCTTGAGCGTGTCAAGCGCGGGGAGATTGCGGGCTGGAAGGTGGACTTTGATATCCCGCCCCAGCCGCATGGTCGCCATCTCAAGCACATCAAGGCGATTGTCGACGATTCACCCGCGCCCGCGCTCGTCAAGGAGCGCGCCATGCTGGTGTTCGAGGCCGTCACGACGGTCGAAGCCTCGATCCACGGCACCACCCTCGAGAAGGTGCATCTGCATGAGGTCGGGGCGGTCGATGCGATTCTCGACGTCGTGGGCAGCGTCTGGGGACTGCATCTGCTCGGAGTGGAGAAGGTGTATAACACCACAATCGCGATGGGTGACGGTTTCATCGACGCGGCACATGGGCGGCTTGCGGTGCCCGCACCGGCCACGCTGCGGCTCCTTGAGGGGCTGGCGGTCCGTCCGGGTCCTGAGAACAGTGGGGAGCTCACCACGCCCACCGGCGCGGCGCTCCTGAAGGTGCTGTCGAGCGGCGCTCCGCCTGCCGAGTATCGTCCACTCAAGAGCGGATACGGGGCGGGGACCAAGGACTTCCAGGGACGCGCCAACGCGCTCCGGATCACGCTGGCGGAGGTTCAGGGCGTTGCGGCAGCACATGAGACCTTGCATCTGCTCGCGGCGGACTTGGACGATCTCTCTGGGGAGTACGTGGCCGCGGCCGCAGACGCCCTCCGCGCGGCAGGCGCGCTCGACGTCACGATTCTCCAGACCCTGATGAAGAAGGGGCGCCCTGGGGTCCGTTTGGAGGTGCTCTGCAATCCCTCCGATAGCAGCCGGTTGGAGGACTTGCTCCTGCGGGAGAGCACGACGATTGGCGTGCGCCGCGCGGAGGTCCAGCGTCGCGCGCTCGATCGGCGAACTGGGTCGGTACAGGTCTTCGGGCACGCAGTAACTACCAAAGCAGTTAGTCTGCCGGGCGGTGGCGAGCGGATCAAAGCTGAGTTCGACGATGTCGCACGAGTCGTCGCGGCAACAGGGCGCACGGCCGCCGAGGTCTTGGCAGAGGTGGTACGACGCTCGGAAGTCATTGTTTCTGATTGATTTCCGGTGCCAATGTTGATAACTTACATCAACTATGGTAAGGGTCGCGCGGGTTCAGCCCGATAGCATTGCTGCCGAGCTGGGCATCGTCGCCGGAACGGAGCTCATTTCCGTTAACGGGCGCGCCCTCGAGGACTTCCTCGATTGGGAGTTCCTGACCGCCGTTGATGCCCTCGAAATCGAAGCCAAGTTCCCGACCGGCGAGCTCGTCATTTTTGACGTGGAGCGCCCGGAGGATGAGCCGTTTGGGCTTGAGCTCGAACCACCCACCGTCCGTCGCTGTGCGAACCGGTGTGAGTTCTGCTTTGTCGAAGGACTTCCGAAGGGGCTCCGTCGGCCGCTGTACATTCGCGACGACGACTACCGCTTGTCCTTTGCCTACGGCAACTTCGCGACGCTGTCGAATCTTCGCGAGCACGATTTCGAGCGGATTCTCGAGTACCGACTCTCGCCGTTGTACGTCTCGGTGCATGCGACGCCGTGGGAGGCGCGCAAGAAGCTGCTGAACAACCCGCGAGTCCCCAACATCATTGAGCAGCTCACTCGGCTCACCGATGGCGGGATCCAGTTCCACGGCCAGATGGTC
>JAPLKT010000057.1 GCA_026387895.1 Gemmatimonadota bacterium | reverse complement strand
CGACCACCGGCACGACCACCGGCACGACCACCGGCACGACCACCGGCACGACCACCGGCACGACCACCGGCACGACCACCGGCACGACCACCGGCACGACCACGGGAGCCGGCGCTTCCAGTTCCACGACTGGAACCACGACCACGACTACGACCACAGCCCCAGCCACCACCACACCAACCACCACGACAGCGTCCGCACCAACCGTCACCGCGCCAACCGTCACCGCGCCAACGGTCACCGTACCAACCGTCACCGCGCCGACGGCCACTGTACCAACCGTCACATCAACCTTTGGTACGTCGCTCGGGACCACGTTGAACCAAGCGGCTGGCGGCGTCGTCCCCACAATTACCAACACGGTGGCGACAACAACCGCGACAACGACGACCACCGCGACGACCACCGCGACGACCACGACGACGACCACAACGACCAGCACGCCGCCCACCACACGGGTTGCGACCGGTGAGAAAACGGGCACGGACAAACCGACCGCGCGAACCGGCAATATCACTGTCGTGATCCGAAAGCCGTAATGATTCGTCCTGTAAAGATTCTCGCTGCGAGCGCGTGGATTTCATGCGCCCCGATGCTGTTTGCTCAGGGCACCGGGCTGGCCGCGAGCGCCGTCATCGCCGCGCCGACCTACGCCGCGTACTCGATTGGTGCAGGAAACACCGAGAAACGGGTGGACCAGTATTCCTCCCCGTTTGCGTTCATCGTCCCAGTCACCAAGACCTTCACCATCGATTTTTCCACGTCATACGCCGCCAGCACGGTTACCTCAAACGGTGCCGTCACCAGCTCGATCGCGGGGATGACCGACTCGCAGATTCGCGGCAGTCTCGTTGTCTTCGATCAGCACGCGGCCATCACCGTCGGCCTCAACCTGCCGACGGGACGGTACACCGTGTCCGCGAACCAGCAGGAGGCCGCTGGGCAGATTGGCAACTCGTTTCTGCTGATGCCAGTGGGAGGCATGGGAGTTGGACCGGGTGGTACGCTCGGACTCGCCTTTGCCGAGCGCTACGGGAGTTGGAACCTGGGCCTTTCTGGGAGTGTGCGGAAAACGGGGCGGTTCGATGCCTACGAGCTCACGACTGGGGTGCTCCGGTTCGAGCCGGGTGACGAATATCGCCTGCGAGTCGGCATCGATCGTCCGATCTTCGACGGAAGTCTCAACGGGTCGCTCAGTTATTCAAAGTTCGGGCCCGACATCATTGACTCGTCGGCGTTTCCCACTGGTGATCGCGTCATGCTGCAGTCCGGACTCGCACTCCCCTTTGGCGAGAATACCCTCTCGGTCAGCTTCTGGGACATGTACCGTCGGTCGGGGGAAATGATCGGCACCAACTCTCCGTGGGAGAACCTCGCCGACCTGAGCATCGCCTGGAGTATCCGAGGCAAATTTTTGTCGCTCCAAACCTCCGTTGAACAACGGATTTGGCAGATCGAGGGAGCACGGGCGGGGGACCTCACCAATTTTGGGATCGGCGCCCAGTTCAACATCGGAGCGTTCACCATCGCGCCCAGTAGCACCGTCGCCATCGGCAAGCTGCATTCGGCCGAGGGTGGACCGACCGCAAGCTTACAGGGGATCCGTGGCCAGCTGCTCATCCGGTGGCACTAGAGGAGGCTCCCTGGCGTCTGCCCGCGACGGTCGGCGGGCCTTATCTTTAGTGCTTCAACCGTAACCAGGCACGAGCATGGCTGGCCACAGCAAATGGAAGACGACCAAGCACGCGAAAGCAGCGACTGACAAGAAGCGCGGCGTGCTGTTCACGAAGCTTATCCGCGAAATCACCGTCGCCGCGAAGACGGGCGGAGGTGATCCGGACGGGAATCCGCGCCTGCGTACCGCCATCGACAACGCGAAGTCGGTGTCGATGCCTAAGGACAACATCGAGCGCGCCGTGGCCAAGGGCACCGGTGATCTCGAGGGTGCGGACTACGTCGAAGTGATGTACGAGGCCTACGGGCCTGGCGGCGTCGCGATCATGATTGCCGCGCTCACCGACAACCCAACGCGGACCGTGGCCGAAGTCCGCGCCAAGCTCTCCCGTCTGGGCGGAAGCTTCGGCGCCACGAACTCCGTGGCCTTCATGTTTGACCGGAAGGGGCAGATCATTGTCCCCGTGGGGAAGTGGGAAGAAGACCCCGCCATGGAAAAGGCGCTCGAGGCCGGTGCCGATGACTTCGTGAAGGAAGACGAAAGCTTTATCATCACGACCGCGCCCTCGGACCTGCATGCTGTGAGCCAAGCACTGGAAGCGGTGGGGCTCAAGCCAGAGTCCGCGGAGTTCGCCTGGATTCCGAAGAATACCGTCGCTGTTGCCGGCGCCGTCGCCCAGAGTGTGCTCAAGCTCATCGAAGCCATTGAAGAGCTCGACGACGTGCAGAAGGTGGACGCAAACTTCGATATGGACGAATCAGAGATGTCAGGGGCGTGATGCACACCGGGCGGAGCGCGTGATCGTCATCGGGATCGATCCGGGCACCGCTGCAACGGGCTACGGCGTTGTCGCCTCGTCCGCGGGAACGCCGCGGCTACTGGAGTGCGGCGTGATTCGTACCACAGCGGCCGCCTCGCTCGCCGAACGACTCGCCGACATCTTTGAGGGAGTCAGCGAAGTCATAGCGCGACACAAACCCGACGCGATGGCGGTGGAGTCCGTGTTCTATGCGCGCAACGTGCGCACGACGGTCGTCCTCGGACATGCGCGCGGCGTGATTCTCCTTGCGGGGCAGCGCGCGGGACTCCCGGTGCACGAGTACGCCCCAGCGGTCATCAAAAAGACGGTGGTCGGGCGCGGCGCGGCGACAAAGGAACAAGTGCAGTTCATGGTCGCTCGGCTCCTTCGGCTGAAAACAGCACCGCAACCCTCCGACGCGGCCGACGGCGTGGCCTGCGCGCTCACCTGTCTCCTCGCGGCGAAGCTCGACGCTATGAAGGCCACGGTGTTCGCATGATTGCGCGCATCACGGGCAAATTGGCCGACAAAGGGATCGACCGGATCGAGATCATGACGCCGGGTGGTGTCGGCTACGAGCTCTTGATCCCACTCGGCGTGCTCGAGTCACTGCCGCGTGTGGGAGACGACGTGTCGCTCCACACGGCGATGGTCGTGAAAGAAGACGGCTGGCAACTCTTCGGCTTTGCGTCGCAAGAAGATCGCGCGCTGTTCTATACCCTGCTTGGGGCCAGTGGCGTGGGTCCGTCGCTCGCGCTGGGGCTCATTTCGGCGCTCGGCATCGGTCGGCTGGCCCGTGCCATCGTCGACCGCGACATCACGACGCTCCAGGGGGTGCCGCGCGTCGGCAAGAAGACCGCCGAGCGACTGTGTGTGGAACTGGGCGATAAAATGAAGGATTTCGCGAAGATTGGCGGCGCGAGTACTGTTGTGCGCGCTGATGCGGGGAGCGCCGATGCGGTACGCGCCCTGATGGCGCTCGGGTACACGCTCGTGGACGCCGAAAAGGCGGTGCGCGAGTCCGTGGGTGGTGGGATACATGGCAAGGCGACCTCCGATGTCATCCGGATGGCTCTCGCGTTGCTGCAAAAGCGTTAAGCTTTGTCTATGTCCCGCGCCGAAATCACCACCCCAGAGGTCCTGAGCGACGAGAGCGTTGTTGAGCTCTCGTTGCGTCCGCAGCGACTTGTCGAGTTTATTGGCCAGCCGAAAGTAAAGGACGCGCTCGATATCGCGATCCAGGCCGCGCTTGGACGTCGCGAGACGCTCGACCACACGCTCTTCCATGGTCCACCAGGCTTGGGGAAGACGACGCTCGCCGAGTTGATGGCGCGCGAACTGGGCGTGAACATTCACACGACCTCTGGCCCTGCGCTCGAGAAGCCGGGCGATCTCGTGGGAACGCTGACCAATCTGCGCGCCGGCGACATTCTGTTTATCGACGAAATTCATCGGCTGCGTCCGATCATTGAAGAGTTTCTGTATCCGGCGATGGAGGACTACAAGATCGACATCCGCCTCTCCGACGGGCCCAATGCCCAGACGGTGACGATGGCGATCGAGAAGTTCACGCTCGTGGGCGCGACGACGCGTTACGGGCTGCTGACGTCCCCGCTCCGCGCACGCTTTGGCCTCACGATGCGCCTCGATTTCTACCCTGCCGCGGAGATTGAGACGATTGTGCGCCGCACAGCCGATGTGCTGGCGGTGGAGTTGCACGACGAGGGCGCCAAGGAAATCGCACGCCGGTCGCGGGGAACACCGCGCATCGCAAACCGGTTGCTGCGACGTGTGCGCGATTACGCGCAGGTGCGTGCTGAAGGCGTCATTACGCTCGACGTCGCACGCGAAGCGCTCAAGTTGCTCGATGTCGACGATTTTGGCCTCGATGACATGGACGGACGGATCTTGCGGACGATCATCGAGAAGTTCGATGGGGGCCCCGTGGGCGTATCGACAATCGCCGCCGCCATCGGCGAGGATTCTGATACGATCGAAGAAGTCTACGAGCCCTTCCTGGTGATGAACGGGTTTCTGCAACGCACCGCTCGCGGACGCGTGGCGAGCGCGCTCGCGTATCGCCACTTGGGATTCACGCCGCCGCAGCGCGATCAGGCGACACTGTTCTGATCCGAACCGCCGATTTCGATTTTGAACTCCCGACCGAGCTGATCGCGCAGGCGCCGACCGAGCGCCGCGACGGAAGCCGGTTGATGGTGGTGCATCGTGCGTCGGGCAGCATTGAACATCGACGCTTCACCGATCTCGTGGACTACGTGGAATCCGGCGATGTGATGGTGCGCAACACCACGCGGGTCTTCCGCGCCCGATTGCTGGGGACGCGCGACTCGGGGGCACCCGCCGAGATCTTTCTGCTGAAACCGCTCGGCGACGACCGGTGGGAAGCGATGGTGAACCCCGGTTCCAAGCTGAAAGTCGGGCGTGTGGTGCACGTCGCCGCGGGATTCGACGCGGTGATCGAGGGAATTACAGAGCGCGGCACGCGGATCGTGCGACTCGGTGGCGACGCGCCCGTGGACGAACTCATTGAGCGGCACGGGCATATTCCGCTCCCGCCGTACATCACGCGCGGCGACGCCCTCACCGATATCGAGCGGTACCAGACGGTGTACGCGCGCGAATCGGGGTCGGTCGCGGCTCCCACAGCGGGCCTGCACTTCACGCCAGAGCTGCTGGCGGACATCGCGGCACGCGGCGTGCAGTTCGCGGACGTGTTGCTCCACGTAGGCGCGGGCACCTTCAAGCCCGTGGAGGTTGAGGTGCTTGCCGACCATGTGATGCACGAGGAATGGTTTCGCGTTAGCGAGGCCACTGCGCAGGCCGCAAACGCGGCCCGCGCCGCTGGGCAAAACGTCTGGGCCGTTGGCACCACATCGCTGCGCACGCTCGAGAGTGTGGTGGACGCCGCCGGTGCGATTCAGCCAGCGGAGCGGGAAACGCGGATTTTTATCCATCCACCGCACGTGGTGCGTGGTGCCGACCGACTCGTCACGAACTTTCACCTCCCCCGCTCCACCCTCCTCATGCTGGTCTCGGCCTTCGCGGGTACGGCATTGATCCGTGAGGCCTACGCCCAGGCGGTGCGGGAGCGGTATCGGTTCTTCAGTTATGGCGACGCGATGGTGATCTTGTGAGCATGGATTTCTCCTTCGAGGTGCAAGCCACCGACGGACGCGCGCGCGCCGGCGTATTCCGCACGCCGCGCGGTGCGGTCGAGACGCCGGTGTTCATGCCGGTGGGGACGCTCGCGAGTGTGAAATCGCTCGACCCGGACGACCTGCGCGCGATGCATGCGCAGATCATTCTGGCCAACGCCTATCACCTGCACCTGCGCCCCACCGACGAACTGGTGCGGCAGATGGGTGGGGGCGTCGTTGAACAACGTCACCGAGGACGGGGTCTCCTTCAAGTCGCATATCGACGGCTCGGCTCGACACTTTACCCCCGAATCGGTCATGCAGATCGAGACGAATCTCGGGGCTGACGTCATCATGCAGTTCGACCACGTCATTCCAGGCCAGAGCGAACATTCGGCCTCCAGAGACGCCAGCGAGCGCAGCCTCCGTTGGCTCGCACGATGCCAAGCCGAGTTCGCGCGACTGCATGCGGTTGAGGGGGCACCACGGCAGACGCTGTTTCCGATTGTGCAGGGCGGGATCCATGCCGATCTCCGGCGCGAGGCCGCGGTGCATATTGCCGGCGCGGGGGCGTGGGATGGGTTTGCGATCGGCGGGCTCAGCGTGGGCGAGGAAAAGCCTGCGATGTACGAGATGCTCGAGGTCTGCGACGATGCCATTCCCCGCGACCGCCCCCGGTACCTGATGGGTGTGGGCTTTCCCGAGGATCTCGTGGAAGGGGTCGCGCGTGGCGTGGATCTGTTCGACTGCGTGGCGCCGACCCGGATGGGGCGTAATGGCGCCGCGTTTACCGTGGACGGGCGCCTGAACCTGCGGAACGCGCGCCACCGAACTGACGAACGCCCACTCGACGAGAGCTGTGGCTGTGCCGCCTGCCGACGCTTTTCGCGGGCGTACATCCGGCACTTATTTGTCACCGACGAACTGCTCGGGCTACGGCTTCTGAGCCTGCACAATGTACATTTCCTGATAGCCCTCATGCGGCGGGCCCGGGCGGCCGTCCGCGATGGGACCTTCCACGCGTGGAGCCGTGACTGGCTCGCGCGTTATCACTCCGCTCCCTAGAGCCAATGAGCTTCCTGACGACCATCCATCCGGCCCTCGCCGCCGCCCTGCAGGGCACGAGCGGCTCGGGACAGCTGTTTATCCTAGTCGCGATGTTTGCGATCTTCTACTTCTTGCTGATCCGCCCTCAGCAGACGCAGCGGAAGAAGCATGAATCCGCGCTTCTGAACATCCGCAAGGGCGACGAGATTGTGACCGCCGGCGGGATTGTAGCGGAGATCGTGAGCATGCGCGAGACCATGCAGGACGGTACCTCGACCAAGACGCTCGAAGATCGCGTGACCATTAAGAGCGGTGAATCCAAGTTCGTGATCGAGCGCGGCCGAATTGCGAAGGTCCTCGGCACCAACGGGAGCGAAGCGAAGGAATAATGGCAGTGCTTGGCATTCGGGTCCTCGGCGACCCTGTCCTGCGGCAAACGACCACACCCGTCACCGATTTCGGGCCCGGGCTGCAGCAGCTTATCGACGATATGTTCGAGACTATGCATGCCGCACACGGCGTGGGACTCGCCGCGCCGCAGGTTGGACGCAGTGAGCGCTTGGCGGTTATCGAGGTCAAGGATGTGCCGTATGTGTTGATCAACCCCGAGATTATTGAACGCGAAGGGAAGCTCAAGTGGGAAGAAGGATGTCTGTCCATGCCCGAGCTGTACGGCGACGTGATGCGTGCCAAGCACGTCGTGGTCCAGGCACTCGACCGACACGGCAAGACATTTGAGGTCGAGGGCACGGAACTCCTCGGCGTCTGCCTGCAGCACGAGATTGACCATCTCGACGGCAAGCTGTTTATCGATCACCTCAGTTTCCTCAAGCGCCAACGGGCGCTGGCAAGCTGGGAGGAGGAAAAGGTGAAGTACCCCAATCTCATTCGTACGATCGTGCCGAGCGAAGCGAGCGATCCGCTCGACGACGACGACGATGAGCGGATCTGATCGATGCGGATCGCGTTCTTTGGGACTCCTGAGTTCGCGACTGCCCCGCTGCGTGCATTGATCGGCGAAGGGCACGAGGTCGTGCTGGTCGTCACACAGCCAGATCGACCGCGCGGTCGGTCGCGGTCGCAGCTCGATCCGTCGCCAGTCAAGCTCGTTGCGTTGGAGGAGAATATTCCGGTGCTGCAGCCGGAGCGCCCGCGCGGCGATGCGGCGTTCCTGGAGGCGTTGCGCTCAGTAGCACCGGATATCTGCGTCGTCGTTGCATACGGGCATATCCTCCCGCGTGATGTCATTGATCTCCCGACGCACGGCACGCTGAACATTCACGCGTCGCTGCTGCCCGCGTATCGCGGGGCGGCTCCGATTCAGGCCGCCGTGCGCGACGGCTGCGCGGAGACGGGCGTCACGATCATGCGCATGGTTCCTGCTCTCGACGCAGGCCCGGCTATTTTTAGTCGCGCGACGCCGATTGCCGCCGATGAGACCGCCGGCGAGCTTCAGCTCCGGCTCTCCGAACTCGGCGCGGCGGCGATTGTTGAAGCGTTGGCATTGATGGGCGTAGGCGCGGCAACAGAGACCCCGCAGGATGACGTGCTGGCCACCTACGCCAAGAAGATCGAACGCACCGATGCGCGCCTCGACTTTTCACAGCCCGCAGAGATTGTCGCGCGTGCAATCCGCGCGTACGACCCAAAGCCTGGAGCGTGGGCCCTGCATCGTGATGGTGAGGTGCGACTATTCGGCGCCTTGCTGAGCGACGCCACTGGGGCGCCTGGCACTGTTCTGAGCGCCACCCCTGAGGGGATGGTGGTGGCGTGCGGCGCTGGGGCGGTGCGGATTACCGAAGTGCATCCGGCCGGGAAGCGCCGTCAGCAGATGGCGGAATGGCTCCGCGGGCGCGGGGTGCTCGAGAGCGAGTGCCTGAGCTGACCGTGTAGACACTGCATGCGGTGGAGCTGAACACACCAGAAACATCGCGAGGGCGGTCCGAATCGGACCGCCCTCGCGATGTTTATACAGTGTCGAGCTCGACTATGGTGTTCCCGTAGCGGTGAAGATTACCGTTCCCCCACCTGCTGTTGCCACAATGGTGTTGGTGCCCGCGGCTCCCCCGAGAATCAGGGTAACGGATGCGGTGCCGTCCGCACCCGTTGTCACAGTCGCGGTGGCCGCTGGCGCAGCACCTGCGCTCAGGAGACCGCCGCCGCCGACCACCGCGAAGGCCACCGCCTGACTGGGAACGAGGTTCCCGAACGAATCCTTGACCAGCACCTTCAAGGGAGTCGGGAGTATGGCGGAGCGCACTCCAGTTTGTGCATCGCCCGCGGCTTTGGTCATGACGGCCGCGGCAGCAGGACTCACCACCACCGTGCCCGACGCGACGGCCGTCACTGCACTGCTCTGCGCGTAGGGACGGACCTGCACCGTGCCGCTCACCGTGAAGCCCCAGCTCCCCGCCGCCGTAATGGCTGATGTGATACACGTAGCGGCGTTATACGTGCTCAGCACCGACGAGCTGACGCTCGCTCCGCCACCGCTCCCAGCGAAGGTCAAGGTCACGCTGTCGACGACATTTCCCGTCACGTCCTTGCCTGTGGCGCACCATGTCACGGCATTACCCGCGGTGATCGCCGCGGACGAGCTCACGTTCGTCGTGATTGTTCGGAGCGCGCCTGGATACACATGCGCCTTGAACTCAACCTGACCGATGCCCGCAACGGTCGCCACCATGCGCTTGGCCACGGCGCTTGACGGAATCGCGGCACCATCGCTCCCGCGCAGCACCCAGCGGTTCTTGGCCAGTCCTGTGTTGTCGGTGGTGTCGACCGAGTTGATCGCAAAACCGTCGACGGAACTCGACGCCTGCGTCGCCCAGCTGATCGAAACACCCTGCACACCGAGGTTCGTCACCGGGTCGAACACCTGCACCACGAGCGTGTCTCTGAGCGTCGCGCCCGTGGTATCGGTCTGCAAGGTGTCGAGAATATTCACCATGCGAATACGGAAGGCGGGACGCACCGAGGCATGGAACACCACGCCGGCGATCGCCGTGAATCCGGTGAGCGAGGCGGTGACACTATCCGTTTGCGCGGTCGTACCGGTATTGGAGCCGAGGCGCCAGGTCACCGACGCGCGGCCATCAACCCCCGTGACAGCGGGTGACGGCGAGGTCAGGGCATCAGCGTTCGTGGCGGCTTGCGTGAAGCCAACGGTCACGCCCGAGAGCACGTTGCCCCCAGCATCACGCACTTCGACGATGAGCGGAAGATTAAGCGTCTGCGCCGACTGTCCGCTCTGACCTTCGCCGCTGATAATGCGAAGTGTCGACGGCGTCCCAGACACGGTGGTGGCGGTCGCGGCGAAAGTAACGCTGCCTACGCCAGTGACCGTCGCCGTAACCGTCTGTGCGCCGATGCTCGAGCCGAGGGTCCACTTTGCGGAATCGAGCCCGGCCGCACTCGTCGTGCCCGAGCTCTTGGAGATCGCACCGCCGCCAGAAGCGACGGCCCAGCTCACGCGGGCGCCGAGCGCCGGATTCCCCGCCTGATCCAACACGAGGACACGAAGGAATGTGGGGAGAATCGCCCCACTGCCCGCCACCTGGTTGTTGCCATTATCGACGATTGCCGCACCGCTGGAGCTGATGGTGCCGGTGGCCTGCACCGTCACGGGTGTCAGTCCCGCGATCGTCGCCGTCAGCGTCTGCTGTCCGACCTTGCTGCCCAATGTCCACTGCGTGGTCGCCAGCCCGGCAGCATCGCTCTTGATGCTCGTGGGCGAAGCGCTTGCGCCAGTCCCATTGCTAGCACCCTGGGCGAATGTAACCGTGGTACCAGATACTGCGTTCCCCAAGGAATCCAGCACTTTCACGACGACATTCGCACCCAAGGGCTGCCCAATCGAGCCCGACTGGCCATTCCCTGCACTCAGTACGACTTGGGCAGCCCGCAACGATCCTACGGTTGTACCGCCAGTGGTACCGCCGGTGGTACCGGAGACCACACCGGTCGCGGTCAACGTGATCACTTTTGCACCCGCGGTCGCAACCACCGTTTGTTGACCGGCGTTCGCGCCCAGCGTCCACGAGGTCTGCGCGCGCCCCGACGCATCAGTGGCGACCACTGCGGGGGAAATCGATCCACCGCCGGTGGCAACACTGAATGTGACCGAAGTCCCGGCCACTGCCGCGCCCGTGGCCGTCCGGACTTGTACGGTCAGTGGTGTACTCAGGGCCGTGCTCACAATCCCGTTCTGATTGTTCCCGGAGGATACTTGCAACGAGTCGGCGGTGCCGATCAGCGTCGGGCCGGTCATGGACCGATCCATACAGCCGAGGATGACTGCCGCGCTTAGGACGGCCACTAGGCCGATCACACGTCTCAATCCAGCACCACGTTGCGACATCATTCGACCTCGGCCGAATAGGGAAGAACAACCACACGTACGAACGCCCCAAGCGCGGGCGGATAGCCCGGAGCCGAGGGTTGCTACAGGTGTTGACGGCTGGGCTGGGCGGGAGGTCACACCGCCGGGTGCCCACCGCCCGGTTCAGGCGCACCCCCACTCGGCCCCCTTATATTCCGTGGAGACATCTTCCCCAGCCCCCACGCATGGCCCAGTCCCAATCGAGCTCCAGCACCGCGTCCCGCGGCGGTATCACGGACGCGCGCTTCGCTTCGGCAGATGTTTTAGCCGATATCCGGACCGGACTTCTGCTTGATGCGGCGTTTGACCGCCGCGTGGGGCTGCTCGACAG
>JAPLKT010000031.1 GCA_026387895.1 Gemmatimonadota bacterium | reverse complement strand
TTGTGCGACGGGCGTTGGCGCGACGGGCGTTGGCGCGACGGGCGTTGGCGCGACGGGCGTTGGTGCGACGGGCGTTGGTGCGACGGGCGTTGGTGCGACCACTGGTGTCGCGACGGGCGCTGGCGCTACGATCGATGGCGCGGGGGCGGAGGGGGCGTCGGTCGCGGTATTAGAGGCAGCGGGTTTGCTCGTTTCCGGCGCGATGGTTGCGGCGGGCGCTGTTGGCGCAGGTGCCTCGCGTGCCTCGCGTGCCTCGCGTGCCTCGCGTGCCTCGCGTGCCTCGCGTGCCTCGGGTGCGGTGGTGCTCGGGGCCCAGCCGCCGCGTCCGCCGCCGCGTCCGCCGCCGCGTCCGCTGCCGGAAGCGTCCAGCAGCTGCTGCGAGGGGCGCGAATGCGCGTCCGCCTCGTCGGCGAACCTGTCAGCCGCAGCGCGCGTCCGTTGGAAACCCGCGCCATAAATCGTCAGGACCGCAGCCGAGCCGAGGGCCAACAGGTTGTTCGGGATTCGAGCCACGCTCCCCTTCTCGCTCGCGGACGCTCCATCCCCGAGAGGCGGGGCTCCGATGGGCGGTCGCGGAAGCTTGGGCATTGAGGCGCGAGGATTCGAGGGGGCGCTCGACTGCAACGGCAGCGGCGTTGGGGAGCAAATGCCTGCTGAAATAGACGGCTGAGCAGGCTATTCTGTTGAATCCAATGACGGTTACTTCGGCGTTCGCGCGAGCGCCTGGAGGATCGCGGGCTCCAATCGGGAGGCCATGATGGCGTACCCCGCCGCATTCGGGTGCACGCCATCCGCGGCAAGGTCGGCCCGCATTCCCTGCTTTTCGTCGGCCATCGCCGAGTGGAAGTCGAGGTATACGGCTCCTCGCGACGCGGCAAACTGCGCCATCCACCGGTTCAGGGCGACGATTTTTGGCGCTGGTTCCAGGCCGCGTTTCCAGGGATAATCGTAGACCGGAAGCACGGAGCAGAGCACCACGCGGATCCCATTCGCCTGCGCCATTTCGGTCATCGCAGCGAGATTGTCCTCGATCATCTCGAGGGTTGATGGCCCCGTATTGCCGGCGATGTCGTTAGTCCCGCCCAGGATGACGACGACGGCGGGCTTGAGGGCGATGACATCTTGGTGAAAACGAAGGACCATCTGGGGCGTGGTCTGCCCGCTGATGCCGCGTCCGATGTACGGCTTTCCCGGAAACTGCGTGGGGAAGAGCGGGGCCCACGACTCCGTGATGGAGTTCCCCATGAAGACCACCCGCGGTTGGTTCGGCACTGGGGCGGGGAGTTTGGCATTGGCGGCACGGAACTGGGCGAGGTTGGCCCAGTCTTGTGCCTGCACTGGAGGCGCGAGTGGACCCACAATCAGAGCGAGCAACGACACCGTGCGTGCGCACCGTAGGACGCGTGCGCACCGCGCCGACGGTGCGCCGGAACTCACGGCGTTTTGTCCTGCATCGAGATGCCGCTTGACCGATACGGAGCGAAACCCTTCCCCCAGTCGACGCCCACCACGTCGAGGCTAATTTTGTCGCCGTCGACGTGCACAATCACGAAATGGAACGGGTTCGCACCCGGGTCAGTGGACGGGCGCGCGAGGTGTTCCATGTTCACCTTCATATCGGCGCCGGCCTTGGTGTACGCCGTGAGGTCCGGTTCGCCGACGTACTGGTAGAGCGGTGCGCCGCCTCCACCGCTGACGATTTGATCGATCCGGTGTGCACCCGAGGCATCGGTGTAGCGCTCCACCCAATGCTCGTAGAGATGCTCGTGCCCGACCAGGAGGAGGCGCACATGCTGCGCGCGGAACAGTGGCGCCCACTTGGCGCGCAGCGATGCTGTTTGCTTCTCGATGATCGCGCCGCCGTGTGGTCCGGACGAAAACAGCGGATGATGGAAGAAGAGCGCGACATTCACGTAGCGCTTCCGGTCGAGCGACTCCAGCTGTGCCTTGACCCACGCAAACTGCAGTGAGTCCTCGGGGATGTTGGAGTCGAAGCCGATGAAGTAGGTGTTCCCGTAGCCGAAGGAGAAGGTCGAATAGCCTTTCAGTCGGTGCGCGGACCCATCGGGGGGGAGCAGTCGTGAATTCGCGTCGAGGAAGTTGCGGATCCCTGCCACACGACGCGGATCGGCCAAGTCGTACGACGCGCCGACATCATGATTCCCGACGGTGAAGAAGTAGGGAATGCCTGCATCCTGCGTGAGGCGCTCAATGACGGGGATGTAGCTCACGGTCAACGCCTTGGCGATCGCCCCGTTCACCACCGCGTCACCGCTCTGCAGGACGAACCGAATTGGATCCGGCCCACCGGCGGCCTTCTTGATCGAGGCCAGCATTCCTTCTACCACGAGCGTATGTTCGGCTTGCAGCTCGGTTCCGTCGTGGCGGCCGCGGGTGTCGCCGTAGGCGATGAAGCTGAACTTCGTCACTCCGGCAGATGCTTCTTCTGCCGGGAGCGGGTTCTTGGGTGGGCGAATCGGCGTGACACTGTCACGTGCCACTGTGCCTTGAACACCCGGAACGGTCTGGGCAATCAGTGCGGCGGGGAGCAGTGCGGCGGGGAGCAGTGCAAGAATGACGAAACGGCGCACGAACAACATCGGTGAAATCTCCAGAACGGGGTCCCTGAAAGCTCAACCACTGAGCGCGGCTTTACCAGCCGTTCCCGCCTTTTTCACCCCAGCGTCGTCCAGCGGACACAACTAGTGGAGCGGCTGGAACACGTAGCTCGCCTTGAGGAAGAAGGCGTCTGCGGCGCGGCGCAGCTGATTGAACGCGAGCGGCGCGGGTTCGATCATGGTGTCGCCGTATCCTGCAAAAAACACCGTTCCCGGCGACGGACGATACGAGAACAGAAAATCCGTGCGCAGATTGTTCGTCACCCGCCGCGCGCTCGTGGTGAACGTCGTGCCTGATCCCGTCAGTAACGTGCGTCCAGTTCCCGGGTCGACGAGCGGCTCCCGTACCGAGGCTTCGTATTGCGAGACCACGCGGACGAACACCGCGCGCGAGATCTGGTATTCTGTTTTGAGGCGTGGAATACGCGTGGTGGCCGTCTGCACGCCGTCGCGCACTCGGGTAAAGTTCGAGCTCACCCAAGTGGCGGTGATGCGCACCTGTTCGGTAGGACGCAGGTCGAGTGATGCGCTAACATCCCGTCGACGAACGGGCGTGACTTCAAGAAAATCCACGTCCTGGCCGAGTGTCGTGCTGAGCGACGCGGTGAATCGCCGGAACTGCGGCGTGGTGACACTGAAGCTGACGATCGCACCGTTCAGTTGATCGCGCGGGACATAGGGGCGAGCAATACCGGCGGCGTCGGGAACGCGGGTGCCTGTGTAGGCCGCAGAATCGAATGCATAGCGTGTAAAAGTGGGATTTGCGCCAATGGTCCAGCCGCCGCGGAAGGTGAACGAGTTGTTCATGCTCGCGGTTCGCTCCAGCACCGATTGTCCAGCAAAGAAATCGTCGTACTTCCAGGTGCCGATCAGTCGGAGGAAGCCGGTGTAGCGTTCAAACACGCTTCCGGGCGCGCCGTACACCGAGATGCGGTTCGCGATGGTGGGTTGCACAATGCCGGTACGCGCCACGAAACCGTTGTCGGCGGAGAAATCGGGGTGAATACCGAGCACGCTGTAATGGAAGCCGTAGGCCCGGCCTGTGCCGTCGACGACGGCCTCCCACAGCGGGCCGCTGCGGCTCGTGTTCCCAGTGCCCGTATTGCTCTGGACGAGTTGGAACTGTGCGAAATACAGTTTCTTAAAGACAATTTTTGTGTCAGCGCCGATCACTCGATTCGTGCGGCCGCCTCCGGAGCGGTCACTGAACAACAGTCCGACCGTGTTCTGTTGATTGAACGCTTGTTGCAGGCGCAGGATATTGACCATAGGATGTGCTGTCCCCGTTCCCTGTCCGTCCACAGCAGAGAGCAATGCGATATCGGCACGCCCGACTTTGCCAGTAAACTTTGCCGCAGCGTCTGGCTGCGCGATTCGTCGTGTGTAGACGAGCGTGTTCGGAACATTGAACTGATCGCTGCCTTCGACAAAAAATGGACGGCGCTCCGGATAGAACAGCGCGAAACGTGCGTCCGTGGCAATCTGCTGGGCATCGGACTCGACTTGCGAGAAGTCGGGCTTGATCGTGCCGTTCGCGACGAAGTTACTGCCGATGCCCCACCGGATGTTGCCGCCGATTTGAGGGCTCGCCGTGTACTTCCAGTTCGCAGTCGCCGCATCGCTCGCGCCCGTGACGGCGTTCGTAAGTTCTGGATTCACCGCGAGTGTCTGGCCATGGAGCATGCCCGACAATCCGGTGATCGTCCCTTCCTGCGCGATGAAGCTGGCTCCCGCCTTCAGTGCAGGGGTCCACGTTTCTTCGTAGCCGTTGTGCTGCACCTTGCGGTCGATCTGCAGGCCCCACGTTTGGTCGCTACCGATCGGATAGCGCAACGACTTGAAGGGAATCCGCACCTCAACCTGATATCCGAAGTCGGTGACTTCCCCTTTGGAGTCCCACACGAAGTCGGCACTGAGATCGTTCATGCCTGGTGCGACGTTCGCGCCTGGGATGAACCCACCGCCTTCGGCCTTGGTGCCATCCGCCTGCACGCCAAGCGGATTCACAATGAAGACGAAGGCGCGCCGCCGCTCGAAGAACGTATCGAGGTGCAACTCGATGTTGTCGTCAGCACTGATGCGATCGCGATCGGCAAGAGTCGCCGCAACCTTGCCATGCGGTTCGAAGGCACGAATGCCGAAGTGGATAGCAGTCGTCGAATACCAGACCAGCACTTCAGTGGAATCCGGCGCCGGTCGCTGGTCAACTGGCGAGTAGAGCGAAAACCCTGTCAGCACGGCGGCTGTTCGCCACACCGGCTCGTCGAGTTTGCCATCGACGAGAACCGTAGCATCAGACCTGGGAATACGCGCCGCCGACTGCCCGGTGCGGCCGTGGTACACAGTGGCCGTGGTCGCGGTGGGACTGATCGTAGACGACGGAAGTACAGAGGGGCTGCCTTGCGCGGCAGCAACCTGAACGGACAAGAATAACGATACAAGCATGGCGTCGACTCTCGTTCCTTCTAAAATGTATGAGCGCTCTGTTGCGGCTCGATGCGGTCCGTCGCTCGTGCGCTGGTGCTCAATGACCATGGCGAGCGTCGTCGCGTGTGCGTGGATATTGATCGCCGAGTGCACTGGCCGCACGGAGACCGAGCGCTGCAAAGGTGAGGGTACCGTTGCAGCAACTCGCCGTGACGTTCGTCGGTGCGCCGGCAATAATCAGGTTGTCGTGGTCGTGCGCACGGCCAAAGCCATCCACGACGCTCGTCTCGGGATTGCTCCCCATGCGGCAGCCGCCACCGGGATGTTCCTGACCGATGTCGTTCGCCGAGGACTCGTTGGAGATGACCTGACCATCGCCGACGCGCGCCATCTCGCGGAAGAGGGCACGGAGTGAGTCTTCGCTGTGGCCGCGGAGCGCCACCGATTCCGGCGCGTCGCGGAACTGCAAGTTCGGCATCGGATCGCCCCATCGATTCTTGGACGATGCATCGAGCGTGAGTTCGCTGTGCTTGTCGGGGAGCACGTCGTAGTAGCCGCGCACACGCGCTACGCCAGCCTTGGCGCGCGAACGCCAATCGGACAGCATCGCGTCGCCAAAGAGCACCTCCCCCTTGTCGTCGCGGAGTCGCGGCTCACTGCCGTATGCTGACTCCCAGACGCGAAGGTCGTGGCGTAAATACTTCTCGAGCTTGCCCGGCCGCATGAACTTCTTGGTCACCAGCGAGTGCTGCGCGTTGATGCCCGGGAAGATCTGCAGGGGGAGGCGAATCTGCGCGGCCACGTTGCGATGGCCACACAGGTACTTCCCGACGAGCCCACTTCGGTTCGCGAGGCCGTCCGGATAGCGTGCGCTCTTCGACAGCAATAAGAGGTGCGGGCTCCAAGTGAAGCCGGCGGCGAGCACAAAGTGCTTGGCGCGGTACTCGGTTTCCCGCTCAAGTCCCGACGTTGCGTTCGCCGACGCATGCGTGATGTGACCACGCGCATCGGTGTGCAGACGTCGCACCAGTGTGTTCGTGTGGAGCGCAATGCGGCCATCGCGCACGAGCGCGTCGAACGTGAAGTCGGGTGAATACTTGGCGCCGGTGGGACAGATCGGGTAGCAACTATCGCAGCGCTGACAGACACCGCGCCCTTGATACGGCACAGAGTTCTTGGCACTCGGCTGACTCCACATGGGAATGCCTGCTTTTGCTGTCCAGTCCTTCAGCTGTTGCAGACTGTAGGACAGCGGGAGTGCCGGCATCGGGAAAGGCTTGCCGCGCGGGTCGAGCTCTGGAGGCCCTTGCTCGCCAGAGATGCCAATGCGTTCCTCGGCTTCCTGATAAAACGGATCGAGCTCCTCGTACGAGATAGGCCAATCATCGCCCACGCCGTACAGCGAACGGACATGGAAGTCTTCCGGCGAATAGCGCGGCGTGACTCCGCCCCAGTGCATCGCCAGGCCGCCCACATTCATCGAGGGGGAGAAGCCATACGCGGTGCCCAGTGCGTTTTGATCGTCGAGATGATCGCGCGGCCACGGGGTCTCGCCATACGCCTGCCACCGGCGCCGACGCTCGTAGCGTTCCGCGAGCGTTCCGCTGGGTCCGCCGGCTTCAATCACCACTACGTGCACATTGCGCTCGCGTACGAGCTTCTCGGCCATCATCGCAGCCGTGATTCCAGAACCAATGATGCAGATATCGGTTTCAACGACACGTACGCTCATTGTCCGCGCGGCTCCGAAAGAGGAAGTGGGCGGCGCGGCGCATCGGCGAGCACCCGGCACTGATCCTTGCCAATCACAACGCCGTACGCAAGATCGGTCGCCGCGCTCGAGGCTGCCCAGTGTGCGAGCAGCGCAATGGCGATGTGGGGTGCACTGACGATATTCGAGGAAAGTCGGAGCCCGCGACCACGCGGGAGCTGCGGACGAACGAGCGCACGCCGCTGTTCAACGGTGATAGTGGCGAATCCCTTCCGATGCTTTCGGCGAGCGAGCAGTTCCAATGCGGCGAGCTGCGACCGCCAACCCGGTGACGGATCGGCCGCGGTGTAAGTGATCTCTTGATCGCCATAGCCGTGCATCTCCTCGCTTACGGGGCGGTAGGCAGCGGCCCATGCTGCAAAATCGCGGACGGCGTGAGCACGTGACGGCGCGCCGAGTGATTCGGGAAGGACCGCGTCTCCCAGCGCTGAGAGGAGCCCGGCGTCGAAGGTTGTCGGCGGTGCGCTTGCCGCGCTTGCCGCGCTTGCCGCGCCCGCAGGCGTGGCCGACACCGCTGCTGGAAGTGTGCTGGCGGCGGCCGCCAAGGCGGCCCGCTTCAGGAAGTCTCGACGATTCTCACTCATGTTTTGTATGACCCCACGGTTGGTTCACTCTTTTGGAATCCTGGAATCCAGCGCGCAAGCACACTCCGGAGCCCGTTCAATTCGATAGGCTTCGGTGCGAAATCGTTCATTCCCGATTCGAGAGCGCGTCGCCGATCTTCAGCGAACGCACTCGCGGACAGTGCGACAATCGGCGTATTGCGATTTATCCCCGCCGCGCCGCGCACACGCCGCGTGACTTCGTAGCCGTCGATCTCTGGCATGTGGCAATCCATCAGCACCAAGGCAAAGCGTTCTTTCCTCAGAAGCTCGAGCGCTTCCGGTCCGCTGGTCGAGCTGACCACATCCGCCCCGAGCGCGCCAATCATCGCGCGTGCGACTATCAAGTTGAGTTCGACGTCATCAACCACGAGGACGCGTGGCTTCCCATCGTGGAACGCTGCTGCCTGCGATCCCATTGGCGGCTGGGGAGAATCGAGCGGTTCAATAGGAGTCGTCGGTATGTGCGTGGATCGCAGAATCACCGGAGCGCCGGCAGCGCGCGACGCAGCGATCAACGTCGCTTCGGGAACCGGTGCGATCGGCGCAGCGGCACGCGGTGCAACCCCGCGAGCAGGTAAACGACCCGCGACGAGATCCTCGAGTACCGAAATCAAGTGGTCCTCGCGCACGGGTCGCCGCAACTGCGCGGCCGCTCCCATTGCCTTGAGTGCGGCGTTGCTCAGCGGATGATGCAACGACGTGAGGACAATCAATGGAGGGGAGTCGCCGAGCTCCGACAGCGCCGCTCCGTTTCCGTCGCTGATACTCGGCGCGTCAGCAATCAAGAATGCATAGGTGTTTGTCCCGCGTAGTCGCGTCACCATCGCCTGATGATTGGCCACGGTTTCGACCACGAGCCCATGGCGCGCCAAAATCTCGGCGATACTTTGCCGCGTCAGCGCGAGATCGCACGCCACCAGCACCCGCGAGCCCGGGATCATGCCTTGTGTGACGAGCGGCTCCCGCGTCGCGCTGGAGACGGGGAGTTGCAGGTCAAGGGTAAACTCCGTGCCGATACCATCCCGACTTTCAACCGTGACGGTGCCACCCATGAGCACCACGAGTTGACGCGAGATCGCGAGTCCGAGTCCCGTCCCCCCGAACCGACGCGAGGTCGAAGCCTCTGCCTGCTCAAACTGTTCGAACAACCGACCCTGCGCTTCGTCGGTGATCCCGATCCCCGTGTCCTTCACCGCGAGACGGAGCGCAATCGTCTTGCGGCCAATCATGACAGTCTCGAGGTCGACCTGCACATGTCCGTGCTGCGTGAACTTCACCGCATTGCCGACAAGGTTGAGGAGTACCTGCTTGAGACGCGCGGCGTCGCCTACCGGCCACCGTTCGGCGCGCACGGTCTCGCGCACGGCAATCTCGAGCCCCTTCTCCTCAGCCTTCACGGCAAAGAGGTCCGTGACGTCGTCAACCAGCGCGCGCGGATCGAATGGGGCGTTCAAGAGCTCGACACGCCCCGCTTCGAGCTTTGAGTAGTCGAGGATGTCGTTGAGAATGCCGAGGAGCGACGAGGCAGATTTGTTGATGACGTCGAGGGAGCGACGATCCGTTTCCGAATGCGCGTTCGCCAACATCGCTTCGCTCATGCCGAGTACACCGTGGAGCGGAGTGCGGATTTCGTGGCTCATGTTCGCCAAAAACTCACCTTTCGCCCGAGCGTTCGCTTCGGCGGCCGCCTTGGAGGCGGTGAGCTCACGCTCCGCGTTGAGCCGCGCGAGTTCCACACGATACGCTGCAAATCCAGAAATGAACGCGAGGATGAGCCCGAACGCGCCACCGAGCCACACCACGCGGTCCAGGCTCGAGATCCATCGGTTGTACCGATTGAGGCTGAGTGTCACGACAACGGCGCCCACGATCCGCCCGTCGCTAGATCGGAGCGGTGCCGCTGCCTGCACGTCGAGTACACCGATTCGCGTCGAGACACTGTTTTCAACAACGGCCGAGTCAGCCGCGACCATCGCACGCACAATCGAGGGAAGCGGGACCCGACGCCCGCTCGCGGCAGGAGGCATCGGGTCACTTCGCACGCCCTTCGCGCGCGCATCGAGCACATACACGAAATCATTGCCGGCGATGATTCCGCTGGAGACGCGCTGGAGTGAGGCATTCGCGGCAAGCAGGGAGCGAAACGGACGGGCTACCGTGTCGAACTCGGCACCCCCGGCTGGGGGCGCGAGTGCGAGCCGTTCCTGCTGCACGGCATCAAGGAGCGAGGCGCCTGTCGTGGCTGAGGCCCCGAGATATTCCCTGGTGTCGTCAAGCAGCAGTTTTCGTTCGCCGAAGCTCACGGCACCGCCGATCAGACCAGTCGCTGCGGCGACGGTCAACCCGTACGCCAAGGCGATCGCCAGCGGGCGACGGCCGCGACGAGGCTGTTTTTGCGTTCTCGGTCTTTTGGGGAGCGTGCTCACACCAGCCATACGTTGAAAAATGGCGCTTGTCCACGTGATACGCTACAATAGTTGGCGATGTCGATCCTACAGCTCACCCGCTCGGCAGGCTCAGTACTGGCTGGGGTGCTTCGCCATTCGGGCCGCGAAGTGGCTTTCGAGGAGCCGGAAATCCGCTTCCTTGTCCTCGGTCGGCATTACCGGGGGGTTCACCGTGATCAGGCGCTTCGGGAAGTCGAACGACACCGGAACAATTGGGACGCCGGCGCCTTTGGCCACGTAGTAGAACCCCGTTTTCCATGCCGGAAGTTTCTTCCGCGTTCCCTCTGGAGAGAGCGCGAGGATCATCCGCTCACGCGTGCGAAAGTACTCGACGGTCTGGTCCACGACGTTGTGCGACGACGAGCGAATCACCGGCACGCCCCCCAGCCACCGCATTACACCCCCGACGGGCCACCGAAACAGCGTGTGCTTCCCAAGGAAGGTGCCACGCATCCCCATCCCGAACATCGCCATCAACCCGATGAAAAAATCCCAATTCGAGGTGTGCGGGGCGACAATGACGACCATCTTTGGGACGTTCGGAAAGGTCCCCACGAACCGCCAGCCGCTGAGCCGAAAGGCCAGCGCGGCGATTCCGTCGGTGATCCAGTTGCCGCGTCGAGGCAGTTCGGCGCCCAGGGCGGGGATGTTTGCTGCCATAGGGGGATTGTGGCGTCCGGTGCAGGCCGTGGCAAGGTGGGTAGGCGTTGAGGCCTCACGATGCCAGATTTCGTCTTAGGTATCCTTTCTCACCAAACCCCGACTCCGATGCTGCGCCGTTCCGTGCTGATGCTGTTGATCGCGGCCGCTCCGCTGGCCTCCCCGCTGGCCTCCCCATTGGCGGCGCAGCGGCCAACAACCCCAGCCGACGTCCGTCGCGTCCTCGGCGCGCTCGCGCACGACTCGATGGAAGGGCGGGGTAGCGCCACCGTCGGCGGTGCGCGCGCCGCGCGCTTCATTGCCGCCGAGATGAAAAAAGCCGGCCTCGAACCACTCGGCGACTCCGGCTACTTCCAGCGCGTGCCGGTGACGCGCGACTCGGTGGCGGTCCAACCGCGCGGCACCACCCGTCGCAATCCCGACGGCACCGTCACGACGAGGCCCCCCGATCCCTCGGCGCCCGTTCGGAAGATGGAGCGACTTCGTGTGCGCGAGAGTCTTGCCGCGCTCGATACCGTTCCCCTCGAGCGCAAGCCAGCAGCGGTGAATGTGGTGGGTGTGATCCGCGGCAGCGATCCAAAGCTCAAGGACGAGTACATCCTCGTGGACGCGCACTACGATCACCTTGGCATGCGTGGCCCGGGTGTCAACGGCGACTCGATTTTCAACGGCGCCGACGACGATGCCTCGGGCGTCACCGCCGTGCTCGAGATTGCGCGGCAGATCAATGCCGGCGCCAAGCCGAAGCGTACGATTGTCTTCGCGGCAACGATGGGAGAAGAAACCGGACTGCTCGGCACAAACTGGTACATAGCCCATCCGCCGATCCCGCTCTCGCAGATGGCGGCGAACCTCGAAATCGAAATGATCGGCCGCCCCGATTCACTGGCCGGTGGCGTTGGGAAGGCCTGGCTCACGGGCTACGAGCGCTCCAACATGGGCGAGACACTCGCCGCGAACGGGATCGCAATCGTTCCGGACAAGCGACCAAGCGAAAATTTCTTCGAGCGCAGCGACAACATCGCGTTCGCTATGAAGGGAATCGTTGCGCACACGCTCTCGTCGTTCAACCTGCACAAGGATTACCACCAGGTCACCGACGACATCTCACGCGTGGACGTTGACCACATGGCGGGGGTCATCAACGCCGCCGTCGCCGCCACGCGGATTCTGAGTGACGGTACCAAGCCCGAATGGAAGGCTGGCGGGAAGCCGGAGCCGCGCACTCGTCCGTAGGCGCTCTTAGAGGTGCGCTTGGATCATCACGAAGAGCCCCACAAGGCTCGCGAGCGCGATCGAGTGCCAGAACACGCGCCGTAGAATCGTCCCCTCTTGGCCGCGCACGTTCGTCGCGGCTCCAGCGACGACAATGCTCTGCGCGTCGATCATCTTCCCCATCACACCGCCGGAACTGTTCGCCGCGGCCATCAGCACGGGATTCACACCGAGCGTTGTCGCGGTCACGACCTGCAAGCCGCCGAACAGCACATTCGACGAGGTGTCACTCCCCGTGAGCGCCACGCCGAGCCAGCCGAGCAACGTGCCGAAGAAGGGATACATGGTGCCGGTTCGCGCGAAGGCGAGACCGAGGATGGTATCGGTCCCCGAATAGCGCGTCACATATCCGAGTGCCATCATCGCGGAGATTGTAAGGAGCGACGGCACGAGTCGACGCGCGTTGCGTACGTAGGTGCGGACCATGGTGCGCGGGGAGCAGCCCATGAGGAAGCCGCTGATGATCGCGGCCACCGCTATCCCGCTTCCTGATGCGCTCAGCCAGTTGAAGCTGAACACGGCCGCCTCCGGTTTTGCTGCCGCGACCACCGGCGGGAGTCGCAATACCAGTTCGTGCAGTCCCGCAATCTTGATCTGCGGCGCGGAGATGGCGTTGAGCCAGCTTTTCACCTGCGGTGTGCCCCAGGCAAAGACAACGACGCTCAGCACTGCCCATGGGAGCCACGCGCGAACTACGGCCGCGCGGTCGGGGAGTGCGGCGGTGCTACGCGCCACACTCGCGTCGCGACTTGCACCGATCGACGATCCAACAACGGACTCGACATTCTTCGGTGACCACACGCGAAGGAACAGCGCGAGCGCTCCCATCGAACAGACCGAGGCCGTGACATCCACAAGCCATGGCCCGTGATAGGTCGCTACGAGATACTGTGGCACGGCGAACGCGATCCCTGCCACCGCGAGTGCGGGCCATACCTCGAGGGTGCGACGGAACCCCGCATAGGCCGCGACCACCCAAAATGGAATGATCATCGAGAAGAGCGGTAGTTGCCGACCGACCATCGCCGAGAGGTCGCGCAGGTCCAGCCCGGTGACGCCCTGCAACGCGATTAATGGGGTGCCGAGGGCACCGAAGGCCACGGGGGCCGTGTTGGCAATGAGCGAATACACGGAGGCGTCGAGCGCCGGGAAGCCGAGTCCGATGAGTAAGGCGGCGGTCACCGCCACCGGCGTGCCGAACCCTGCCGCGCCCTCAAAGAACGCCCCGAACGAGAAGGCAATTAACACCAACTGCAATCGCCGATCGCTGGTGAGGTGTGCGATGCTCTCTTGCAAGACCACAAAGAGCCCGCGATCGACCGTGAGCTGATACAAGAACAGGACGTTGAGCAAAATCCAGCCAATCGGGAAGAGACCGTACGCGGCGCCGAACAGCGCGGCGCGCGCGGCCATCGGTGCTGGCATCCCGACGGCAAAAATCGCGACGGCGAGCGATGCGCAGAGGCCTATCACCGCTGCCCAGTGCGCGCGCACCCGATGCGACGACAAGAGTCCCAGCAACAACAGCACGGGAACGAGCGCCACGAGCGTCGAGAGCAACGGCGACCCGAGCGGGTTGTACTGTTGCGACCACTGCGAGGCGACGGCCGGCCCGGCGTGTTCGATGTTCATGCGAGAAATCCGCGATCGAGTTCCATCGGGGTGCGGCAGCCGGCGAGTCCGAGGGCCAGGTGACACTCGTCCTTGAGCAGCTCGAGCACACGTCGCGCACCCGGTTCTCCATCCACGGCAAGCCCCCAGAGCACCGGGCGCCCAAGCAGCACGCCATTGGCCCCCATCGCGAGCGCCTTCAGCACATCCGTTCCGCGCCGAATCCCACCGTCCACGAGCAGGGTGCCGCGTCCGGCCATGGCATCGGCCACCTCTGGTAAGGCGCGCGCGGTGGGAATCGCCGTGTCGAGTTGTCGCCCCCCATGATTCGACACAATCACCCCCGCCGCCCCGGCATCGAGTGCCAAGACCGCGTCATCGCCGCGCACAATCCCCTTCACGAGAATCGGCAACGTGGTGATCGACTGCAACCACTCGAGATCGCGCCACGAAATGCTCGCATCCCAGTGCTGTTCCACGAAGGTCGCCAGCGACGAGGCCGTCGCCCCCTGTGCCGCCAGTGTGTCGCGGGGTCCGCCCGTCAAATTGGGCACGGGAGTCCCGGCGGGCACATGGAAGCCGTTGCGGATGTCGCGCTCGCGGCGCCCGAGCATGGGGGAATCCACAGTCAATACCAACGCATCGCACCCCGCGGACTGGGCACGCTGTACCAGCGCCCGCGAGGCCTCACGGTCGCGATAGATATAGAGCTGGAACCAGAGCGGGCCGGTGCAGGCGGCGCGCACGTCCTCAATAGACGTGGTCGACAGGGTCGACAGAATCATCCCCGTTCCAGTCGCCCCCGCGGCTCGGGCGGTCGCGAGCTCACCGTCAGGATGCGCCATCTGCTGAAAGGCCATTGGGGCCACAAACATGGGCCAGGAGAGCTCCTGCCCAAGGATCGTGCAGGCGAGCGAGCGCTGGGACACATCCCGGAGCACCCGATAGCGCAGCACAATGGCATTCCACGCGGCACGCGAGGTGCCGAGCAATACTTCGTCGCCCGCGCCCCCGGCGTAGTAGTCGTAGACCATCTGTGAGAGCTCGCGAACGGCCGCGGTCTCAAAGTCGGCGAGGTTAATCAGGGGGGTCCGGTCGGTCATAAGCGCTCGGCGTGTGCTGGAACTGAAAAGACAATCCGGACGTAGAATGGCGCAGAGGGCTCGCCTTCGCCAATTTCATAAGACTTCTAACCTAGGATCCCCCCCCAATGCATACCAGCCGCCTGCTCACCCTTGTTGCCTTGCTGACTGTCGCCGCCCAGGCCTCCGCGCAGGGCTCCGACCCCGCTAAGCCCGCCACGCCCGCCACGCCTGCTGCGCCTGCTGCCGGTGCCCCAGCCGCCGAGGTGAACCCTGTCGGGAGCTACGTGGTCAACCTGACCGCGCAGGGCAACCCGATCGCGCTCACCGCGAAGATTGAAAAGAAGAGCGACGGTACCTTCGCTGGCGTCGTGATGAGCGATGTCTTCCCGCCCATGCCGATTACCAGCGTGAAGGTCGCGGGCGCCAAAATCACCATGACGATCACCGCCCCAGATGGGTCTGAGGCCACGATCACCATGGAACTCAAGGGCGACGACATCACCGGCGACTGGAGCATGCCGAACGACGGGTCGCGGATTGTGGGCAAGAAACTGCCGTAACCGCTATACCGGCTATGAACGACGGGGGCGCCAGACCACGTGGTCCGGCGCCCCCGTTTTTACATCCGGTTGTACATCGGGTTTTACATCCCGCGGCCTGAGGCGGGCTCCGGCGTGAAATCCTCGCCGGGATTGATAAACTGGTCTTTCTCAATCTGGTACTGCTTGTCGTAGAGCTCCTTGTAGCGTCCAGCCTTCGCAATGAGCTCGCGGTGGTTCCCGCGCTCCACGATCTCGCCATGCTCGAGCACAAGAATCTGGTCCGCGCTCTGGATGGTGCTCAACCGGTGCGCAATCACAAACGTCGTGCGGCCAGCCCGGAGCGCCCGCAATCCGTCGCGGATGTATTGCTCGCTCTCCGAATCCAAGCTGCTCGTGGCTTCGTCGAGAATGAGAATTTTCGGATCGGCGAGAATCGCGCGCGCAATCGCGATACGCTGACGCTGGCCGCCCGAGAGCTTCACGCCACGCTCGCCGACGATCGTCTCGTAACCATCGGGGAAGCCGCCAATGAACTCCTCGCAGTGCGCCACCTTGGCCACCGCTTCGACCTCGGCGCGCGTCGCGCCGGGCTTTGAGAAGGCGATGTTCTCGGCGATGGTGCCGTCAAACAGGAAGTTGTCCTGCAACACCACGCCCAAGTGCCGGCGGTAGTCCTTGAGGCGCACCGTCTGCAGGTCGCGCCCCGCGATCAGAATCTCGCCGCGCAGCGGGCGCTCAAAGGCCATGATCAGTGAGATCAGCGTGCTCTTGCCCGAGCCACTGCTGCCAACAAGCGCCGTCGTTGTCCCCTCGGGCGCCACAAAGCTCACCCCCTTGATCACCGGAACATCCTTCCGGTATTCGAACCAGATGTCCTTGAACTCGATCGCGCCGTCGGCGGTCTTGAGCACCGCGCGATTCACATCGTCGGCGTCCTCGGTGGGCGTGGTCATGATCTCGCGGATGCGATCGAGACCGGCGAAAGCCTCGCTGATCTGCGTGCCGATAGCGGCCATCTGCACCACGGGAAAAGTCACGAGTCCTACAAAGAACACGTACATCACAAACTGCCCCGAGGTCATGTTGCCCGCGAGAATATCCTTGCCGCCGACAACCGTCATCAGCACACCAACCACGCCAATCACCACGGTCGAGAAGGCGGTTACCGCCGACGTACCGGTGATCGTGCTCGCGATGTTCCGATACAGCTTGTGCGCACCCTTCGTGAACACAATCTCCTCACGCTTCTCGGCCGTGTACACCTTGACGACGCGCGCGCCGCCCAGCGCTTGCCCGAGCCGCCCCGACACTTCGGCGGTAATCTTCCCCCGCTCGCGGAACACCGGGCGCAACTTGATGAAGGCGTAGGCCATCACCGCGCCAAAGCTTCCAATCACAGCGAGCATGGCAAGTGTGAGCTTCCAGTTCAGCCAGAACAGCGCGCCCAAGGCGACGCCAGCAGTCACGAGCCCGCCGACGAGCTGAATGATTCCGGTGCCGACAAGGTTACGCACGCCCTCGGCGTCGCTCATCACACGCGAAATCAGGATGCCGCTCTGCGTCGAGTCGAAAAAACTCACCGGCAGACGCAACAAGCGAGCCTGCACGCGGCGGCGCATGTCCGTGATCGCGCGCTGTCCCGCGAGGCTTACGACCTGCGACAGCGCGAACGAACTCGCGGCCTGGATGACCGTCGCGATCCCCGAGGCAATGGCGATCGGCATGAGCAGGGTACGGTCGTGCTTGGTGAAGACGTCGTCGATGAGCCACTTGGCGCTCGCCGGAAGCACGAACCCCGCGGCGCGGTTGATAAGCATCAAGGTCAAGCCGAGTGCCAGCTGCCAGCGGTGCGCGTGCATGAGCACCCGCGCTTCCTGCCAGGCGTTGCTGTAGTTGACCTTCTTCTTTTTCGGTAAGGCGTCAGCCATTGGAAACTCTTTCTGGAGATGGGGCTGAGGCGCGCACCGGGCGCCCCGCAGCCGCGAGGATCGCGGCTGGATCGTTCGACAAAATGCCATTCACCCCGCCAGCCCAGTACCGCTGGGCCTCCTGCGGAGCATCAACGGTCCAAACGTGCGTCGGGACTCCAGCGTTCCGTACCATCGATGCGAACCGCAACACTGGGAGTGGGAGATTGGAATACCACGAAGGGATAATAAGCGCGCGGAATGGTGTCGTCGCCGGCCCGCCAGGGAGTGTGGCGCGGAGGTACAAGCGGCGTATGTCTGCCTTCCCGGCGCCGGTCGCAATCCCAGCTGCTCGGAACGGCGCCAGCGCCTGCTCGACGAACGACCCCACAATGCACCGTTGTTCCGCACCGAAGCGGCGAATCAGGCGCAGCGCTTCGGTTGCCGCATCAGCCACTTTCAGTTCGAGCATGAAGGGGATGTCGCCAATCGCTTCGAACACCTCCTCCAGCGTGCAGATTCCCACGCCGCGCCCTCGCCATGGCTGGGTGCGCCCGCCGTCCGTCGTAAAGCGATATCCGGCGTCGAGCGCCCGGAGGTCGCGCAGCGACCGCTCGACGAGCAGCCCGGTACCGTTGGTGGTCCGCTCGAGTGTGGGGTCGTGGAACGCCACGACGGCACCGTCGGCACTCACCCGCACATCAAACTCGACGGCGTCGGCCCCAAGTTCGATTCCCGATCGAAGCGAGACGATCGTGTTCTCAGGACAGTGCGCCGAGTTGCCGCGATGGGCAATGACCGGCCGCGCCGAGAGATCTAAGAGGGGGTGCATCTCCGAAAGATACAGCAATGAGAAAGGGAGGCGGGCCGAAGCCCGCCTCCCTTTCTCGCGTTCTGGTGCTACCGTCCCGCAGGAATCGTTAGAACTCCCAGCGGAGGCGGGACATGATGAGGCGGCCAATCTGCGGCGTGCCGACGAACGTGGCCACGCGGGTGTCGAGCAGGTTGGTGACCGTGAGTGCCATGGTGGTCCGCTTCGCCAAGCGGAACGAGGTGCCAACGTCCGCGAGGGTGTAGGCCGGGACGGACGGATAGAGTGCCGTGCTCGCCGAGTTCGGCGGCGACCCGAGCGAGTTGAGCAGCCCCGAGTTGACCGGGAAGGCATCGCTAAAGCGCAGCGAGGCGTCGAAGGTCAGGCCCTCGGTGTCATCGTTGTAGTGCACGGTGCTCGTGGCGCGATACTTCGGCGAGTTCGACATGATCGGGTTGCTTGCGCCGCCCACTTCTGGGAAGACAATCTTGCCCATGTGGGAGAAAGTGCCCGACCACATCCACTTGTCGTTCATCTGATAATCGAAGGACACGTCGATACCGTGTACGTCGATTTCACCCAAGCCCTGCGTGTAGGTGGCGATGATCGACTGATCGCCGCCGAGCTTCGTGTTCGTGAAGGCCAAGGCACCCTGCGGGAGCTGCGCCATGAGCGGTACGAGGTTGCCCGCATACGCGGCGGCCGTTGCATTGGCCGTCGCGGCCGGCATACCACCCGCCTGCAGACCGGCCGAGATGTTGGTGGTCAGGTACGAGCCGAGTGTCGCCGGATCGTAGAAGACGAGCGGGTTCGCCTGGCCGATCGGCGCGCCGACGCCCGAGCGGACCTGATACCAGAGATCCACCGCGACGCGGAGCTTGTCGTTGATGATGCCCTTGTACCCGAGCTCCATCGTGTTGTCGAAGCTCGCGGAGAGCGGCGTGAGGTCCTTGGTGTCGGCAGCGGTGACGGCCGTCGAACCAATGCGGAGCACGGTGCCGATGTTGGCGGCAGTCGGGCGCAGCGTCGAGAGGATCGGGTTGAGCGCGGACAGGAGCCCAGTCAGAGCCGCCTTGTTCGCGGCCGACAGCGTGCTGGTCGGCAGCCCGGCGATGATCGTCGGGAACGCGGCGATGAAGCCTGGGAAGGCCACCGCGGCGGACGAGTTCTGGTTGGTACCTGGGCCGGTGGTGACCCACGGCGAGTGCATGCAGAGGCCAGCATTGATCGCGGCGTCGCAGCTACGTGCAAACTGCCACCCTTCCTTCGCCGGGTTACCCACCGCGCGCAGGGCAAAGCCCGGCGCCTGGTTCGGGTTGGAGACCTGGTCGAGGAAGTAGGAGAAGCTCGCCGGCGAGTTGAAGGCGCGGCTGAACGTCATGCGGATATTGTTCGACGCGTTCGCCTTGTACACAAAGGCCATGCGCGGCGAGAACTGCGCGCCGGTGATCCGGTCCGTCATGTCGCCACGAATGGCGCCGATGAAGTTGAGCTTCGGGGTCAGCGCGGCGTCGCCCTGCACATAGGCGCCGTACTCGAGAATGTCGGTCGACCCTTCATTGCGTCCGAAGATCGAGCCTTCCGAGCGCGGAGCGGTCTTGATGTAGTCGGCACCTGCCACGAACTTCGCCGCGCCGATGTTGAAGCCCTGCTGCACCTGACCCACGAGCACCGTCGACTTGTCGACGACCGGGATGCCGGTGCGGAGGTAATACGTACCGCTCAAGTCGGTCGGATTGGCGTTACCCGAGTTGTTCGTGTTCAAGAACACCTGGGCAAAGAACTTCTTGTAGCGGAAGCGATCCTGGAAGCTCGAATAGGTCCAGTTCTTGACCTGCGCGGCGCCGAACGCCGTCGTGATCTCGATCGCGCTCCCCACCTTGGTGTAGCCGGTGGTGAAAATGTTCTCAACGTCGTCGCTCGGCTTGTAGTCGAGGCGGAACTCCCCGGTGTAGCGCATGAGGTTGAAGTCACGCGTCAGCGTGGTGCCCGCGCGGCCGGTCGGAGCGGTCGTCGGGAACACGGCCGGTTCGTTCGGATCGTTGTAGGTCCAGTCCGTGCCCTTCATGTACTCGCCAGAGAGCTTGTAGCCCCACGCGCTGCCGAGCGTGCCCGCGTGACGGAACGCGCCACGCATGAGCGCCTGACCGCCGCCGTCGACCGTGAAGGTCGTGCCCTGCGACTTGAACGGCGACTTGGTGATGATGTGCAACACGCCGTTCGCCGAGTTCGGGCCGTAGAGCGCCGAGGCGGGGCCGTTGAGTACTTCGATACGATCGATGTCGTCGTTCGTGCCCGTGAACAGGAAGGGCACGTTCACGCGCAGTGACGGCACGCCGGCAAAGCGATAATCCTGCAGGTTCAGCATCGCGCCCGAGAAGGCGTTATTGAAACCACGCGAGACCACGTTCGACTGCACCAGTCCGCCCTGCGAGATCGACAGGCCCGGCGTGGTGCTCAGAACGCCGGCGAGACCCGGGGTCACGGTGTTGGCGATGTGCTCCGACGTCACGACCGAGATCGAGGCCGGTGCGTCGAGCACCTTGCTCGGCGTCGCGCCGCGCGAGTCGGTGGTCACGATCGGGTTCAGGATGGCGGCGACTTCCGTCATCACCACGTTCACAGTCGCGCTGGCGCCGGAGGTCACATTGACCCCCTCGACGCGCTTCATGGAGTGCCCGAGCTTGGTCACGACGACGGTGTACGAACCCGCGGCGAGGCCGCCCAGCCGGTACGTGCCGTTCTGGCCCGAGATCACCGACGCGGCGGTCGTTGTCCCCGACATCGCCTGCACATTGGCGCCGCTCAGTGCGGCACCAATAGCGGCGTCGGTGACCTTGCCGGTGATGCTACCCGTCTGAGCCGACGCGGTCTGCGCGAGCCCGACGAACGCCAACACGGCGAACAGTCGACTGACGAAACGTCCAATCATAAATACACCTCGTTTGGATGTGAACTGCCGGAGCCGGAACTCCGGTCCTGCCGAACGCTGATGACGATTTTCTAGCTTGTGGGGCTGTCTAAACTTCGTGGCTCAACCCCCTATGACGCAAGACGCATAAGGCAGGCTGGGGGAAACGAGTTTCCCACCGCTTGGCGCGGATTGGCGAAAATAACAGATGTGAGGGACCCGTCAGCGCTCGCGCCGACAGGTTACCGGTCGCCCGTGCCGGCGGAGTCGAGGGCAATCACGCGGCGGACACCCTTCCACTGCAACCCGCCGGGGGCGCGATATTTCATGACCGGCGCCTCGACCACGCGACGATTGGAGCTCGACGCGTGGATCATGTTCCCGTTGCCGATATAAATCCCGACGTGCGAAATCCGGGATCCCTTACCGAAGACGAGCAAGTCGCCCGGCTGCATCACCGAGGTGTCCTTCCCCACGGAGCCCCCCAGCTTGGCCAACTCGGCGGCGCGGTGGGGCAGGTCGATGCCGAGCTTGGCAAAGACGTACTTCACAAAGCCCGAGCAGTCGAGCCCCTTATCGGGGTTGGTACCCGCCCACTTGTACTTCACGCCCAAGAGCTGGTTGGCGTGCTCGATAATCGAGTCGCGCTGCGTGTTTGAGACGCTGGTGAGGTTTGAGAAGGGCGCTTTGCGGCTGACTTCACGCTCGAGGAGTGCCTTGAGCGGAGCCTTGGGCGTCACCTTCTTGGCCGAATGCGACGTCCGCGCCTGTGCCTGCGCCACCGCGGGTGCCGCGAGGGCACCGCAGAAGAGCGTGGCAAGCAGAAGCGGACGGAGATGCACTGGCGTGTCCTTGCAGAGGGAACTTCGACGTCGGAAATCTAACCGATTTGAGGGCTGGGGGGAACCTCACTCCCGGTAGGCGACCCCGGCGTTTCCGGTCTCCCGGATTTCCACCAGGACCAGGCCCGGGAGGGCCGGCCTGAGGGCCGGCCTGAGGGCCCGCCAAATCCACTGGGCCAGCCGCTCGCTGGTCGGGTTTTCGAGCCCCGGGACGCCATTCAGATAGTGGTGGTCGAGCTGCTCATGGAGCGGCGCCCAGGCTCGGTGTATATCTGCGAAGTCCACCACGAAGCCGGTGGTGGGGTCGATCGGCCCCCGGACCGTGAGGCGGACGAGAAAGGTGTGGCCGTGGAGCCGGGCGCAGGAGTGCTCTGGGGGGACGCCGGTGAGTTGCCGCGAGGCGGCCACCGTGAATTCGGCGGAGGCGTCGCAGGTATACGTGGAGGCGCCCGACGAGGCGCCCGACGAGGCGCCCGACGAGGGGGGCAGCGGGGTCTTCCGTGGCGTCTCGCTCATCGGATTCCGACCGCTTTATGGGTCTGAACGCTGAGGTGCCAGGCGGGGTGCGCGAGGCAGTAGGCAATGGCCGCCTCAGTGTTGGCGTGGGTCGTCGGCGCGTCCTTGGCGTCCATCGGCTGGAGGAAGAAATGGGTGAAATCCATCTGCTCAAACCGCCCAGGAGCCCCGTCCGGGTGCGTCTGCGGATACACGAGCTTGAGTTCGTGTCCGGTTCTGAGGACCAGCTCCGACCCAGCCTTGGGGCTCACACAAATCCAGTCGAGGCCAAGCGGGGCAGGCTGGGTGCCATTGGTCTCGACGGCCACGGAGAACCCGCGGTCATGGAGCGCTTTGATGGCGGGCGCGTCGAGCTGGAGCAGGGGTTCACCCCCCGTGCACACCACAAAGCGCCGCCCACCGCTCCCGTCGGGCCAGCGCGCGGCGACATGGTCCGCGAGTTGATCGGGAGTCTCGAACTTCCCGCCGTCGGGGCCAACGCCGACGAAGTCGGTATCGCAGAACTGGCACACCGCGCTCGCCCGATCGGCCTCGCGCCCGGTCCACAGGTTGCATCCACTGAAACGGAGAAAGACCGCGGCGCGCCCAGCGTGGAAGCCCTCACCCTGCAACGTGTAAAAACACTCCTTCACGGTGTAGGTCACGGACGGTACTCGGCGGGATCCTCAAGGCCAGCCTGCTCAAAGCCGCGGAGCCGCAACTGACACGCATCGCAGTGGCCGCACGCGGAGCCATCGGGGGCGGGGTCGTAGCAGCTCGAGGTGACGGAATAGTCCACGTCCATCGAGAGCCCGAGTTCGATAATCTCCTTCTTGCTCAGTTGCATGAGCGGCGTGCGGATGTTCATCCGCGATGTGCCCTCCACGCCAGCGCGCGTGGCAAGGTTCGCCATGGATTCGTAGGCGCGAATGTATTCGGGACGACAGTCCGGATAGCCGCTGTAGTCAAGCGCGTTGACGCCGATGAAAATGTCGGTCGCGTTCAGCACCTCGGCCCACGCAAGCGCGAACGACAGGAAAATCGTATTGCGCGCCGGCACATACGTGATCGGGATGCCGTGGGTGAGGTCGTCCGCCGACCGGTCCTTGGGCACCTCGATGTCGCTGGTGAGCGCCGACCCACCGAACTGCCGCAGGTCGATGTCGGCGACCACGTGGCGCGCCACCTGATAGTGATCAGCGATACGCCGCGCGCGGTCGATCTCGACCCCGTGACGTTGGCCATAGCGGAAGGTCAGCGCGTTGATCTCGTAGCCTTCCTTTTTGGCGAGCGCGAGTAGTGTGGTGGAGTCGAGCCCTCCACTGAGCAACAAGACGGCTGGTGTTCCCATGAGCTAGGCCTCCTGCGCGGCAGGTTGCTGCTGCGAAAGACAATGCAGCGTGCCGAGTCCCCAGACGAGATCCACGGCGTGGATCCCGATGATTTCACGGTCTGGCATCAGGTCGGCAAGCAAGTTGAGCGCGACACGATCGTTCGGGTCGTTGAAGGTCGGGACGAGCGCGACGCCGTTGGCGATGTAGAAGTTGGCATAGCTCGCGGGGAGCCGTTGCCCGTCCATCGTCACCGCGCGCGGGTACGGCAGCGTCACCACCCGAATCGGGGCGCCGGTTGCGTCGGTGGCACCATGCAGGCGATGCAGATTCTCGAGCGAGCGGCGGTGGTTCTCGTCGGTGGGGTCGGCTTCGTGTGCCAGCACCACCACGCCAGGCGCAACAAAGCGTGCGATGTCGTCCACATGGCCGTGCGTGTCGTCACCAACGCAGCCTTCGCCGAGCCAGATGGTCTTGGTGATGCCAAGGGTGTCGCGAAAAATCTGTTCGTAGTCGGTACGGCTGAGGCCCGAGTTTCGGATCTGCACATCGGAAAGTAGCCACTCCTCGGTGACAAGGAGTGTGCCGCGCCCGTCGGTCTCGATGCCGCCCCCTTCGAGCACCACACGACCGCGGCCGTCGGGGCGCTGCGGTTCATGCCGCGGCAGCGCGCACAGCTGCGCCACGACGCCGCCAACAGCGACGTCGTTGGCATAGTTGTCGTACTTGGCCCACGCGTTGAAGCCCCAGTGCACAAGCTCCACGGCGCCGGTTCCGTTGAGCACCCCCGTGGGGCCAGAATCTCGGAGCCAGACGCGGTCGGTGGAGGCGAGGTGCAAGCGATACCCTGCGGCATTCACCTGATGCTGGGCGAGACAGCGCTGCGCCTGCTGTAGCACGGACTCATCCTGGCAGAGAATCTCCACCCGCTCGTGCGTGTGCAGTGCGCGCACAATCTCGGCCCAGACCCACGGAATCGGGCCGAACTTGCCTGGCCAATCGGGCTCATGGTGCGGCCACGCGAGCCAGGTAGCCTCGTGCCGCTCCCACTCGGCGGGCCAACGCACCGAGTGCGTCATCCGATCCAGCGATTCAGGATCGGAGCGTACGCGTCGATGCGGCGATCACGGAGGAAGGGCCAGTTGCGTCGTGTGTACTCGATCAGGTCGAGGTCGCAGGTCGCGATCAGTGTCTCCGCCTCTGTGCCCGCTTCAGCGAGATAGCGGCCGATCGGATCACAGATGAACGAGTTGCCGAAAAACTCGAGCCCGTCGGTTCCCGGTTCGGCTTCGAACCCCACGCGATTCGGTGCCGCGACAAAGACGCCGTTGGCAATCGCGTGCGCGCGTTGCGCGGTGCGCCAGGCATCGACCTGCGCCGCGCCCCACTCGGCCTTCTCGGCGGGGTGCCAGCCGATGGCGGTCGGGTAGAAAATAATTTCGGCGCCAAGGAGCGACGTGATGCGCGCCGCTTCGGGATACCACTGGTCCCAGCAGATCAGCACGCCGATGGTGGCGTAGCGTGTTTTCCAGACTTTGAATCCGCCGGCGGTGCCTGCACCTTCGTTGACCGCGTCACCCGGGGCGAAGTAGTACTTCTCTTCGAAGAGCGGGTCGTGCGGAATGTGCATCTTGCGATAGGTGCCAAGCACCGTGCCGTCGGCGTCGATCACGACGGCCGAGTTGCGGTAAATGCCGGCGGCCTGCCGTTCGTAGAGCGGAACAATGAGGACGATCGCGAGTTCAGCCGCGACCGTGGCAAGGGCGGCGATGGTCGGGCCCGGGATTTCTTCGGCGAGGTTGAAGTATTCTTGCCGCAACGACTTACAGAAGTAGGGCGCGTTGAAGAGTTCTTTGAGGCAGATGATCTGCGCGCCCTTCGAGGCGGCGTCGCGGATGCGGACAATTGTCGCGGCGCGCGCGGTCGATTGGTCGCCGGCGACGGCGTCTTGGATACAGGCGATGGTAACGCTTCGGGGGCCGGACATAGTCGGCAATTTAGCCCCGTCAGTCGCGAAGTGCGACTACGATGTCGGCGAGGTTGGTGCCGGTGGGTCCGGTGCGGAGCAGCGCGTTGATGCGGTCGAGGGCCGGATATGCGTCGCAACGCCGTACGTGCATCGCGGGATCGAGCCCGGCGGCGACGAGTCGTCCCCAGCTGCGCTCGTCGATAATCGCGCCGGCGGCATCGGTGGGGCCGTCGCGTCCGTCGGTGCCCGCGGCCAGAATGGTGACGCGTGGGGTGGGTGTGCCGCGCGCGCTCCGGTCGCGAAGCGCTTGCTGCGCGAGCTGGTGCAACTCGATCGCGGCCGCGAGCGCAAACTGTTGGTTGCGCCCGCCGAGTCCGTGATCAAGTGGGAGATCGACGGTCGTCTCTCCACCGGAAATCATGCAACTTCCAGCTGCTGCAAACCATGCGGCGCGCGCGAAGGTGCGTCCCGCCTGCTCGGCCTCGCCGGCGAGTGGTTCCTTGGAGAGCAGCGCCGTGCGCCCCACCGCGGTCGCGGCGCTCGCTGCGGCTTCGAGGGCGGCTCGATTGCCGATGACGATTGGCGCGCGCACATGGGCGAGTGCCGGGGAGCCTTCCTTGGCCGTCTCTGGCCGATCGCCGTTGCGGACCGCGCCGAGGTAGGCGGCGAGCGAGAGCGGGATGCGTCGCGCGAGTTCGGTTTCGCGGAGCATCAGTTCGACGTCGGCGGCGCGCAGCGCATCGGGGCTGTAGGGGCCGCTGGCGATGTCGGCGGGGTCGTCGCCAATCACGTCGGACAGAATGATCGGGTGAACGGCGCTCGGCGCGAAGGCCGCAGCGAGGCGTCCGGCGCCCCAGCGCGCAAACCGTTTGCGAATCGCGTTCATGGCGCGAATCGGGAGTCCGGACTCGAGCAGCAAGGCATTGAGGGCCGCGAGGTGCTCGCCACGTACACCGTCCACAGGAGCGCCGATGAGGGCGCTCGTGCCCCCTGAGACCAAGGCAATCACGACATCGGTCGGGGCGACTTGGTCGCTGAGCGCCGCGAGCGCGTCGGCGCACGCGAGTGACTGCGGGCCGGGGATTGGATGGTCGCCGACGCAGTGGCGCACTATCGGGTGGAGCGCCGGTTCGCTGCGTTCGCTGCGTTCGCTGCGTTCGCTGCGTTCGCTGCGTTCGCTGCGTTCGCTGCGTTCGGCAACGATAAGGCCGCCGGCAAGCGGCAGCTGATGTTCGGCTAGGAACTCGGCGGTCGCCTGCGCCATCGCGGGGGCCGCTTTGCCGGTCGCGACAATCCAGTGTCGGCGCGTGCGTGCCGTGGTATGCACGTCGATCGATTGGCCGAGCGCGCTACGCGTCGCTGCCGCGGGCGCGGCTGCGAGGAGCGCGGAACGAAAAACCTCGCCCGCTACGTGGGCAGCGGGCGAGGTCGGTTCGAGCGGAGGCATAAACGAATTATGGTGTACTGCCCGATGCTTTAGCCACTGCCGCGCCGAGTTCGTCGTAGGAATCGGCGGACAACTCGCGGAAGGGCGACATCACATGGGCGATCCGTCCGTCAGGGCCGACCACGAAGACATTACGCTTCGCGAAGTTGATGAGCGGAATCTTGGAGTCGTAGAGTTTCACCACGTCTCCCTTTGCGTCGCTGGCAAACATGATCGGGAATTTTTTATCCCGTGCCCAGTTGACCAACACGGTGTCGTCGTCGGTGCTGATGCCGATGACCGTCACCTTGTTGCCGTTCTTGAAGAGCTTGGCGTACTGATCACGGTACGCCTCCATTTGGACTGTTCAGCCCTTGGTCCGTGCCTTGGGGAAGAAGGCGAGGACGACCGTCTGTCCCTTGAGATCGGAGAGATGAATAGGCTTGTCCGTCAGCCCGCTCTTGGTGGCACCTGGGAGCGAGAAGTCTGGGGCGATGTCGCCGACTTTTGGCATGGTTTGCGCGTGTAAGGTCACAGCCGGGAGCGCGAGGAGTAGCGCGGCGGCGGTGATGCGGATGAATGCAGTGGGGTTCACTTGGCTCCTGTGATTTTCTTCAGCTGCGCGGCGAGCTCAGTGTAGGAATCCTCGACCATCGGCTTGAAGGGCTTGGTGGTGGAGGCAATCGTGCCGTCCGGTCCCACGATGTAGAGGAGCCGGTTTTCCATCGATCCGTTGAAGGCCCCATACGCCTTGCCCATGGCACCGTTGGCGTCGCTGGCGAAGAGCATCGGGAAGTTAGCTTCCTTGGCCCAGGCTGCGAGCGTCGTGTCGGCGTCCACGCTCACGCCAATCACGGTGATGCCCTTGCCGCTGTTGAACATGCTCGTCCACAAGTCACGATAGTGGGTCATCTGGGCGGTGCAGCCTGAGGTGCGCGCTTTCGGGAAGAAGGCGATGACGACGGTCTGTCCCTTGAGCTTGGACAGGGACACCGGGGCGCTCGTGACGCCAGCCTTCGTGGCACCAGGCAAGGTGAAGTCGGGGGCCACGTCGCCGACCTTTGGCCCGACGTCCTGCGCCTGAGCAGATGCCGGTACAAACGCAGGCGCGGCAATAAGGGTCAACGCGAGGGGCAGGATCGTGACGGCGAAGCGGCGCATCGATGAACTCCTGAGAATGGACGACCGGGCAAGCAACTCTTGAATAATGGCTGGATTCGGAGCGTACGCAACGCCCCGCGCACGGCGTGGACCACCACCTCCGACTCGGCGGCATGGCAGAGCTCGCCGTCGGCTTCGAAGTCGGGTGGCGCCGAGAAGTGCAGGGCAAAGCGCGATGCACGCCGGGAGAGCACCTGGGGGTGCGAGAGATGCGCCCCGCGGATAGCGCGCGCGAAGAGCGGAATGCGGGCGAGGCCGCGGATATCGCCGATCTGTACGCAGTCGAGTTCGCCGTCGGTGACCAGGGCGTGCGGGGCAATGCGGAAGGCACCGCCAAAGTTCAGGCCGTTGGAGAAGACGGTCAGCATCGAATAGCGGCGTTCCGGCGAAATGGCATCGTTGACCAGCTCGAACCCAGGATAGCGCAGGAGGTGCTTGAGCGATGCGGCGACATACACCGCGTTCCCGGAAAGCGC
>JAPLKT010000107.1 GCA_026387895.1 Gemmatimonadota bacterium | reverse complement strand
TGGAGTCCCAGCCCGTTCGACCGGACTGGCACAGATTCATGATTGTCCTCGCGCACGCGCAGGGCTACACGGTAACTGAAATCCCTGTCCCGCTGTATCCAAGGGTTGCCGGAAAATCGAAGTTCGGGCTGTCGCGTATACCGGTTGGCGTACTCGATATGATTTCCGTTTGGTTCGAGCTACGATTTGGCCAAAAGCCCTTGCTTGCCTTCGGTATGCTCGGAGCCGCACTCTTTGTGGTCGGCCTGCTCGCAGGATTGGCGGCCGTCATTCTGCTGTTCACGCAGGGAGTGGGGCAGCGCTCGATATGGACCGTCATTCAGACGTGCCTCATTCTCGGCTCAATTTTCTTTTCGACTGGCATCATCGGCGAACAGATTGCTGTACTGCGCGCCGAACAGCGGGAGCTCCGTCGCACTGTCGACGAACAGCGTCGAGAGGGGCAGGGACGCTGAGCCAGAACCGACTGCATGCGCTGTGGCTCGCGCATTCGTTCCCCCGCTTCTCGGGCGATATCGCCGGGAACTTCTTGTTGCGCCTTGCCGTCGCCTTGCAGGCGCAGGGGGTTCGCGTCACCGTCCTCGCGCCATCAGCAGCCGGGCTGGAATCGGAGGCTGTCATCGATGGCGTCTCCGTCCGCCGATATCGATACGCGCCGCATAACTGGGAGACGCTCGCGTACACTGGTACGATGGCCTCTCAAGCCTCAGGGCCAAAGGGACTCGCCTCACTCGCAGGGCTCGTGGCAGCTGGGGCTTTCGCGCTTCGGCGAGCCGTTGCTCATGACACTCCGAATCTCATCCATGCGCACTGGTGGTTTCCTGGTTGTTTGAGCGCAATCGGCGGTCTCGGCAAGACGCCACTCGTGACCACGCTTCACGGATCGGATGTCCGTCTGGCGAAGGGTCATGCTGTCGCGGTCGGCCTGATGCGGCGCGTCCTCGTTCGATCAACACAAGTCAGTGCTGTTTCAGAGTTTCTTGCACGGGAGATCGGGGCCATTACGCCAGGGCAACAGGTGCAGGTCGCCCCGATGCCGATTGATCTTTCGGTATTCACCCCTGTGACTGCCACAGCCGAAAAAGAGCGATTTCTTTTTGTGGGTCGCCTGAACGCACAGAAGGGAGTATCCGACTTGCTGCGTGCGCTCGCTCGCTGTGCGCCAACCTCGCAGCTCGATATTGTAGGCGAAGGCGAAGATTCGGTGGTGTTGCAGACGCTAGCAACCACGCTCGGAGTCGAACGGCGCGTGACCTGGCACGGAATGCTCGCCCAGTGCGATTTGCCTGCGCTGTATCGGCGCGCGACTGCGCTGGTAGTGCCGAGCGACCAAGAAGGGCTCGGTCTCGTCGCGGTCGAAGCCGCCTGCTGCGGAACACCGACAATCGCCTACGACGGCGGCGGAATCACCGATGTCGTCAGTAGCCCAAGCGCGGGCTGGCTCGTACCTCCGGGCGACCTCTCCGCGCTCGCCGAGGCTATGCGGGAGGCTGTTGCGAACCCCGCTGAGCGGAACCGGCGCGGTGCCGCGGCTCGCGAGTCGATGCTCAACCGTTTTGATCCCGCGGTCGCCGCTGCACGGTATCTCGACATCTACCGGCAGGCAATCGACCATGCTTAAGACCACGTGGGGGCGCGCCCTGAGCCTCGTGCTCGTCGCCGTCGTGCTCTGGTTTTTCGGACGGAGTCTGCTCGAGCAGCGCTCAGCAATCGGCGCACGATGGGACGAGCTGCACCCCGCGTGGGGACTCCTAGCCCTCTCGGGGTTCGTGGTACTCATCAGCTATGCGGTGCTCATCGAAACGTGGCGCCGAACCGTGGTTGCGTGGGGCGCGCAGATTGCCTGGACGTCCGCAGCACGCATCTGGTTTGTGAGCAACCTCGGCAAGTACGTCCCCGGGAAGGTCTGGCAGATCGGCGCGATGAGTCTCTTGGCAGAGCAAAACGGGGTGCCCGCGGTGGCCGCGGTTGGATCGTCACTGGTTGTAAACCTCGTGAACCTGCTCGCCGGAATGCTTGTGGTCCTGCTCACCGCGGCCCAGCTGATTCCCGGCGCCAGAGTCGTCCCTATGCTCCTGATCGTCACGGTGCTGGCGTTAGCTACCCCGTGGCTCCTCCCTTGGATCGCGAGGCTTGCCTCGGCGGTGCTCCGGAAGCCGATTGCAGAGCCCAAAGTGCCCCCGTCCGCAATGTTCGTGGCCCTCGTTGGGTGCATGATCGCATGGGTGCTATACGGGGTCGCCTTTCAACTCCTGGCGGCCGCGTTATTTGGCTCTACCAGTGGCACGACGGCGTCCTATATCGCAGTTTTCACATTGTCGTACCTTGCAGGATACGTGTTCCTCTTCGCGCCCGGCGGGATTGGGGCGCGAGAGGATGTGCTGCAGCGGCTCATCGCCGCCGCGGCAATGCATCCCGTTCCGGACGCCCTGTTGTTGATCGTCGTATCCCGACTCTGGCTCACGGTGCTCGAAGCCGTGCCGGGGCTCCTGCTTCTCGCGTTCCGCCGTTTCACTCCGCCTACTCCCTGACTCGCGCATGGCTCGCACGCCCGTCTCGACCGCGAACTCCTCCGCCTCGGCGGCTCCCGCCGCACCGCCGTACGCTACGGCGTGGGCCGCTCTCGTCTACGCTGCCTGCGCCCTGTCGCTCGCCTGGCCAGTGCTCATGGGGAAGTTCCTCGGCAATGTCAACAGCGATCAGTATCTCGCCGGGTACGCGTTTCGTGAGTTCGCGGCGAGCTACTTCAAGTCGCATGGGTCAATCCCACAGTGGAACCCGTACCTGTTTGGCGGTATGCCGTTCATCGCAGCGATGCATGGCGACATTTTCTACCCAACTTTTTTGCTTCGCCTCATCATGCCTGTCGGTGCGGCGATGGCGTGGGGAATGATTCTGCATTTCTTTCTGTCCGGGTTAGCCACCTACTGGTTCCTACGCCAGGCCGCGCGGTTGTCATTCTTCGCTGCGGTGGTCGGCGGCGTCGCCTACATGATGAGCGGCCAAGTGTCTTCGCTCGTTTCGGCGGGACACGACGGCAAGCTATTTGTCTCGGCGCTCTTTCCTCTAGTTCTGCTTGTGATTACCTGGGGGATGCGTGACGGTAATCGCTGGGCTTGGGGCGTGCTCTCATTGCTTATCGGACTCGCGGTGCTCTCACCGCATCCGCAGCTCTTGCAGTACTTGTTGCTCACCTCAGGCGCATACGCGCTCTTTCTGGCGTTCGCCGGCGAAGGCAAGGACAAGCTCAGCACCAAAGTGGCGATTCAGCGCCTTGCCTGTGCACTAGGCGCGGTGCTGCTCGGCGCAGCGATTGGCGCCATTCAGTATCTCCCCGTTCGCGAATATGTGGCGTTTTCGCCGCGCGCTGGCGGCCGCGACTACGCATACTCGACGTCCTTCTCGCTCCCGCTTGAGGAGATTATCAATACCTACTTGCCGCAGTTCTCCGGAATTCTTGATTCCTACTGGGGACGCAACGGCATTCATTTCCACAGCGAGTATGCCGGCGCTGCCGTGCTGATGTTGGCCGTTGCCGGACTCGGCGGCTGGGCCGGCGCACGCAAACGATTCGCCTGGTTCTGGATCGGGACCTTCGTGGTCACCCTCTTCTGGGCGTTTGGCGAGTTTACGCCGTTCTATCAGCTGGTGTACGCGCTCGTCCCGGGGACCAAGTTCTTCCGCGCCCCGATGACCATCATGTACGTGAATAGCTTCGCACTGGCCGCCCTCGCTGGACTCGGCACCGAGAAGCTGCTGACGGGAGGGAAGGGGACCAAGTTCGCCTTGACCTGGTTGAGCGTCGCGGCTGGGATTGCCGTGTTCGCCATGGTCGGCGGTTTTACCGCCATTGGAAATGCCGTGGCCGTTCGCCCCGAGTTCGCCGAGCGGGTTGATGCCAACGCTGATGCCGTTAGACTCGGAGCGCTTCGTTCGCTGTTTTTTGTGGCGCTTGCAGCTGGCGTACTGTACGCGCTCGCCAAGCAGAAACTGACGGCCGCTATGGCCGGCTGGGCTCTTGTCGCGATCACGGCGGTTGATCTGTTCAGTGTGGAGCGACTCTACTGGGATTTCACCAAGCCGGCCAACGAACTGTTCGCTACGGACAAGGCCCTGGACCTGCTCAAAAGCGAAGTGCAGCCTACACGCGTGATTTCGTTCATGCTGCCATCGTTCCCCGGCGCCCGGCGCGATCCGTTCCTGGAGGCCGATGGGTTAATGACCCACCGAATCAGGCAATCGATGATCGGCTACCACGGTAATGAGCTCGGGCGCTATCAGCAGTTCGACGGCAAGGACCAGGGCTACGACCAGATGGGGAACCCAACCTTCTGGGCACTCAGCAACTCCGGATACCTGCTGACCAACACGGACTCGCTTCCGATTGTCGGCGCGACCGTACTGGTTCGCGGTGCCAAGAACGCCGCGGGGACGCCGGTCTCGCTCTTCAAGCTTCCTGGCGACCACGCGCTTGCCTGGGTCACTCCTGTCATCATGAAGTTCCCAGATGCCGCCGTACTCGAAGCTGTGAAATCGGCAAATTTCCCGACGCGCAGCATCGCACTTTTTGATACCGCTTCCAAGGTTGCGGGAGTTCAGATCACTGCTCCGCCGGCTCCGCTCGCGATCACCACGAATGTCACCACCTATGACGCCGGGCACATCGCGCTGACGCTGAGCGCGCCGGCTCCCAAGGGCTCCGCGTTGGTGGTCAGCGAGAACTATTATCCCGGCTGGCATGCGACCGTCGACGGCAAGCCTGTAAACGTCGAGCGTGCCGATTACGTATTAATGGGTATCCCGCTTCCGGAAGGAGCCAAGTCCGTGGAACTCACCTTCGACAGCGACAGCTACCGTACCGGAAAGACGGTCACCTTCGTGGCCATCCTGCTCTCGCTCCTCGCCGTGGTTGGCGGAGCGGTAACGGTGCGACGGCAGGGCACGGTCTGACATGTCCGAAAAGGCGCTCGTTATCGTCCCGACCTACAACGAGAAGGAGAACATCCGCTCGTTGATCGATACGGTCCTCCCCAAGGACGAGCGCCTCGAAATACTCGTAGTGGACGACAACTCTCCAGACGGCACCGGTGACATTGTCGAGGCGATCAGCCGCGATAATCCCCGGGTGCACCTGATGCGCCGGCCAGATAAGTTGGGACTCGGGACCGCCTATCGGGACGGCTTCGGATGGGCTTTGGCGCGCGACTACGAGTACATCTTTGAGATGGACGCCGATTTCTCCCACGACCCGGCCCATCTCCCGCAGTTCCTCGAGGCCGCCCAACGGGCGGACTTTGTCCTGGGATCGCGCTATCTGGACGGCCGAGTGACGGTGGTGAACTGGCCCATGTCGCGGCTGCTGCTGAGCTACTTCGCCAACGTGTACGTCCGGATTGTGACCGGGATGAAGCTCTGGGACGCAACGGGCGGCTTCAAGTGCTTTCACCGTCGCGTTCTTGAGGCGATCGATCTTTCCGACGTCCGCTCCAACGGCTATGGCTTCCAGATTGAGATGAGCTTTCGGGCGTTCGCCAAGGGGTTCACCTGCGTCGAGATCCCGATTGTCTTTGCCGACCGAACCCTCGGCCAATCCAAGATGAGCAAGGGAATCGTTGGAGAGGCCGTGACAATGGTCTGGCGCCTCCGCTTCTGGGGGATGACCGGCCGCCTGTGAGCATCCCCCAAGGGCATAAGTTCTGGAAGATGAGCGGGTCAGGGAATGACTTTCTTTTCTTTGATGCTCGCTCCGGCCCGCTTTCCGATATATCGGAACCAGCGGTGATTGATCGAATCTGCGCCCGCGCGACCGGTGTAGGTTCTGATGGAGTTGTGTTCATTCAAACCGATACACAGCAAGACTTTAGGATACGTTACTTCAACCGAGATGGGAGCCTTGGCGAGCTTTGCGGAAACGCATCGCTCTGCAGTACTCGGCTTGCCTCCGAGCTTGGGATTGTCGGCAAGGAGGAGTTTTCCTTTGCGACCGACGCCGGGACTATTTCAGCCAGATTTGTAGACGGGGAGCCTCAGATCGACCTGCAGCCTCCGGCCGTCGTAACCCCTGATTACACGCCGATCGAGCGTACCAGTGGGGAGATTCGCCTCGGATTCGCTGACACTGGAGTGCCGCATGTCGTTGTTCTGCTTGACGATACGTCAAACACCGACGTTCTCGGCCGCGGGGCCTTTCTGCGGAATCACCCAAGCTTCAAGAGCGGCGCGAATGTGAACTTCGTAGCCCCAGCCGGCGACGGGACCTGTACGATCCGAACCTTTGAACGCGGGGTCGAGGGCGAGACCTTAGCCTGCGGGACTGGGGCCGTCGCGGCAGCGATTCTGCTGGAATCCTGGGGGGTGAGCGGCCGTGAGACCCGCCTACGGACCAGG
>JAPLKT010000022.1 GCA_026387895.1 Gemmatimonadota bacterium | reverse complement strand
CGGGATGTTTGGCACATGGGAGCTGAACGTGGCCAAGTCCTCAAGCTCGGCGGGCAAGGTGGGTAAGAGCGAGACCCGCATCTTTTCAGCGGTACCGAATGGGTACACCATGGCGCGGGCGTGGATCGATGCCGATGGGAATGCCCACGCAAGCAGCGGCACGGTTTTGTACGATGGCAAATTCCACGCAGGTAGCGCCAACGGTGACTCAGCGAAGGCGACGCGCGTTGATGCCAATACGACGAAGGCGCAGAACTGGAATGGGAAAGATAGGAAAAATGGGAATATCTGCACGCGAGTGGTTTCGGCTGGTGGCAAGACTCTGACAAACACGTGCACGGACACTGATGCTGCGGGGAAACCCACCAAGTCGGTACACGTCTACGATAAGAAGTAGCCAAGACAGCACAAGCGCCTCACCCCGCACGGGTGAGGCGCTTCTGCTATCTCCGGATCTGATGCCCTGCTGAACATCGGCACCTAGTGACGGCCCACGGCACTTTGTTAACTTTCCCACATGACTCCCCTCAAGCCTGGCCGCTTGGCCCCCGAGTTCGACCTCGAAACCGACACTGGCGAACGGCTCTCGCTCACGTCGCTCCGCGGTCAGAATGTCGTCCTGTACTTCTACCCCAAAGACGACACCCCGGGCTGCACCACCGAAGCCTGCGAGTTTCGCGACGCCTTCCCGCGCTTCAAAAAGAGCAAAGCCGTCATCCTCGGCATCTCCCCCGACACCGCGCGCAAGCACGCCAACTTCAAAAAGAAGTACGATCTCCCCTTCACACTCCTCGCCGACAAAGATCATCGTGTGGCCGAGCAGTACGGAGTCTGGGTCGAGAAACTCTTCTGGGGGCGTAAGTACTTTGGCGTCGAGCGCACCACCTACGTGATCGGTGCCGACGGCAAGATCAAATGGATCTTCTCCAAGGTCACGCCGGAAGGACACGCCGCCGAAGTCGAAGCCGCAATCAAGTCGCTCTAAACACCGGCGAAAAAGAAACGGGCGCGACTCCCAAAGAGTCGCGCCCGCTCTGCATTCATCACCAACGTGACATCACCAACGTGACATCACCAACATTGACGTCTTGCCCATGATCATGATGTGCGCCTTCGGTGTCCCGGGGAACATCAAGAACGGGCCGCTCATCGCGGGGGTCGCAGTAATGCCGATCGACTCCGGCGTCGCGAACGGCACGTACACCACGCCAAGCGGCGCGATACCGGTGACCTTGTTGGTCTTGGCATCGTACTGCTCCTTCTTGCCGGTCATCGAGAACAGCGCGCCCTGCGCTGGCATCTTCAACTGGCCGCTCTTGATCTCCGCAAAACGCGCCGAGTCGACCTTCTCGAGCGCGGTAACGCCCTGCGCACGCAACTCACGACCGCGCGCCATGAACGGCTCGAGTCCCTTGTGGTAGCAGGCCACGTGGAAATCAGGGCGCGTCACATACAGCGCCAAGCAGATCATGCCGTTCTTCCCCTCGCGCAAGACCTCGAGCTTGTCCTTGGTCTTGTAGCCCATCACGGTGGCCCCGTCACGGAGCTCAGCCGACAATGGGAGCACAGCGGCCGCAATCTGCTCGGCGGCCGGCGGAATCACCGTGGGCGCGGTCGCTGGCGCGGCAGCGGTCGCCTGCGCCTGTGCAAGAACGGGGAGCAGCAGCGCAACAAGCGCAACAAGCGCAACAAGCGCAACGGCAAACGGACGAATGGACGAAAAGCGCATCAGGAGGTCGGCGTGAGAGAAGTAAGAGCCTAACGATCCCTCAACGATACGCTCAGGTCCCGATACCCGCCATCGGTCCGGCGCGAAACCGGTCCACCACCCAGCGCGCTGCCTTGCCCAGCGCGTAGCCCGCAACGGCGGCAAGCTCCTCCACCGTAGGCTGCGCGGCCACGCCCACCGAGCGGAGAATCTTGGTGCGCATCCGCAGCACCACGGGACTCGCAATCGGAATGGCCTGGAAATACGGGTCGTACTTGGTCCCGACGCCCTCAATCAGCGCCGCGGTCCGCGCGAAGTACACGAGATCGCGCGGCAATGAAATCGGGAAATCATACAGCGTCTTCATGACCCGGTCGGCGAGCAATGCATCAATCCTGTCGAGCGCCGTGGTCTTTCCAAACGCATTCTCAATCAGCAGCTCAGCGAGTCGCAACGCCACATCGTCGCCGGTCGTGGCCAACACAATCCCCAGCTCGCGGAACCCCTCGGCGGTCCCCACGGGATCCTTCAGGATGGCCGCGAGCACCGTGCGCGTGAGTTTACGGCGCGTCTCCACCGGCACGCGCACCACCATGCCGAAGTCGAGCAGCACCAGTCGGCCGTCGGGGGCGAGCATCAGGTTGCCGGGGTGTGGATCGGCATGGAAGAGACCGTCCACGAGCATCATCTGCACGTAGACCTCCACCAGCGTCGCCACCAAGCGATTCACGTTGGCCACGCCCGGGTCGAGCTTGTCGATGCGTGTGCCCACAATGAAATCCATCACCATCACACGCTGGCGCGTGAGTTCGTGCACCACTTCAGGAATGAGCACATCCCGATTGGTGCTGAAGTTCCCGCGGATCTCCTTGGCGAACTCTGCTTCGAGTCGAAAATCCATCTCCTCGCCAATCCGCGCTTGAAACTCCTCCACCACCGCAATGAGCCCGGTGAGGTGGCTGTTGTTCCACTTCTTTGTGAGCCAGCCGAGGATGCGGCGTGCGGCGATGAGGTCGCGTTCGACGACGCGTTCGATGCCCGGGCGCAGCACTTTGACGGCGACGTCGCGTCCTTTGTAGCGGGCGCGATGCACTTGTCCGAGCGAGGCTGCGGCGACCGGCACGCGATCGAACTGCTCGAAGAGTGCGTCGGGCGATGCGATGTCGTACGAGCGATTGATGACCGCTTCGATCTGCCGCACGTCGACCGGGGGCACCGCGTCTACGAGGGTGCCGAGTTCGCCGATGTACGGTTCGGGGATCAGGTCCGCGCGTGAGGCAAAGACCTGCGCGAGTTTGACGAAGGTCGGGCCCAGTGCGCTGATGCGCGAGACGATGCGTCGCGCACGCACGCGATGAAACTCAGGGGAGCGTTTGAGCGGCAGGCCCCAGAACAGCCAGCGGCGTCGATCACGGAAGACCGAGACGACGAGCGGCGCGAGCGCGAGGAGGATTTGGAGGGTGCGGAACACGAGTGAAAGCTAACCAGCGCGCGCGGGGGGATTTAGCGCGCGGTGACCTCGCGTGCCTATTGCTTCGGTGCGACAGTGATCTTGACTGGGGCCTTTCTGGCATCGTCAACATCCTCGGCGACGTCATCGGCCAGCCGACCGGACGGGTCGGTCAGGAAGATCGGTTCGAAGAGGTGCTGATACTTGGAGGCGACGGTAAACGCTGGGCGGTAGACTAGGTCGAGCGGCTCGGTGGTACTCACGTGGGTTCTGGGCGCCGCTCTGGCGCCGACGCGAGCGGGAAGGGTTCCCGAGAGCGGCGCCGCGAGAAAGAGCCCGTTGAGCAGCGACAAGACCATCTGATCCGCGTTCAGGTGACGGCGATACTTCCAGGCGAAGCGGGCCGAGTGTTTGAGGATTCGGCGACGATATCCTCGCATAGACTGCAGGTCTCTGGCGAACGCGGCGGCCTCGGAGAGCGAGTCGACGGGACGCAACGAAATCGTGGTAGAGTCGAGGTCGCGAATCCGGGTGCCGGGAAGGATGCTTCCTTCGTCGAGCTTCTCGTAGAAGAAGGGGGTGCCCGGAAAGGGAATGGTCAGGGAGACGTAGGATGGCAAGGTGATGTCGGAGCAGGAGACGACCATGTCGAGTTCCCTCCGCGCCTCGGCGATACTCCGGGTGTTCAGGTCGACCATCAAGCCGTAGAGGAAGACGACTCCGCTCTCGAGGCACTCCCGAATCATGCCGACCTGGTCGCGCAGGCCGTTCTGTTTCTTGTTCTGGCTGGCGGTCCAGTTGACGTCGAATGACTCGACGCCGGAAAAGAGGGCGCTGCAGCCGGCTGCCTTGACCAGCGGGAGATTGCTGGGGTCGGCAAAGCAATCTCCGGTCAGCAGCGCGGCCCAAGAGCCGAACTGACCGGCCTCACAACTCTGGCGCGCGCAAGCGACACGCTCGTGAAAACTGGCGCGATTGCTGCCGAAAAAGTTGTTGTCGTTGAAATTCAGTATGCGTTTTCGACCGATGGCGCGCAGTTGCCTTTGGAGCGAGTCAATCGGCTGGACATCGTACTTTCGCCGTTCGGCACTCAAGGTGCAAAACGAACACTTGAAGTTGCAGTACCGGGTTGATTCGGCGTATCCGACCAATCGCCCGATGTAATAGCCTAGGTCGAAGCGAGGGGTCATGTCCTCGCTGGCGTAGGCAGAACCGAACAATGTGGAAACGACGTCCCGGATTTCTTCGACGTCGCCGAGGCATACCACGTCCATGAAGCTGGCGCAAAGTTTTGGCAACGCCCTCGCCACGTGACCGCCGCCCACTACCAACACCTTAGGATTCCGCGTCCGAGCATAGGCCGTGACGTGGCGCATTCGATCGAGCGCGGTCATCAGCCCGGTGAGCACCAGCAGGTCGGGCCAAGCGAGTAGCTCGGGATCTTCGAGCGGCCCGTCGGAGTGCTCGTTGTGAATCTTGATGTCCCAATGGGCGGCGTGGAACCCACCGGCGAGGAAAATCGGCCCGAGGGTCTGGGGGACTTTCCCCCTCCGCGCGACGGCACGACGGGTCTCATCGGCGTAGCAGTTAACGATGAGGACGCGTTTGAGTGGAATCGTCCGAGTGGGGGTCATGAGCGAGAAGGTACGGCCCGGCGGATGGGACAGCAAACGCCGAGCTCGACCGATACCGAGCGAAGTCCCTGTTCCGACCCCTAACGGCGTCGATCGCGGAAGGCGCGCACGCCGTCGTCGACGTCATGCAGCAGGAGTAGGGCGTCGGGGTTGCCGTAGCGGCGCATGAGGTCGCGCATCATCTGGTGTTCGCCGCCCCAGGGGTAGCCGAACACCACGTCAAAGTCGTCGAGGGCTTTCCCGAGCTGCAGATACCCCGACGCGCCGCTCCCGGTGGTGGAGGTCCAGGGCTCGTGCTTTTGTGGGGTGAAGGCGAAGCCCGTGGGGAGGAAGCTCCCTTCCACGAAGGTCGCAGCGGAGTCGAAGCGTTGGGCGAGGGTGCGGGCCGTGTCGACTAGGGCGCCGTCGAGCTCAATCCCGTACGACTCGTAGCCCAGGAGGTCGGCCATGATGGTGATAACGCCGCTCGCGGAGCCCCATTCGAGGAATCGGAGACCCGGTGCGCGGTGGGTGATCAGCGCCTGTTGCACGCGCGCGTAGTCTGCGGCGACAAAGGGGTGAAAGCGGTGGTCGCGCACCTCGAGTTCAAAGCGCTCGAAAATGTCCCAGCCCGCCTCGCAGAGGGCGTCGAGTCGGGCGAGCAGGGGGGTGTCGAGGGCGGGGAGGGGCATAAGGGGAATCTACCGTCAGCGCAGGGGGTGAAATGCACACCGCCCCCGTCCCCCGCCTACCCCCACCCCTGCCACTCTGGCATATTTAGGGGGTACCTGCTCTCCCAAACACAAAACAAGCGAGCCCGCCCCAATGGCCGACGTCGTTTCCGCAGCCGCTCCGCTCAAGCGCACCCCGTTCCACGACATCCACGTTGCCCTGGGTGCCAAGATCGTCCCCTTCGCCGGCTACGAAATGCCGGTCCAGTACCCCGCCGGTATCACCGCCGAACACAACGCCGTGCGCACCAGCTGCGGCCTGTTCGACGTGAGCCACATGGGCGAGTTCCTCGTCACCGGCCCGCAAGCACTGGAGTTCGTCAACTACGTCACCACCAACAACGTCGCCGCGCTCGCCATCGGACAGGTGCACTACTCCGGACTCCTCAACGACCGCGGCACTTTCGAAGATGACTGCCTCGTCTACCGCGCCGCCGACCACCTCATGATGGTCGTCAACGCGTCCAACAAAGACAAAGACTTCGCCCACATCTCGCAGCACCTCGCCAAGTTCGACGCCACGCTCGAAGACATCTCCGATCGCATTGCCCTCCTCGCCCTCCAAGGCCCGAAGGCGCAAGAGATTCTCCAAGCACTCACCGACGTCAACCTCGACGCGATCAAGTACTACCACTTCGAGCACGGCATGGTCGCCGGCAAAGGCCCCATGGTCGTCTCGCGCACAGGCTACACGGGCGAAGATGGCTTTGAGCTCTACTTCGATGTCGCCGACGCCGCGCACATCTGGAACGCCCTCATGCAGCACGGCAACGTCACCCCCACCGGGCTCGGCTGCCGCGACTCGCTGCGCCTAGAAATGGGGATGGCGCTCTACGGCAACGACATCGACGACACCGTCACCCCGCTGGAAGCGAACCTCCAGTGGCTCGTGAAAATGAAGAAGGGTGACTGTGTCGGGAAGCCGGCACTCGAAGCACAAAAAGCCGCCGGAATCCCGCAGAAACTCGTGGGCTTCACGATCGCCGATCGCGCCTTCCCACGGCACGGCTATCCGGTGTTCGTGAACGGACTCCCGAGTGGCGAAGTGCGCAGTGGCACGAGCTCGCCGAGTTGCGGGATCGCCATTGGCACCTGCTATGTGCCCACCGATCACGCCAAGCCCGGCAACACACTCGAAGTCGATATCCGCGGCAAGCGCTTCACGGGCACGATCGTCGAACTCCCGTTCTACAAGAACGCGTCCCATCGCTAAAGGCACCGAGATGGCGGACATGACCGTCCTCATCACGCTCACCGACGTCGAACCCGCCGTCCGCCTCAACGCACTGCTTGAGGCGGCCGGTATCAGTACGGTCATGTGCTCCCCAATGGACGACATCGGTGCCGCAGCCCGCCGCGACCGCCCCGATGTCATTGTCTTCACGGGGAACCTGCTCGACCCACAAACGCTCGCCCTAGTCCGCGCCCAACTCTGGAGTGGCGCCGCCGTCCTGGGGCTGGCCGACATCGGCGACCCGCAACTCGAAGCCCGACTCAAAGGCGTAGGCTTCAACGACGTGCTCACCAAACCGGTGAGTGCCGACGAACTCGCCACGCACGTCAAAGCACTGCTCGAGCGCCGCCGCTTGGCCGAACAAACTGGGCTCTACGGCGACTCCGAAGCGGTGCGCGAAGTGCTGGTGAAAGTCGAGCAGATTGCGCCGGTCTCGAGCACGGTGCTAATCGAAGGGGAATCGGGCACCGGCAAAGAACTGGTCGCGCGCGCGATCCACCGCCTGAGTCCTCGGCGTGCCAAGCCCTTCATTGCGGTGAATGTGGGCGCGCTCCCCGAAACGCTGCTCGAGAGCGAACTCTTTGGCCACGAGAAGGGCGCCTTTACCGGCGCCGCCGAACGGCGCATTGGCCGCTTTGAACTCGCCGACGGGGGTACGCTCTTTCTAGACGAGATCGGCGAGATCCCGCAATCCACCCAAGTAAAGCTCTTACGCGTATTGGAAGAGCGCGAAGTGACCCGCGTGGGTGGCACCACACCGATCAAGGTGGATGTGCGTGTGGTGGCCGCCACCAACCGCGCCCTGCGCGACGCGGTGGAGCGCGGCACCTTTCGCAGCGATCTGTACTACCGCCTGAATGTGCTGCGCATTTACCTGCCGCCGCTGCGCGAGCGTCGCGACGACATTGTGATGCTACTGCGCCGCTTTGTGCAGGAGTTCACGCAGACGCACGAGCGCGAGTTCCGTGGGATTTCGCCTGAAGCTCTTCAGGCGTTAGTGGACTACCCCTGGCCGGGCAATGTGCGCGAGCTGCGCAACTTGGTGGAGTCGATGGTGGTGCTGGCCACGGGGCGCGAGATTGGCGTGCAGGACATTCCGTCGCAGTTGCGCGGTGCGGGGAGCGACCGGTTCTTGCCGGTGCACGTGGGCCCCATGATCCGCGAGGGGGAGCGCGCCGAGGGGCGCGAGTTGGAGTTTATTGTGCGGAGCTTGTTGGAGCTCAAGTTGCAGGTGGAGGAGCTGCGCCGGCGGGTGGACGACGACCGCGCGCATTTCTCCACGATTGCCGCCACGGGGATCGCCCCAGCCTCTACGATGTACCCAGGGTTCCCGGTACTCGGCGGTGTTGAACTGGCCGCTCCGGCGGGGTCGGCGAATACCGTGACCATTACGCCGGGGATGACCATGGCCGAGATTGAGCGAGCGGCGATTGAGGCCGCGTTGCGGGAGAGTCGCGGGAATCGTCGTAAGGCGGCCGAGGTATTGGCGATTGGTGAGCGGACGTTGTACCGCAAGCTGAAGGAGTACCATTTGCCGATGGGTCACTCGGGCAACGACACGACTTCCCAATAGTTGTTCGAACCGCCCTAGCATCCGGGCGAGGAGCATTTGGGAGCGACGGAGGGCGGCCAAGCTCCGCCAACTGTCCACATGCCGGCTAGGGTAGTAGATGCGCCCAGGTTAGGGTGTGGACCGCACTTTTTGGCACGCGGGAGGCGATTGAGAGAAACCAAAGAGGCGCTGACTGTCCTCCGAAAGAGTTGCTTCTAGGTACCAAAGCGGTGGAAACGGAGAGTTTCGATATTCATCACAAAAGGCGACGGCTGCTCGGCGCGATTTAAACTCTTGCCCTAGAGCCCTTGCACCAGCAATGGCCGCTGCTAGGATGTAGTCGACCCGTCGCTGACCGCGACACTGAACGATGCCAGCTAGCAGCTCATCAACTATCGGCTTAAGAGCCGCGGTATCTTGGTGGCGCAGCGCAAGCATGGCTAGTGCGGCAAGGTCGTGATTCCGCCGCACCGCGAGTTCGTCTCTGAACACAACTTGCGTGTAGTCGCTCAGGAAGGCGTGGTCGAATGTGGCATGTGCTTGGCTGTGGGCGCTCAGGCGAAGCCGCTGGTGAACAACTGTGCGATTCGTCCAGTGCGAAAACACCGACCTGCAGGTGGAGTCAGCAACCTCCTGCCATTTCTGCGCTTGCTCCAAGTCCTCAGAATCGAACAGCACGCCGCTGAGAGTATCGGCACACCGCGTAGCCAAAGACCAGAGTTGATGCGATTCACATTCAGCGTGTGCTTCCCTCAACAAAGCGACAGTCGTATCGAGGTCACCGCTCGATCTCTCTGGAACGCTGGCCGCCAACAGCGCCCGTACTAGGACCTCAACAGATCCTGTGATTCTCGCTCGCGACACCAGTCGCTGTGCTTGTGTCTTCGCGTTTTCGAGGCTTCCGAGGTCGTGTTCGGCGATGATGTGTACAAGTTGCCGGTCGAAGGAGTCTCGACTTTCGGTGGCGCTCTCGAGCGGGAGCGCATCTAAGGCAGCAGACAAGTGCTGGCAGTCCCCCAGATTGGAAGCGAGCGTGGCGGTAAGATTTGCTGCACGCTCCCTGCGGTCATGCGGATACTGTTTCTCGGTCATCACAGCGGCACTGCGCGCCATAGTCAACCGGGGACTGCTGCCTCGATGCATGTCGGCCTCGAGTGACGTAAGGTATACATCCAGAAGATCCGTCGATTTTAAAACTCGTTTGCGAGTGTTGCGCGAAAGTTCAGAGCAAAGAGCTGCTACGCCCTCCCAATCACCCGTAAGCCTTCTTGCGCCCAGTTCAGCCAGCTTGCACTGAAGTCGTGTCAACTCACTATTAGCCGCGCGCGCAGCGACCTGCAGCAGATCAGCTGCCTCAGAGCTATTTCCCAGTGCGATTTGACGTGCAGCAGCCTCACTAAGCAACCGTGCTGCTCTTTCCCCCTCTCGAGCGAGGCCTAGGTGGCGTGCCGCCTCCCGAGCATATGCCGCGCTGTCAGATAGAATAGCCTTTCGTTCGAGGACGCATCCAGCACGAAAGTGAAGAGAGGATAAAATCGTCGGCGAGAGTCGAGCTCGCACAGCCAAGCTGACGGCGAGACAGGGTTTTAAGCGCGAAGAACCCACCGTCGGGAGGAGACCTGCCGTGGTCAGCTCTATCAAGATGATTTCGCAGTCCAGTTCTTGCAGGTCAGTAAGCGACAGCGAGTCTTCACTGCCCTCGCTGCCATGGAGTATCGAAAGCAAGCTGAGGAGGCGCTGGGCTGAGGAACTTAGATCGCGAACGCTGGCCCAGATGATGGCCTCGAGGTTTTGAGGAAGGCTGTAGGTGTTATATGTGTTAGAACGAGACGTGGCGATTTCGCGAACAAATAGAGGATGTCCTCCTGTTGCTGTATATATGTTCTCGAGGTCCTCCTCGCTTAGGCTTGTTCCACCGATTGCGGCAGCAGATACAGCGAAGCGCATTGTGGCGTCTCGCGAGAGGGTTCCTAAGTGCAAATCTCGAATCTCTTGAGCTGCACTGACCAAGGGAGACTGTGGCGGATGCTCCCGCGCTGAGACCACAAGCAACAAACGGCATCCCTTCATCGCAGCTGTCGCGCAACTCAATATTGTTAGCGACGTTGTGTCCGAGGCTAGATAGTCATCCAGAAAGAGTGCTAGGGGCTTTTCGACCTCGAGTTCACGGAAGAGAGAGCTGACGGCTGTACCGATCGAGTCGATGTTCTGGGATGTTGCTTTGCTGGGCCAAAACAGGGGCGCGGTTGTCGAGTTTTCCGCGAACTCGCGTAGAAAGGCCAGGTGTTCTGGGGAGCATGCTAGTGCCCCAGGTAGTTGGAGTGCCGCTCGCAGCACGTCTGTGAGGAGCGAGCCCGAAGTTCCATGTAAATCGCGAACAACTTGCACGCGAATCAGAGAAAAGCCCTGCGTTTCGCAAAAAGTGGCGAATTGATCTAGTAGTAGTGTTTTCCCTGTGCCGGCCGGGCCGTGTACAAATGTGGCTATTGATCGTCCTTGCCTAGCTATGGATGCGGAGTCCGTGAGAAGCGCAAACTCGCGCTCTCTACCGAATGAGCCGTCGGGAACGAAAAATCGCCGAGTCTCAGCGAGTTCGGAAATTCTCCTGCGAAGCACGCGCGCAGGAAGCCCGACCGTCGATGCCGAGTCCCCCAGTTCCAATACATACTCAGTGAGAAGCGATTGGGCTTCTAACTTGGAACCGCGCATCGCCATCGCTTCGGCTCGCGCTAAAGTCGCCTCTTCATTTAATGAGTCAGATTGCAGGCAAAGACGTGCCCATTCGTCGACGTCAGACCATCGACCGTGGGACTTAGTTACTCGGATTCGCTCGAGACACGCGTCGCGAGCCCGAGTCCCCACATCGGCGCGTAATCTGTCGAGCCACTCGGCGAATGGTTGCGAGAAGCTCGGAGAAAACTCGGCAAACAGCGTGGTGGCGTCTCGGACTTCCGCGAGTGATGCTTGCGCAACCCATTCAGCGGAGACCGTGCGATCAAAGTCTGCCGACACCGAGTCCACGTCCAACTTCAGTGCACCGTTATTTGTTGAAACCGAGCAGCCGAAACGGCGAATTCGATAGACGAGTTGGCGAAGCGAGTGACGCCGTCGCGGCTCATCGATGTTTGGCCAAATCATTTGAAGCAACGCGTTGGCTGCAACTGGTCTCGGGTGCTGTACCGCTAAAAACAACAGTACGGCATAGAGCACATCGGTGGTTGGCGTAACAACACGGCTGCCGAGCCATATTTCGGCAGCCCCAAGACCGATAACGCGCACATCCGATATCGTCTTTTCCTGAGTGGCAGAAGAGTGTGCTGAGTGTTCCATCCGGTGGGCATCGATGGGTGGTAGCGCACGACCGCGTAAACTTGGCCAGCATCCGTTTTGCAGGCAAGGGGAATCGACGCCGAAGGCGTACCATTGCATTGCGGTGCCCCAAGCATTGATTGGCGGCCGGCGTGTTACATCCGGTTAGTGAGTCGACGGTCGTTCCTAGGTATGTCAATATCCTGGAGCCACGTATTGGCACTGAGGTTTGCGGCCCACGCGTAACATCACAAGCTTTCATCTAACTTTTCCGGCGCGGAAGTCCTTCCGCGCGTCCTTTGCCAGCCCGACCTCACCCCCAACGAGCGCTGAGCGGTCGATTGGACTGCGACCTAGCACCCGATGCTGCGTTCGCTGGGGTTGGCACCAGTCCGCTAACAAACAGGGGGCAGTGCGCACCGCGCACCGCCCCCCGCTCACATCCATCCCAAGAGCAAAGCCTACAACTGCACCAACTGCTTCACCCCCACTCCCTCGGCCTCAGCCTGGAAGTTCAACACCACACGGTGCCCGAGCACATTCGTCGCCACCGCCTTCACATCATCAAGGTCCGGCACGCTCCGCCCGTCCATCGCCGCCCGCGCCTTCGCGCCAAGCACCAAATACTGCGACGCACGCGGACCCGCACCATAACTCACATACTTCTGCACCGCCGCACTCGCCCCCGGCTCACCCGGACGCGTCGCACGCGCCAAACCCACCGCATAACTCACCACACTCGGCGGTACCGGCAACCGGCGCACCAACTGCTGCATCTCAATAATCTGCGCACCACGCAACACCGGCTCAATCACATTCGTCTTGCTGCCCGTGGTCGTGTTCACAATCCGCTCCTCCTCCTCCTTGCTCGGATAGCCAAGGTTGAGCTGATACATAAACCGATCAAGCTGCGCTTCCGGCAGCGAATACGTACCGTCGTGCTCAATGGGGTTCTGCGTAGCGAGCACGAAGAACGGCTCCTTAAGCGTGTACGTCTTGCCCGCGGCAGTCACACGGTGCTCCTGCATGGCCTCGAGCAGCGCCGCCTGAGTCTTTGGGGGCGCGCGGTTGATCTCGTCGGCCAGCACAATGTTCGCAAAAATCGGCCCCTTCTGGAACACAAAGCTCCGCTTGCCGGTGCCGTGGTCCTCCTCAAGCAACTCCGTGCCCGTAATGTCGCTCGGCATCAGATCCGGCGTGAACTGCACGCGACCGAAATCCAAGTCGAGCGTCTCCGCGAGCGTCTGAATCAAAAGGGTCTTCGCGAGTCCGGGGACACCCACCAGCAGCACATGGCCGCCGGCAAGGATCGCCGCAACAAGGGAATCCACAATCTCGTGCTGCCCCACGATCTTTCGCCCGATCTGCGCCGCAATGTCCTTGCGCGCTACAGCGAGCGTGGCAAGAAGTGCCAGATCGCGTTCGTCTGCTGCCGACTGAGGAGTGGCCACTACTGCTGCTCCGTGCACAAGATGAAAAACCCGCCAGCGGGCGGGCCGCCAAGGGCGGGGACAAATACCTCGCCTAAGGTAACGAAAAGGGCGCCGTTCGTGAACGGCGCCCGGCAACAAAACGCTGAACGGATCACCTGCCTTGGCCTGCTGCCCACTCAGTGGCCAGCTACTTCACCACAAATTCGGCGCGCTGTTCCATAGGATAGTTCACCGACGCGAGCCGCGCGACCGCCGTGTACCGGCCAGGCGCGGCGTTGCTCCACTCATCATTGAACGTGAGCGTGTCGTGCTCGCGCAACACTTTGTTCTGCAGCGCCGAGGTGAACATGCGCTTGGTGCTCCAGCGCCAGACTTCGCGGCCGAGTGAGTCGAGCACGATCATGTCGTGGGTTTGCCCAGAGGGAAAACTCACTTCGAGTTTCTTGTTGCCCGTGTTGCTGACGACGAAATCGAAGTGCACCGCGTCGTTCGCACCGCGCGCGTTCACCGCGAGCGATGGCGTGAGTGCCGGGCCATGTGATTTTGTTGTGCGACCCTTCGACAATGTCTCAGCCGCACGTGGACGTCCGCATGCAAATGCGAGGACGCCGATGCTGAGCAATGCGAAGGTGATTTTTCCGTTCATCCGTGGGCAGCGGCGTGAAGGGGCACTCGGAATGTTACAAATATAGGACCGTTATTTTCCGAGTGCGGAAGTTATCAACAAGGAGACGATTCGTCAAATCGGGGGTCACGCGTAAGTAGAAGTGGGGGGCGGGGTTGTATGGTTGGCGGTTACTCTGGCGATGGCCGATTGATGGCGGTTTTGCACTATTTCGGTGTCTATTCGGTGTGGATAACGCCCTGTCGTGAAAGGCGCGCGAAAAATGTGGGGGCGCCACGGGGATCATGACCCCCTATTTTCAGAGCGGAAAGTTCGCTTGCGAAATATTTCACAAGCTCCTAACTTTCAAGGCTGAACATGGGATTTTCCGAGCCTCCTGCGGGACCAGCTGGCGAGACGGAGTCGCCGGAGTCACGGGAGCGTGCCAAAGCCATTGCACGGCGGCGTGATGCGTTGCTGGCGGCGGCGCGGGGGGAGCGGACGAAGGGCGACACCGGGAGTGCCGCGCGGTTAGGCGGGCTGGGGGTGCAGTTTGCGGTTGCGATCCTGCTCTTCCTCTATCTGGGCAACTGGGCTGATCACAAGTTCGGCAGCGGACCGTGGGGGGTGTTGGGCGGTCTGTGCGTGGGCTTTGCGAGTGGGTTGTACCTGATGTTGCGCGCGGTGAAGGACGAAAAAGCGCGTACGGACGAACAGCGGACACACGGGAAAGGGTCGTGAAACAGATTGGCATTTTCGCGGTGTTGCTGGGCTTGGTGACTGTGGGGGGCGGCTTTGCCTTCACGGCGTTGTATCCTGGCGCCGAGGGGGCGCGGGCGGTGTGGACCAGTGCGGCGATTTCGGTCGTGGTGCAGGGGATTGGATTCGGCTTTGCGTTCTACCTGCGCAAGGTGAATGTGATGGCTGGGTGGGGGGCCGGGATGTTGCTGCGGCTACTCACGGTGGGATTGTACGGAATGATTTTTATCAAAGTGTTGGGACTTCAGTCGGCACCCGCGTTGATCAGCTTGGTCGCGTTCTTCTTCGTGACCACGCTCTTCGAACCACTACTGCTCAAGCCATGAGATTCGCTGCACTATTTACCGCCCTCGTGTTGGCCGCCGCTCCTGCGCGCATTGCTGCGCAGGACGCCGCGCCGAAGAAGGTGGATATCATCACTCCGCATATCACCGACGCGCACGCGCTCGATATCCCAGCGGGATTCGGGCACGGGCTGGTGCAGGAGATTGAGCTGCCGCACTGGGCGCCACTCCATATCGGCTCGCTTGAGCTGGATATGTCGCCGACCAAGCACGTCGTCATGCTCCTGCTCGCCGCTACGCTCGTGATCGTGGCTCTCACCTCGGCGGCGCGCGGCGTGGCCAAGCGGGCCGCTACGGGACGGCCGCCCACGGGGTTCAGCGGCGCTATGGAAGCCATGGTGCTGTATATCCGCAATGAAGTGATCCTTCCGAACGTCGGCCATCATGGCGAGGCGTTTGTGCCCTTTGGGCTCACGCTGTTTTTCTTCATTCTGACCTGTAACCTGCTCGGTCTTATTCCCTACGGCAGCACCGCGACCGGCAACATTGCCGTCACCGCAACGCTGGCGATCGTCACCTTCTTGGTGATCGAGATTGCCGGCATGAAGGCGCTCGGGGCGGGCTATATCAATACGATCATCTTCTGGCCGCGCGACATGCCGCTTGGCATGCGCATTCCCATGTCGATTATTCTGAGCCCGGTGGAACTGATCGGAAAGTTCACCAAGCCCTTTGCGTTGGCCATTCGTTTGTTTGCCAACATGACGGCCGGTCACATTGTGGTGCTGGCGCTCATTGGTTTGATCTTCTCGTTCGGCTCGTATGTGCTTGCCCCGTTGCCGCTCGCGATGGCGGTGGCGATCATGTTCCTCGAGCTGATGGTAGCGTTCTTGCAGGCGTTCATCTTTACGCTGCTGTCGAGTGTGTTCATTGGGTTGGTGCGCGAGTCGCATCACTAGCGTTGTGTGGGACGCGGGCACTCCACGCCGGAGCGCTCGTGCGGTAGCCGAACCTCTTGTTCGGTGAGGTCCGTTGAGGCTCGTGCGTGTGGCGAGCATCGGTGACGGATGGCGGTGTAGGACTGGGGCAACCCATACGCAGGCGAGACTGCAGGACCACGGTTTTCAGGAGTTTTTCAATGACGATGTATCCGCTGTTCCAGGCCGCCGCAGAAGTGGCCGGCTACAACAAGAGCTACATGGGTGCGTGGGCGATGATGGGCGCTGGCATTGGTGCCGGTCTCGCCATCATTGGCGCCGGACTCGGCATCGGCCGCGTCGGTGGCCAGGCTGTTGAGGGCATGGCTCGTCAGCCCGAGATCGCCGGTCAGATCCAGACCGCCGCGCTGATCTTTGCCGCGTTCATCGAAGGCGCCGCGCTGTTCGCCGTCGTCGTCGCGTTCCAGATCCAGGGCAAGTTCTAAGCAGCGCTCGGTTGTTACGCTCGCGGCCGCTCCTTCACACGACGGGGCGGCCCCGAGCACCCCAACTTTTCATATTCGGATATCCTATGCGTTCCCTGCTCTCGCGCGTCGTTGCTCTGTCGCTGATCGCTACTCCCCTCCTGGCTCAGGAAGGCGAGGCGGCCGGCGGCTCCGTGAACCTGCTCTCGCCCAGCACCGGGCTGATGGCATGGACGCTGATCATTTTCGCGATTGTCTTTGTGGTGCTCGCCAAGTTCGCCTTCGGCCCGATTACGGCCGCGGTGCGTGACCGCGAGGCCGCGCTCGAAGCTGCCATTGCGTCGGCCAAGGCTGACCAGGACGCGGCGGCTGCACTGCTCGCGCAGCACAAGGCGCTGATTGAAGCGGCCAAGGGCGAGGCGCAGAAGTTCATCTCCGAGGGGCGCGCGACGGCGGAGTCGATGCGCGCTGAGCTGCTGGAGAGCACCAAGAAGCAGCAGGACGAGATGCTGGAGCGCGCCCGGCGCGACATCGACGCCGAGAAGGGCAAGGCGATTGACGAGATCCGCCGCGAGGCGATTGATCTGGCGCTGGCCGGCGCGAGCAAGGTGATCGAAAAGAATCTTGACGACGCGCAGAACCGGAAGCTCGTGGAGAGCTACCTCGCCTCGATTGGCACGCGATAAATGAACAACGAGTCGATCGCCAAGAACTACGCCGAAGCGTTGCTCGAGTTGGCCACCAAGGCCAACGCGCGCACCGAGTGGGCGGCGCTGATCAATGGCGTGGCCGGCGCAGTGGAGCAGGATGTGACGCTCCAGCGGTATCTGGCTGCTCCGCAGGTCACGGAAGCGCACAAAATTGCGATGCTCGGCAAGGCACTCGGCGAGAAGGCGCCGAGCACTTTTGTGAAGTTTTTGCAGAAGCTCGTGACGAACCGTCGGCAGACGCTGATCCCTGAGATTGCCGTGGCGTATGGTGATTTGCTGGATGCGGCCGAAGGGCGTTTGCATGCCCGCGTTACTGTGGCGCGTGAGACCTCGGAGGCCGATGTGCAGGCCATTGCGGCGTCGCTGAGCCGGTCGATCGGGAAGGTTGTGGTACCGCATGTGGCGGTGGATAGCCGGATCCTGGGTGGCGTGATTGTGAAGTACGGCGACACGGTGATGGACGGGTCGGTGCGCCGTCGTTTGGAGCGCTTGAAGGCGCGGATGGTGAGCCGGTAAGCACCGGTTCGCCACACCGCGGGGTGGGCGGTCGCTGTGGTGACCCGAAGGAGCCCGCCCTGACGCCTTATTTTTTTGTGCTCCGTATCGCAGATTATCCCGATGGCCGATTCAGTCGACCGTCGGGCTTTTTTTACCCAGGGGTTCCGAAAGGTCCTGGGGAAAGCGGTGGACGCCGTATCGGCCAAAATGGGCGGTGGGATTCACATTCGGCCGCCGGGGGCGTTGCCTGAGGCCGCGTTTTTGGCTGCCTGTACGCGGTGCGGGGCGTGTGAGCCGGCGTGTCCGGTGCGCGCGATCCGTGCGTTGCCGACCAGCGCGGGGTTAGCGGCCGGAACGCCCGCGTTGCAGGTGGCCAGTCAGGCCTGTGTGATGTGTTCGGATATGCCCTGTGCGGTAGCCTGTCCGACGGCCGCGCTTGAGGTGCCGTTCGACCTCTGGCGCAGCGTGAAGATGTCGTTGATTAGCATCGATACCGAGCTGTGTATTGCCCACCGCGATGTGGAGTGCGGGGTGTGCGTACGTGTCTGCCCTGTGGGAGAGGAGGCGTTGCGTCTTGATGCGAAGGGGCGCCCTGTAGTGGGCGCTGCGTGTACGGGATGCGGGACCTGCATTAATGGCTGCGTCACGAGCCCAAGTTCAATTACGGCACGACCATTGGAGAGCATGCGATGAGTGGAAAGACACCGGTGCAAGTAGTGCAGAAGCCCTGGGGGCACGAAACGATCTGGGCGCACACGGAGCACTACGTGGGGAAGGTGCTGCATATCAAGGCGGGGGAATCGTTGTCGTTGCAGTACCACAATGTGAAGGACGAAGTCATTCACGTGTTGAAGGGCGAGATGATTTACCGCGTGGCCGATGCCGCGGGGTCGCCGCTGCGCGAAGTGCGGCTCACCGAAGGGGAGAGCTACCGCAACGAGCCCGGGCATGTGCACCAGATGCAGGCCGTGACCGACTGTGATCTGCTCGAGGCGAGCACGCCGCACTTGGACGATGTGGTACGCTTGACGGACAAGTACGGCCGCGAAGGCACGAGCGCGCCATGAAGGTGATCATTCCGTTGGCAGGCAAGGGAACGCGCCTCCGCCCACACACGCACACCGTGCCAAAGCCCATGCTGCGCGTGGCGGGAAAGCCAGTGATGGACTATGTGCTCGACGACGTCCGGAAGCTCGGCGATGTGAGCGAGGTGGTGTATATCACCGGGCACCTCAAGGAGACGGTCGAGGCGCACGCACGGACGGTCTACGCGGATCTTCCTGCGACCTTCATTGAACAGAAGGTGCAGGACGGAACCGCGGGGGCGGTTGAGCTCGCGAAGTCGCGCGTGAAGGGCGAGCCGGTGTTGATCATTTTTGTCGACACGATTTTCGATGCCGATTTGTCGATTATTCCCACCAGTACGGACGACGGAATCATCTGGACTAAAGAAGTCGAGGACTACCAGCGCTTTGGCGTGGTGGTGACCGACGCGGCGGGCCACATGACCAAGATCGTGGAGAAGCCGAAGACGCCGATCAGCAAGCGGGCGAATATTGGGCTCTACTACATCAGAAATTCAGCGCTTCTCTTTGAAGGGATCGCGCACACGCTGGCGCAGCCGGCGAACAATGGCGAGTTCTACCTGACAGATGCCTTCCAGTACATGATCGACCATGGCGCCAAGCTCAAGGTGGAGGATGTCGCCGGGTGGTACGATGCGGGGAAGCTCGACACCTTGCTCGACACGAATCGCGTGATGCTCGAGAAGGGGCGTGCGCGTCGTCCGGCGGATGTGCAGGGGGCGACGATTATTGAGCCCGTGTACATCGAGGACGGGTGCACGCTCACGGGGTCGACGATCGGGCCGAATGTGAGCATCAGCGCGGGGAGCACGATCACCGGAACCACGGTGCGTGACGCCGTGATCGGCGCGAAGTCGCGCCTGATTGACTGTGTGTTGCATGATTCTCTGATTGGTGATGCTGTGCTTTTGGAGCGGGTCCATGGGTCCACGACGGTCGGCGATAACTCCGAGGTCCGAGGCGAACGATGAGCGAACTGAGTCGGCGGGGATTGTTGAAGGGGGCGGCGCTCGCGGGTGCAGGATTAGCCGCAAGTGGCGCATTTACGCGCGGAATCGCCGAGGATATTTCGGCGATCGCACATCCGGATCAGCAGCCCGCGGCTCCCAAGGCGCGTAAAACAATGAAGGGTGTTCCCTTTGAGCGCATGGCGAACGTGCGCGTGGGGATTGTCGGCACGGGGCTTCGTGGCCGCTCGGTGCTCAACGAACTGCTTGGTATTGACGGGGTAACGATTGTCGCGATCTGCGATACCGTGCCCGATAAGTTGGCGCGCGCCACCAAGATGATCACTGACAAGGGGCATGCGGCGCCGGCGACGTACACCGGAGGCGATCATGCTTTTGAGCAGTTGGTGGCACGCACCGATTTGGACATCGTGTACACCGCGACCCCGTGGGAGTACCACGTACCGGTGATGCTCGCGGCGCTGGCGCACGGGCACCATACGGCGAGCGAGTGTCCCTTTGGCACGACGCTCAAGGATCTGTGGGCGTTGGTCGACGCGAGTGAGAAGGCGCGCAAGCATTGCCTGCATCTCGAGAACTGCAACTACGGTTACAACGAGATGATGGTGAACCGGATGGTGCATGAAGGGGTGTTCGGCGAAGTGTTGCACGCCGAGGCCGCGTATCTGCACGATCTGCGCGGCATTTTGAATGAAGGGCGGGACGAGGGGCTGTGGCGCCGCGCGTGGCACACGCGGGCGAACGCGAACCTGTATCCCACGCACGGACTTGGGCCGGTGAGCTGGTACTTGGACATCCACAGCGGCGACCGCTACGACTATATGGTGAGCGTCAGTGGGCCGGAGCGTGGGTTGTCGATGTACCGCGAAGAGACCGTCAAGGACAAGACCGATCCCAAGTGGAACGAGCAGTACATCACAGGCGACATGAACACGTCGATCCTCAAGACGGTGAAGGGGAAAACCGTGATGTTGCAGCACGACGTGAGCAATGCACGTCCGTACACGCGCCACAATCGTGTGTTGGGAACCAAGGGAACGTTCGAGGACTATCCTCCGCGGATTTATGTCGAAGGCAAGTCGGCAAAGGAGCAGTTCTACCCGATTGACGACTGGAAGAAAGATTTCGAGCATCCGCTCTGGACGCGCGTCGGCGACAAGGCACGGAGCGGTGGCCACGGTGGTATGGACTACGTGATGGCCTTCCGGTTGATCGAGTGCATGCACGAGGGACTCGTGCCAGATTATGACGTGTACGATGCCGCAACATGGAGTGCACCGTTCCCGCTGTCGCAGATGAGCGTGGCCAAGAGTGGCCAGCCCATGAAGTTCCCTGACTTCACCCGTGGCGAATGGAGCAAGAAACGCTCGTGACATTCCCTTTGATGCAGGCAGCACCCGCTGCGGTGGCGACCGCGTTCCATTTCGCCACGATCGACTGGGTGATCATCGCCACGTCGATCGTCGTGAGCTTCATTCCTGCGCTGTTCTTTTGGCGCCGCGCGAGCGAGAGCACCAGTGAGTTCTTCACCTCGGGGCGCGCGGCGCCCTGGTGGCTCGTCGGTATTTCGATGGTGGCGACCACCTTCAGCACCGATACGCCGAACCTCGTCACCAACATGGTGCGACAGAGTGGCGTGGCGGAGAACTGGCTCTGGTGGAGCTTCCTGCTCACCGGCATGATGACGGTGTTTTTCTACGCGCGGCTCTGGCGCCGCTCGGGAGTGCTCACGGATCTGGAGTTCTACGAGATCCGGTACTCGGGGAAGGCCTCGCGCATCCTGCGCGGCTTTCGCGCGGTGTATCTGGGGCTCTTCTTCAACTGCGTAATTATGGCCACGGTGAACCTCGCCGCCGCGAAGATTGGCAACGTGGTGTTGGGGTGGCCGATGGAGCGCACGCTGCTCGTGTGCGCGGTGATGACAATTTTCTTTGCCTCGGTCTCCGGACTGTGGGGCGTGCTTGTCACCGATACGATCCAGTTCGGCATCACCATGACCGGCACCTTTGCCGTGGCGTACTACGCGCTGCAGCAGCCCGAAGTTGGTGGACTCGCGGGACTCTTTGCGAAGGTGCCAGCGAGCAAGCTGGCCATGCTTCCCGATTTTGGGAACTGGAGCGTGGCGGCCACGGTGTTCATTATTCCGCTCACCATTCAATGGTGGAGCGTCTGGTACCCAGGGGCTGAGCCCGGCGGTGGTTCGTATATCGCGCAGCGGATGCTCGCGTCCAAAACAGAAAAGGACGCGGTGATCGGCACTCTGCTGTTCAACGTGATGCATTACGCGTTGCGTCCCTGGCCGTGGATTATTGTCGCGTTGGCCTCGACCATCATCTACCCGCAGCTGAGCGACATTGCGACGACCTTCCCGCACGTCGACCCCAAGCTCATTGGCGACGACATCGCGTATCCGGCGATGATGCGGTTCCTCCCCGCGGGATTCCTCGGACTCGTGGTCGCAGGGACATTGGCGGCGTATCGGTCGACGATCGAAACGCATCTGAACTGGGGGACGTCGTACCTCGTGCACGACTTCTACCGCCGCTTCCTGCGTCCTGGGCTCACCGAAAAACACTATGTGCTCGTGGGCCGTCTCGTGACGGCGGCGCTCATGGTGTGCGCCGCGCTCATGACCTACGCGCTTGGCACGGCCAAGGAAGCCTTTGACCTGATCCTCTCGATTGGCGCCGGCACGGGCTTGCTGTACCTCCTGCGCTGGTTCTGGTGGCGCGTGAGTGCCTGGAGTGAGATCTCGGCGATGGCGTCGTCGTTTGTTGTGGCGCTTGGATTTTTCATTGCGCGCAAGAACGGTCTTGTCGTAGCCGAACATATCTCGTTGCTCGTAACGGTCGGCGTTACTACTGTGGTGTGGTTTGTGACCACCCTCGTTGCCGCACCGGCCGATGAAGAGACGCTGCTCAAGTTCTTTACCCTCGTGCGTCCGGGCGGCCCGGGCTGGGGCCCGATCCGTGCCAAGTCCTCGGTGCAACCCGCGGCCAACGCACTCCCACAGGCTATGTTGGGCTGGGTGCTCGGCTGCTCGTTCGTCTACTCGGCGCTCTTTGGAACCGGCAGTTACCTGTACGGACGGATGCCGCAGTTCTACGCCTGCCTCGCCGTCTTTGTCATCAGTGGCTTCTTCATGCAGCGTGTGCTGTCGGGCTTCTGGGCGCAGAGCGAAGGATGACCACAGCAGGGCCCGCGACTCAGGCAGTCATCCTGGCTCGCGGGCTCGGCACGCGAATGCGGCGTGCGAGCGGCGACATGTCCGCGCAGGGACTCGATGCGGCTCAGGACGCGGCCGCATCTATCGGGGCGAAGGGGATGATGCCCTTCGCTCGTCCATTTCTGGATTATTCGCTCTCGGTGTTGGCCGATGCCGGGATTCGCGAGGCGGTGCTCGTGATCGGGCCGGAGCATCAGGAGATGCGACGCTACTTCGAGGAGACCGCGGCTGGGCGTCGAGTGACGCTTCGATTTGCCGTTCAGGCCGAACCGCGCGGAACAGCAGATGCTGTGCTGGCAGCGCAAGACGCCGTGCGTGATGCACCATTTCTCGTGCTGAACTCCGATAATCTGTATCCCGCCGAGGCGTGCCGTGCTGCCGCAGCCATTGGGGGATGCGGACTCGTAGCGTTCGAGGCAGAGGCGCTCGTAGCGCTTGGTGGCATCGAGGCGGAGCGCGTGCTGAAGTTCGCGCTGATTGATGCGGATGCGGCGGGACTCATGCGCACGATTCGTGAAAAGCCGTCGGCTGACGACCCGCTCGCGCTGAGAGCCGAGCGTTGGGTGTCTATGAATCTCTGGTCGTTCACGCCGGTGATCTTTGACGCGTGTGCTCGGGTACGGCCCTCGCCTCGCGGCGAGTTGGAGCTACAGGATGCCGTGATGACAGCGATCCGAGAGCTCAGGGAACCGTTCCGCGTGGTGCAGACGCGTGCGGGTGTGCTCGATTTGTCGTGCCGCGCTGACGTGGAATTTGTAGGGAGTCAGTTGGCGGCGATGGATCCGCGTCCATGAGAAAGCACTACCTCATTCCTGGGCGTGTGGAGCTGGTGGGCAAGCATGTGGACTATGCTGGTGGCCGCTCGATGACCTGTGCGGTGGATCTCACGATTGCAGTGCGCGCGACGTCGATGCCAGAGCCCGTGGTTCGCGTGCGTGACTCCCAGCGCCGCGGCCTTGTGGTAGTGCCGCTCAGTGCGGCTGCTACGCGTCACGGTGCGATGTGGAGTACCTATGTGGCGGCGGTGGCGCGGCGGTTTGCCCGGGATTTTCCGGATTCCCGTGTGGGCGTTGATATCCAGTTGACGAGTCGACTCCCCGCGTCGGCTGGGCTGAGTAGCTCGAGCGCGCTCGTGGTGGCGATTGCTACCGCGTTGGCGGATGCGAACCATATGCAGGACAATCCGCGCTGGCAGGAGGTGATCCCGAGTGACATTGCGCGCGCGGAATACTTTGCGGCTATGGAAACCGGGGCGCCGTTTGGTGGCTTTGCCGGGAATTCTGGGGTTGGGGTGCGCGGTGGTGCGCAGGATCATGTGGCGATCGTTTGTGCTGCGGCGGGGCATTGCGGGGTTTTTTCGTATCTCCCTGCGGCACTCGAGCGGCGTGTGCCATGGCCGTCGGATCATGTGCTTGCGGTTGGCGTGAGCGGCGTGCGCGCCACCAAGACGGGCAACGCGCGGGGAGCATACAACCGCGCGTCGGACGCCATGCGCGCGTTGGTGCGCGCGTGGAACGCGAAGAGCGGTCGATCCGATGCAACGCTTGCCGACGCGCTCGCGAGCGGTGCAGCAGCTGCTGCGGAGATTGCGGTGCTGGCCGAGCGTGGTGCTGAAGGAATAGGCGGCGCGTATCTCGTGCCCCGATTGGCGCAGTTCCGCGCCGAGGTTGATGAGATTGTGCCGGGGGCGGCGGATGCGCTGCTTGCGAGAGAGCTTGAGCAGTTTGGAGCGATTGTGGATCGCTCGCAGCGCTTAGCTGAGGATGCGTTGGGGAATCAAGTGCCGGAAACGATTGCGCTGCAGCGGATGGCCCGCGAGCAGGGCGCGGTGGCGGCCTCGGCGTTTGGCGCTGGCTTTGGGGGCGCGGTGTGGGCGATGATTCCGCGCGATGAGGCTGCTGCGTTTGCGGAGTCGTGGCGTGAGGACTATGTGGCAGCGTTTCCTGAGCACGCCGCGTTCGCGAAAGTCGTGCTAACGGAGCCTGCTGGATCGGCGCGAGAAGCACAGGAGGGCCAGGACGGGCGCTTAGACGGGCGCTTAGACGGGCGCTTAGACGGGCGCTTAGACGGGCGCGAGGTGCACGAGGGATGACGCCGGCGGGCGATGCGCGTCCGCCCCTTCCGCGGAATGTAAAGGCGTTGGCGGCGGTGAGTTTCCTCACCGACGTCTCTAGTGAAATGATTTATCCGCTGCTTCCCGTGTTTCTGACGACCGTGCTTGGTGCCGGCGCGGGGGCGGTGGGGACCATTGAAGGGATCGCCGAGAGCACGGCGGCACTGCTCAAGCTCGCGAGTGGCTGGTGGAGCGATCGCGTGCGGCGAAAGCCGCTGGTGTTGTTCGGCTATGGGCTGGCCGCCGTTGCGCGGCCGCTCATGGCGATGGCGGGGAGCGCGGGGCAGGTGCTCGCGGTGCGGATGGCGGATCGCGTGGGGAAGGGGGTGCGCAGTTCGCCGCGTGACGCGTTGATTGCCGATGTGGTGGAGCCCTCGCAGCGTGGGCGGGCGTTTGGGGTGCATCGCGCGGCGGACAACGCCGGCGCCGTGCTCGGGCCATTGATTGCGTGGGCACTGTTGCAGCGGTACTCGATGTCTGTGCGAAGCGTGATGTGGTGGGCGGCGGTGCCGGGCGCGCTCGCGGTGGTGGTGATTGCCGTGTGGGTGCGGGAGGGGGCGCGGAGCGCCGCCCGGTCCTCGGTGCCGCCGATGCGCGCGGCTGCCAAGCCGGTGTTGGCGCCGCCTGCGACGATCAGCGGGGAGTTCTGGCGGTACCTAGCCGTGCTGTTCCTGTTCACGCTCAGCAACTCGTCGGATGCGTTTTTATTGTTGCGCGCCACGCAGCTAGGCGTGCCAGTGGCGCTGATTCCGGTGTTGTGGGCGTGCCTCAGTGTGGTGAAGTCCGCGTCGAGTATTCCCGGGGGAACGCTCAGTGATCGCGTGGGGCGCAAGCCGTTGATTGTGGGAGGGTGGATTGTATACAGTATTGTATACATTTTATTGGCCACGGCGAACGCCGCCTGGCAGCTCTGGGCCCTGTTTGCGGTGTACGGGGTGTACTTCGGGCTGACCGAAGGCGTGGAGAAGGCGATGGTCGCCGATCTCGTGCCGGCGGAGCGTCGTGGCGCGGCGTATGGATGGTACAACTTCACCGTGGGACTCGGGGCGCTTCCCGCGTCGGTGCTGTTCGGCGTGGTGTGGGAGCGGTGGGGGGCGGCAGCCGCGTTCCAAATGGGCGCCGTGATCGCCGCCCTGGCTGCGGTGGCGATGCTCCTCGTGGTGCGCGAGCCGAACGCCCGTCCTATCGGCCGTCTTTCGTCCAGATCGCGATAAGGCCGCACCACTGGTTGTTCCCCGTGCCGCCGTACTTCAACGGGATGCTCGATGGCCCGCCGAACACCTCAATCCCATGCACCTCGCTCGGCGAGGGAAGGAGCTTGAGGTCGATGTGCGGTTGTCCGTCGTCGCCCACGATGCTCTGCATTTGGACGCCGTCGACCATGATGTTGTAGGGGCAGGGGGCCATCGGTCCCATCAGTGACGGAAGCCGACCGCGGGATGACTGCGCGACGACTACGCCCATCCGCTCGGCAACGGTCACCGCAGGCACCGTCGTGAGCATCTGCCAAGTGCTCACGGGGTTTCGCTTGGCGATATCGGAGGCGGTGATGCTCGCACTCGCCTCGTGCCGGAGGCGACGTGTTTCGAACTCGTCGAGGCGTCCCGAGACGCGACGGCTTCCCATGATCCGCACGGTGTCGAGTTGCGGGGGGAGGTTCACGGCGAGGTGAATCGGCACCGTGTTGCGCCCTGGGCGTGCGAGGAGTGCGAGTTCACCCGCGAGGAATCCCACGCGTCGCGTGCGGACCGTGACGAGTCCTGGAGGGACGTTGGCGATCAGCGCGAGTCCTTTGTCGGAGGTGCGGATCCGCTTGCTGAATGTGCCGCTGGTGACGTCGAGCACCACATCGCCCAGTGCGGCGCCGCCTGGGGCGGTGACGACGAGCTCGAGGAGCGCGGGGAGGGCGTCGGGGGAGTCGAGGCGGGCGGTGCGCAGTTCGATGTCGGCGGCGCGTACCGATTCGCTATCGGCAATCACAAAGGTCTGTGCGCCGCGGAGACTGTCGGACTCACTGCGTAGCGTAATCCGTTCGCGCCGCGGGACGCCACAGAGGCGGTACTGGCCGATATCGCCGGTGCGAATGGCGACGCCGTCGGCGGAGGTGGTGAGCAGGCCACCGCTCAGGTTGCGCGTGTCGAGCCAGCTCGCGCTGACGGCGACGTCGGGGCGACCCACGCCGAGTGAGTCGCGCACGAAGCCGACGAGCATGGCGTTCGCGGCGGTGTCGTCGTCGCCGGTGCAGGCCGCGTGCATGACGTCGCGCAGACTGGGGAGCGGCAGCGAGTCAGTTCGCGCACCGGAGCGCGCGCGCGCGCGGGCCGCAGTGCCGACCGCGAGGTCGCGTGTTGATGGCGGGACGAGGGCGAGGACCATTGTCGGGGTTTGGCCCAATGCCCGATAGGTGCCCGGGAGAACTTGTGGGATTACAACGGTGCCGGTGCTGTCGGCGTGAGCCTCGTAGTCGGTGCCCTCAAGGGTAACGGTGGCGTCGCGCGCGGGGTGCTGCGGATCGCGGCTTGCGACGGTCACGCGCACCTCTGGGAGTACGCCGCGGAAGAGTTGTGTGCCGTCCCGCGTGATGGAGACCACTTCGCCGCCAGCAATCCGGAGCGCGCGCAAAACGGTGGCGGTTGAGGTCGTACGGAAGTTCCCCGCGCGTTGGTCGCGCAGTTGCGATCCCAGTTGTGGGAGGCGGAGGAACCAGCGGTTGACGATCCAGTTACCGCTCGTGAGATGGGTGAACTCGACATGTCCCCCGGGGCGGGCATCGTTGGCGGCCTTGGGGAGTCCGATGTAGCTGAAGTCGAGTGCGCGCAGTTCGGCGGTGGCTCGGTCGACCCAGAAGGTGCCGGCGATATCGTAGATGTTGTCGCGACGCGTTGTCGGTTCAAAGCGCACCCCAATCAACGTCGCGCTGTCGGCGCTGGCGCGTTGCAGGCGCAGACAGTGTCCGCTTGCGAAGACGTCGCTCAAGAGCACCTGTGCATCGGGCGCGTGGAAAACGGTGCTGTCGCCCCGGTCTACCAGGTAGCCATTCACCGCGAGGCTTTCGGCGTCCCAGCTGCGAAAGACTGTCGTCGTCATGCTCTTGGTGCTCCGAACCGTCTGCTCCGCAACGCGGAGTTCGAGCGGGTCGGTGACGCGCGAATAGGTGATCCACTCCGCGACGAGTGGAGCGCCAGCGGCAGAAAGCCGAGAGGAGAGCAAGGCTTTGCTCGCTTCGTTCCAGACCGCGTAGACCATCTGGCCAGAATCCGGTCGCAGGTGGCACTGATCGTTGGTGACAACACTGATGGCGTCGAGGGCGACGGGGCGAGTGTTGAGGACGATGGTGATTGTCGCGGTACTCGACGGTGTCGCAAGGTCGAATGCAGCGACGAGGGTTGGACGAAAGCCAACGCGGAGCGCACGCGCGCTGTAGCGGCCGGGCCCCGGGGCGGTGAGGGAAAAGTCACCGCGGGCATTCGTGAGGGTGCGCTCGACTAAGGCGCCGGAGCTCGCCAGGAGCTCGATAATCACCCCGGGGGCTTTGGTGGCGCTGTCCGGCATGAGCACGGTACCGCGGAGTTGCTGTGCACCGAGGGGGCTCGAGGACGCAGCAGCCACGCAGACGACGCCGAACAGCAGCGCCGCGAGCGTCCCGAGTCGAGCGATGCGCCAGTGGCCGATCATGCGTCGAAGCTATCGTCGCTACGGGGCTCCCGCTACTCGAACGGAGCGTCGTACGGCGGATCCAGCGGGGGTTGGGGAAGCGCCGGGCTGTTGCACTCGCGAGATTCGATGCATTTTCAGGGAGTTGACGTTCTGACTTTAGCTACCGTCCGCTTCTCGTCACCCCTCCGACGATGATGTCACGCTCGCTCGTTTTCGCCCTCGTTGGCGCCCTCAGTCAGCTCACGCCATCGGCGCCGTTGCACGCACAAGGCACCGCGCCACTCGTTGCGGGGAACGTGCGCCCCGGAATCGAGGTGCTGCTGACCGACTCGATGCATCTCATCCGCGGGAAGCGGGTTGGGCTGCTGACCAACCATTCCGGACGCGACCGCAAGGGGACCAGTACGATCGACCTGCTGTTTAAGGCGCCGGGGGTCAAGTTGACGGCGCTCTTTGGGCCTGAGCACGGATTGCGCGGCGTGGCGAAGGCGGGAGAGAAGGTCGCGTCGGCGGTAGACTCTGCGACGGGCGTGCCGATCTATTCGTTGTTTGGTGATGTCGCGGTTCCGACGCCGGCGATGTTGAAGGACGTCGATGTCCTCTTGTATGACATCCAGGACGTGGGTGCGCGCGTCTACACCTTTGAGTGGACCCTTGCCGATATGGCGGCGGCCGCTGGAAAGACGGTGATCGTGCTTGACCGTCCGAATCCGATTCGCGCGGATCGCGTCGAGGGAAATATCCTGGATCCGAAGTTTTCGTCGCTCGTGGGCCGACACCCGGTTGCCCTGCGGTATGGACTCACCGCGGGTGAGTTGATGCGCTACATCGTGGGGTCTGGCTTCATCAAGGCGGACATCAAAGTCGTACCGATGCAGGGCTACCGGCGCTCGATGTGGTTTGACGAAACAGGGATTCCGCGCGTGAACCCGTCGCCGAATCTTCGCACGTCGGAATCCGAACTCCTGTACCCGGGCACGGTGTTCTTTGAGGGAACGAGTGTCACGGAGGGGCGCGGCACCGAGGATCCGTTCACGTTGATTGGTGCGTCGTGGATGTCTGATGCGGGCGCGATTGCAGCCGAACTCAACGTGATGAAGATCCCCGGCGTGCGCTTTGATTCCACCGCGCGAACGATTGAGGCGGGCTACAAGTTCGCCGGGCAGACGATTCCGATGCTCAAGGTGCGCGTGACCGATCGCAACGCCGTGAAGCCGGTAGAGATGGGTGTGCGGATGCTGCGCGCCATCTATGCGCGTCACCCGAAGGATTTCACCTGGCGAGCGTCGTCAATTGACCGGTTGGCCGGCACGGATCAACTGCGTGCGGCCGTGGAGCAGGGAACGGTGGATGCCCTACTCGCGAGCTGGAACGCCGAGTCTGCATCGTTCCGGACGAAGATCGCGCCGTATGTGATCTATCGCTGATTGAGCTACCTACAACCGAAACGCGGCGTCCTAGAACTCTGGGACGCCGCGTTTCGTATATACTCTGTTAGCAGCAGCGACTGCCTGGCCGCGAATATTTTGCGTCCCATCGCTCCTTCTGGAACTCCGGCTCGCTCAGCGGGGCGATCTCGGGGTGATGCTCCCGCAGGTGCTGCACGTATCCGGCATAGTCTGGCGCGCCAACAATCGCGCGGCACATGCGCACGATCGCGGGGAAGCTCGGCCACTGCAGCACGGTTGAAACACTCACGGGCGCACCTGCATCTTCAAATGAATCACGCGGCCTTGGCTTGGCGCGGCGAGTACGGGACTTCGGTGCTCCCGACGGGGATCGCGCCACTGAGCACACCGTACCACTTCATCATCGAAGCGCCGAGCACCACGAGCACCGACACCATAAAGAACGCGGCGACGCCCGCATCAAGGCGGTCATTGAAGATCATGCGCGCTGCGTCGGCCGCAGTCTTAGCACCGGCGGGGAGTGTTCCGGCGGCGACCTTCTGCGCCACCAGCGCGGCGTGCGAGAGGAAGCCCAGCTTGGGGTCATCCGAGAAAATCTTGATGTAGCCGGCCGTAAGCGTGACGGTGACCAGCCAGCTCAGCGGGATCAGCGTGACGAAGGCGTACTTCTTCTTCCCCATCCGGATGATGATGGTTGTTCCGACGCAGAGCGCAACGGCGGCGAGCAGCTGGTTGCTAATCCCAAACAGCGGCCAGAGCGAATTGATTCCGCCGAGCGGATCGGTGACTCCCTGATAGAGGAAATAGCCCCACATCCCCACGAACATCGCGCTGGCGGTCACCACGGCTGGGTACCACGACACCCGACCAAACGGCTCCCACACATGCTTGCCCAAGTCCTGCAGCATGAAACGTCCGACACGCGTGCCGGCGTCAAGCGTCGTGAGGATAAACAACGCTTCGAACATGATGGCGAAGTGGTACCACATCGCCATCGCGCCACCGCCGCCCAGAATGTTCGCGAAGATGTGCGCCATACCCACGGCGAGCGACGGAGCGCCGCCCGTACGCGAGAGCAACGAACTCTCCTGCACCTGCTGCGCCAGCGTCGTCAACTCGGCGGGCGTAATAGCGAAACCCCAGTTGCTCACGACCTGTGACGCGCTTTCCACCGTGGTGCCGATGATGCCGGCCGGTGCGTTGATTGCGAAGTAGGTGCCCGGGGTCAGCACGCAGGCCGCAATCAGCGCCATAGTGGCGACGAGCGACTCGGTGAGCATCGCGCCATAGCCAATGAATCGTGCGTCGGCCTCGTTCTCCAGCAGCTTGGGCGTGGTACCGCTCGCAATCAGCGAGTGGAATCCAGAAATCGCGCCGCAGGCAATCGTGATAAAGACGAAGGGGAAGATTTTCCCGGCGAACACCGGACCGCTGCCATCGATAAACCGCGTGAAGGCGGGCATCTGGAGCGGCGGCAGGGTGACGAGAATGCCGACGGCGAGTGCGAGTACCACACCGATCTTCACGAACGCCGAGAGGTAGTCGCGCGGCGCCAGCAGCAACCAGACCGGCAGCACCGAGGCAAAGAAACCGTACACCATGATCGCCAAGGCGAGCGTGGTACCGGTGAGCGTGAACATCGGCGCCAGCGACGGATTCTCAGCGACCCAGCGGCCCGCGAAGAGCGAGAAACCGAGGAGGATGAGCCCCATCGCGGTCGTCTCAAGCACCTTGCCCGGACGCAGATAGCGGAGGTAGATGCCCATCAGCATGGCGATCGGGATCGTCAGTGCGATCGTCACCGTGCCCCAGGGGCTCGACTTAAGCGCGTTGACCACGACCAACGCCAGCACGGCGATGAGCACGACCATGATGCCCAGAATCGCGACGAGTGCCGTCATACCGGCGACGGGTCCGATTTCATCCTTTGCCATTTGGCCGAGCGATTTGCCGTCGCGTCGGATAGAGGCGCAGAGGATCACGCAGTCCTGCACCGCGCCACCGAGCGCGACACCGACCACGATCCAGATGAACCCTGGCAGGAAGCCGAACTGCGCCGCGAGGGTTGGGCCGACGAGCGGACCCGGGCCCGCGATGGCCGCGAAGTGGTGTCCGAAGACAATCCACTTATTGGTCGGGACGAAATCGCGCCCGTCGGCCAATCGCTCGGCTGGCGTGGCGCGCGTGGCGTCGAGGGCGAAAATCTTCGCCGAGATGATTTTGCTGTAGAACCGATAGGCCACCAAGTAGGTGCAGATGGCCGCGGTCAGGAGCCAACCGGCGGAGACAGATTCACCGCTGCGGAGGGCGAGGAAGGCGAAGGCACCGGCGCCGGTCAGCGAGACGAGGGCCCAGGCGATGGCTTTGAGTGTGCGCATGGGGGGAGAAGATGCAGGATAGGAGGGGGGGTCCGCAACCGGGTAGATGGTGTTTTCGGAGTTTGGCGGTCGTTATCTTTCAATCATCCCCCAATCAAGTCTCCTGTGCGCCGAATTTTTCCCCGAGTGCTCGCTTTACTGTTTGCCCTCTCTGGGGTGGGGATGGCGCAGGTGCGTGGGGGCGCTCCAGTTTCGGCTGGTGGGCATGTGGGACGGCATGCGGCGAGCGCTCGACGACTCGCTCGGCGCGGCGATTGCGGCGACTGGGATTGGGAAGGGCTGGGGCTATGCCGCGGATGTTGTCCGATCCGCCAAACGCAATGTGATGTATACCGGAGACCCATACGCACTCGGCACGAAGTCGTTGTCGAGTGTGACGCTGAAGGGCGGGGATCAACTCCCAGAGATCGTGGCATCAAACCTCCGTCCGCTGATTGCGCTGGGTGATACACGCCTCGCGTTGCTACCGGTGCAGTTGACGGTGGAGCGGCAGGGCGCACGTCAGCGCGCACGACTGCGACTTGTGTTGGTGGACGGCCGTGGATCCACGGTGCTATGGGTGGGGGAAGTGTTCGGCGACGCGGTTGCCAGTGGGAGCGACCCCCTGTTGTTCAGTTCGTTGGTCACGCAGGTGGCTGCATTGGCGGCCCCACGATGACTGTCACCCCGGGCATTCCGGGGTACAACCGATACTCAAAGACATGTCAATTCACGCAACGCTAATTCCTGGCGACGGCATCGGCCCCAGCATCACCGAGGCCACCGTTCGCCTGCTCGACGCCGCAGGTGCAGATATCGTGTGGGACCGCCAGCTGGCTGGTATGGCAGCGGTCACGGCGTACAACGATCCTATTCCCGATCAGACGCTCGCGTCCATTCGAAAGACCAAGCTCGCACTCAAGGGACCGCTGGAGACCCCAGTGGGGAAGGGATTCCGCTCGATCAACGTGGCGCTTCGGAAGACGTTCGACCTCTACGCGAATGTCCGTCCCGCGCGCTCGGTGTTGCCGGGGCTGCGCTTTACCGACGTCGATATCGTGTTGGTGCGCGAGAACACCGAAGGGCTCTACATCGGGATTGAGAACTATGTAAAGATCGGCGACGACGAGCATGCTGCGGCGCAGTCCACCGCAGTGGTCACGCGATTTGGCGCCGAGCGTATTCATCGGTACGCATTCGAATTTGCCGTGCAGCATGGCCGCAAAAAGGTGTCGCTCGTGCACAAAGCGAATATCCTCAAGTATTCGCAGGGTTTGTTTCTTGAAGTGGGGCGCGAGATTGCCAAGGAGTACGCGGGGCAGATTGAGGTCGAAGAGAAGATCGTCGACGCCTGCGCCATGGAGCTCGTGATGCGTCCGGAGCGTTTCGATGTGATTGTGACGACGAATCTGTTTGGAGACATTCTGAGCGATCTCACCAGCGGGCTGGTGGGTGGCCTTGGGCTGACGCCGGGCGCCAACATCGGCAAGAACGCGGCAATCTTCGAAGCGGTGCATGGAACGGCTCCGGACATTGCCGGAAAGGGGATCGCCAATCCCACAGCCG